>NZ_QNUA01000010.1:0-469474 GCF_008042285.1 Bacillus sp. AR13-1
AAATCTTCAATTTCACGAGTGGTTAGCTTCTCTTCTTTCTTTTTCTTATGTTTCTTCTTTACTTCCTTAGATTGCTTTTTCCATTCACGTATTTGATCTTTTAAGTTCTTCATTCTCTACATCCCCTTTCAAAAATAAAGAGGACACCATTTCTTAAAACAGCTTGATTGCTGCTCTAAAAATTGGTGTCCTCTAGTTTTCTAGCCGGACTATATTCAGTTTCTTTTCACTTTAAAATACCAGCTTGTACAAAAATATTTCTCCAAGCGTTTTTAACTCTATATTTTTCAAAGGATTTCGCACGTCGAGCAATAGCTTTTCTGGTTTTCTTTTTCTTTAATTTAGACATTTCTCCTAACCTCACTTTCTATTCCATTTGTTCTTTACATTCTTCAAGGAAATCGATAGCTTCCTGAACATGCTCCCTTTTTGTCATACTTTCCAATACGTATCCTTCATCGTCATACACATTGACCTTATTCCCTTTAAACTCCATTCCCCACATTCCATCTGCGCCTAATAGCTTTAAGTTTTCTTCCATTCTTTTAACCTCACTTTCTATTCAAAGGATTATTTTGTTTAAATTTTGCTTAATTCTCACCAATAATTATCTAAAAATTTAAAAATCGTTATATAATGAATTTAATTTGAAATTAGGAGTGGTTAAAATGCCAGATACAATAAGACTCGTTCTTTTCATCCTTATAGCAATAAGTGCTGTTTTCTCTTTAATAAAAGAGTTTAAAAAACCTGAGAAAAAAGCACTTTGGATTACAATAGAATTTTTAGTTCTATTCTGGGCGATATGGGTAATAGCGAATATCGTAATCTAATTTGTAGATTATAAGCTCCACTGAATAAAAATCAATATTCCGTCAATACTGTAGATAACCCATCTTTAATGTGCTGTAACCATTTAGATCTTCTTTAAGACTGAGCAGCTAGCAAAAGCTAACTGCTCTTTTGTGATTCATCGTCACATTATGATGAAATAGTCATATATTATCTCGAAGTAAAAAACCCTAATTTACTTTTCAACATCTCACTTTTCCCTTAAAGAGCACTATTCAAAGGTGCTCTTTAAGGTTTGCTTGAATAAAACCCAATATTACGTCAATACTATAGATAACCTAGTTGAGACAAGACCTCCATTAGGTGAGCAGTTAGCTTTTGCTAGCTGCTCTTTTAAGTGCGAACAAAGAATGATAAAAATTCAGTGTAACTAAAATGTTCAAAAGTTCCTTTATCATTTTTAACAGCTATACCGACCTCATCTGGTGTTCTGAACATCTTGAAGTCTTCATGATTGAAAAAATATTCTTTATCAGTACTAAATCCTCTTTGATTAGTATGCGGTACTACATACATCCAATTTCTGCACTCTGTCATCAATGAATCTAGTGCGTCCTGTAAAACATCTAAGGTTGCTGCTTTTTTATTTTCAATAATCTTGTCACACCATTTACAAAAAGCTTTTAATATTGGATCTACATTGGAATCACTAAGTTCTCCACCAAATCCAATAAATCCAGTACTGCTAAATGTTATAGCCTCTCTTCTTTTAAAGTAACTACCATCTATTTGAATTCGCGCATACTGCAAACCTTTTTTCAACACTTTTACGTCTTTAAGCCTTAACTTACTCAATTTCATATTCATTTGTTGAGCATATTCCCCTCCGTGCTCAAGATAAGAGGATAATTCTGAAGATATAATTTCTAGCAAACAATTGATATCTTCTTTGTTGATTTTTTCATAACTTAAACCTAAATTTTTAAAATGTGCCCTTGCCATCTCCCTGTCCATTTCAAACATTCCCCTTTTCTACAAAATGAAGTTTTTGTTTAGTTTTTTACTAACTCTGGATTTTCGTAGATATTACCTAAAATCTCTATATTAGTTCCACTTTCATTTCCAAATAACCATCCGCTATTTCCGTTGCATGCTTGATATGTAGCGAAATTTTCATTGTATTTGACAATCCCTAAAGCCACTACATTTCCGCTAAATTTCAAAATATACCCTTCATAAATCTCCTTGCCGTTCTTGTCTTTTAAACCTGTATATTGCATTAAATCAATGCGACTTGTTATATTCAATCCTTCGTAATAAATTTGACCGTTATTCGGGTTAAATGAATATCCGTTGTTATGGAGACTGATCCAACATTTCTTTTCTTTATGCCAAGCGCGAAATTTATTCGTTTTCATTCCCGTTCCCCTTTTCTTATAAAATAGCGTTTTGGTTTAGTTTTCACACAGCAACAACAAGTCATAATTTGATTCAATAAACTTCATGCATAATTTTCTATTCACGTCATTTCCTAAACGATCATAAATCAATAGCATTTCGTGTTTTGTAAAGCCTGTCCCTAATAACTGATTAAAACTTTTTAATATTTTTCTAGCCTTATAATCACTTAAACCTTTGCTTATTGGTCTTGATAACCAAGCAAACATTTTACATTTAAAATCAAGAACTGTTTTTACATCTTCCAATCTAAAATAAAGATTGCTTCTAATATCGAATATCAATTCATTACTACTATTTACAAAAGCCTTTTGGAAAAACATTTTTGTTTGTTCAACTAAACTTTGTACCTCTTTATTCATTTTCCGTTCCCCTCCAAATAACGATTTTATTGAGATTTAAACTAATAACTAATGCCCTATAGTAGTTATTCGCTGTTTCCAAAATAAATTGAATTAATAGTATAAAAATGAGGTATTAATAAAAAATTAAATTTACTATTTTTCTAAACACACAAGTGAGGTGATTTTGATAGATTACAAAAACAAAGATATATTCAATAAATTTCCGCTTATGGATATTAACCATATTATTCTCCCACATTATCCAACTGGTGCTACCGGACCAACACTGGATCGACTGGTGTTACCGGACCAACTGGTGTTACTGGACCGACTGGTGCTACCGGACCAACTGGTGCTACTGGATCCACGGGGTCAACCGGAGAACTTGGTTGTCATCGACTNCACAACTTGTATTACAGGAGCGACTGGTGCTACTGGATCGACTGGTGTTACCGGACCAACTGGTGTTACCGGACCAACTGGTGTTACCGGATCGACTGGTGCTACCGGACCAACTGGTGTTACCGGATCGACTGGTGCTACCGGATCGACTGGACCCGCTGGCGTAGGATTAACAAACTATCTATATGCTTTTGATACTACCAACCAGTCAATTGTAGTAGGAGGTAATGTTACTTTTAATACAAATGGACCTATAATAGGAACCGCCCTTACCCACATAGCAAGTACTGGAAATATTATAATTAATACACTAGGAACATATGTAGCAGAATTTCAATTAGAATCTTCTCGTGAAAACCAATTTTCCTTTGCACTAAACGGTACACCAATTCCAGGCGGACGGTTTGGGACAGGGTCACCCCATTCCTTAAATCAAGGTACTGTTGCTTTTACAGTAACAGTTGTTCCTTCAACATTAACTTTAATAAATAATACTTCTTTAGCGGGTACTATCACTCTCTCAAATAGTGATGGTGGCTCTTTAATAAATGTATCTGCAAATGTAAGTATTTTTCAGGTAGGATGATTAATTAGGTTAGAAACGTGATTCATAAAGCGACTCTACTTAACCTTTATGAATCACGTAGATTAAGATAACTTTTAACCTTCTTACTTTAATTAAAATAACTATTTTGTGGAATTTTCATTGATTCATTTTTCTTATAAACCTTACAAATCTGTAATACTAATGTCACCTAAAAGAATGTTTTCCTGGTTACTAATGGTTTAATATATAGATTGTTAACTTGATTAAACAAAACACCATTGGTAGGTGACAGTTTGTGGAAAGAAAATTATTACGTTATGGCATTGTATGTATAGCTTTTATTACTATCCCCATTTTATTTATACACTTTGTTTCATCTCAATTCGTTCCAAAAGAATACAGTGAAGAATGGCCGGAAGTAAGTAAAACTGCTGAACTAGTAACTATCGGTTACTTTAAAAAAGAAAAGGATCTTGATATTATAATTAAAAAAGTTGAACCTTCAGAAGAATATAAAACACATGAAATCCACCTATACGGACATGTGGCAGATAATAAAAAGCAAAAAGTTTCTGCTGTTGTAAATTTTCGTGATAACTATTCAATTAGAGACACACCTGAAGTTAAAATCAAAGAGCCTTTAAATAAAGGTTGGATGCTCTTTCAGTTAAAATAACGCTTATGTTAAGATCCATGAATCCAATTCTTAGGTGAAAAACTTTTATAGAAGCACCTTTTTTGGACAAATTTACCGGATGAATTAACTGAAATTTCATGTTATTCTTAACGTGTTGAATATCCCAATACATTCAACAATGCTCTTGATTGCATACTTAGTATGCATCCATCCATCCAGATACCTTAGCTAAT
The DNA here is from genome assembly GCF_008042285.1 of Bacillus sp. AR13-1. Classification (NCBI taxonomy): domain Bacteria; kingdom Bacillati; phylum Bacillota; class Bacilli; order Caryophanales; family Bacillaceae; genus Bacillus; species Bacillus sp. AR13-1. The sequence goes on from NZ_QNUA01000010.1 coordinate 4,414, forward strand.
ACGTCCCCCTAATCGTCGTTATTGCTAAGGTATCTTTTAGATGCCCTGTGTGCAGGGCTTTTTTATTTCAGTGATGATGCTCTTTTTCCCATCTAGTTATCAATGCTTTTAGTCCACTTTCTTAATAAAATTCAAATTTGATTAAAGTAAACGTGTTTTTCGTTCTTCCAGACGAATTACTTTTCCACTTTGATATACAAATGATTGTTCACCAAATCCACCTTGGGGTGGTTCTATTAGTTGGACCTGACCATTTTTAACAACATATATTCCGTTTATTTTCAAATCTATTTCAGCTGTCATTTCTACAAGATTTTCTTTTCTAATTCCCACCAAGATCACTCCCATATGTTATAATTACTTTGTCGAAGCAAGTCGGGAGCAATCTCGGCTTTTTTTGTTTGTCTACAAATATCGCACAACATTTTCTGGAACAAATGATTGTTCAAGAGATAAATGAAGCCGTATTGGAATCGGCTCTTTGCTATCCCTTGCTCGCTTACATATCTCTTCAGCTTCTTCCCATACAAATTGTTTATCCTCCACTCGCTTATAACGCCAAATCCCAATTGTATAATCCTCAAATAATTCATAACGCTCATCAGGCGCTGTCGTTGCTTTTAATTCATCAATCGCTTTGGCTTGACGTGGTATTTGTACAACTACATCTGCATACCGTAGTTTTGAATTCAACCGATGTATCTGAGCTTTCTTAGAATCAAATGATACAACTGGTTCCACATCAAAGATTGTTAGTTGCTTTGGCATCATGTGTTCCCTCCAATACCTGCAAGCTTGCGATTAATACTCCCTCTAGCTGCGTTAGTGTTAGTTGATCTAATGTTCGTCCATTAATTTCTGATAATCCAAATCCCAATAATTTACGAATGATTGCTAATTTTCTACGTTCTACTTCCTGACGTAACAACATAATTAAGCCTCCTGTTGATGATTGAACTTTCTCTCTAAATTTACAAACTTACTAAATTCTTTAATAAATGCTAGTTCAACAACACCAACTGGACCATTTCTCTGTTTCGCTAAAATGATTTCCGTTATGTTTTTATTTTCTGTTTCACGATCGTAATAATCTTCGCGATATAAGAATGCGATCAAGTCCGCATCTTGCTCAATTTGACCATTCTCACGTAAATCTGATAGTAATGGGCGTTTATCCTGTCTGCTTTCAACAGCTCGGCTTAACTGTGATAATGCTACCACGCATACATTTAGCTCTCTTGCCATAAGTTTCAACTTGCGACTAATCTCCCCAATCTCCTGCATGCGGTTTCCTCTATGCTTCGAATCACCTACAATAAGCTGCAAGTAATCAATTGCGACTAGCACCTTTTTATCAGGATACTTACGCTTTAATTTCCTAGTCTTTGCGTAAATCTCTTGCATCGTTACATTTGCTTTATCGTAAATTTCTAATGGTAAATCATTTATCAAGCCCATAGCCTGACTAATCTTTTCCCAATCCTTTAAATTACATAGCTTTTTAGGGTTCTTTAATTTCGTAGCATCTATATTTCCAGTACTTGAGATCATACGCTTAAGTAACTGTTCTTCGCCCATCTCTAGAGAAAAGACCCCTGTTGCTGTATGAGCGCTTGCTGCATGGAATGCAATGTTTAATACAAATGCTGTTTTCCCCATCGAAGGGCGGGCACCGATAATAATTAAATCACCTTCTTGCAATCCTGCGGTCATTCTGTTTAAGTCGTCATAACCAGTTGGTATACCGGTTAAATCCCCTACATCAATTTGCATGTTCTTATACAGATCGACTAGGGTTTCCTTTAGGTTAAATTCATCTGAATAACCCGTCTCCTCAATGGCGCTTAATTCATCAATCGATGTACTAATAGCGCTCATATCTCTTTCATGCTGAAGACGATTATATAAATTACCAGCAACCTCTTGAGCATGTCGCATCTTCCAAGCTTCAATCACTAAACCTTCATGATACGAGAAGTTTTTAGTTGTTGTTACAACTTCTGTCAGGTTTACAAAGAATTCAATTCCGCCAATCAGATTCATAAAACTTTCATCGAATTTCCCCATGAGAGCGACAAGGTCTATTGGAACCTCAGCATCTTCTAGCTCTCTCATCGCCTTAAAAATCACTTGGTGCGTTGGTAAAGAAAACTGTTTTGCCTTTAGCTGACAATCTTTAATTAAATCGCCTTCTTGGATAATGCTACCTAAAACACTTTGTTCAGCTTCTACATTACGAATCATAGCGTTACTCATTGGGCCAACCACGCATTTTGTTGGTTAAGTACTGCAAGTTCTTCTTCTGTTGGAATGTTCTGCTCCCATGCTTGTTGCTGCTGTATTACATTTTTAGTAGATGCTGATAGACCTTTATTTTGATAAGGTGCTTGAGTTTGCTGCTGTCCCTTTACTAATCGTTGATTACGAAATGCTTTATCAGCTGCTTCAACGTCCGCTATTGTTTTCAATCCCTTAAGATGCCAATCTCTTAAAATTGTGTTTACGTAATTCATGTTTCTTGTATTTTTCTCTAAAGCAATCTCCATAGCCTTAATAACTAGCTCTGCATTTAAATCATCTATCCAAACATGAATACCATCTGCGATAAAAGGTGTAATGAATCCGAAGTTTTGCTCGTAAAAAGAAATTGGATTAACTTCAACAACTTCTTCCGCGCCTGCGCGTTCTTCTTGTTGTTGTTCTTTTTCTTTTTCTTTTTCTTTTTCTTCTTCCTTCCTAGGGTCTTGGAAGCCCCTTATAAGCCCCTCTAAACGGACTGATAAATACTCCTTAATACGAGGGATTTTAAAATCTTGCTCTCGCTCTAATTGCAAACAAGTTTCATAGAAATCGACTAAAAAATCCTGGTCCTTCACAGATTGAATCTCTTTTAAAACACACTTTTCAATGTTTACATTTTTAATCGGATTGAATTTCAACCAGTTGATTAAGAACAACTCTTTTGTTTTTTGGTTGTAATTAATTTTCCCGTACTCTGCAAAACGTTCTAATAGCTTCATAACAGTTTCGCGGTTGTACCCTGTATCCGTTTCAATGATACGAAGTGGAAGCTCATAGATTCCTGATTGAGACGTCTTACTGTTTGTCATCAAATATAAGTAGAAATACTTTTCCTCCGGTGTAAGATCTAAAACAAATGAATCCTGCCAAAATGAAACATGTACTGGTCTATAAACTGCCATATTATTCATCCTCCCGTTTACATATCGCGAATCCGCCCTCTACACGTAATAAGCGATAATTCTTGTATCCTGTTTTGAGATATTGGTTTACTAAGTAAATTAAGTGTTGCGTTGATGTTGCTCGTTGAAACACTTTAGGATTCAGCAACACTCTATGTGATGATTTGTCTAAAAGCATGCGGCACACTCCGTTGTTATACGAATGCTAATTTGATATAATTAATCCTAAGATCTTTGCAAGACCATTTATCTATCACTCTGCCAAGTGATAGACTTTTTTATTTTCTACGTGTTACCAATGAAGCGTTAACTCCTCTTGCTCTTAAATCTTTAATCACTACACGATAACTCATCGATGCCTCATGTTCCTCTTTTGTATCACGAAGCATTTTAAATTCCCTCATACATCGCTCCAGCTCTTCTTCCCAGTGATTTGATTCTTCGGTTGATTCTGCATTAAACATGTTATAAATACATTCACTCATACAGTTACGAAGTTTATTTGCAAACGAAAAATCCCCAGGAAGAACTAGATCATGAAGATGATTGTTTTTATCGTTCATGAATTACATCTCCTTTCTAATTAAATTGATGCTGTACACATCGTTACAACCAGAAAGGAACATTGTAGGGGTATGGGAGGAACAATCCCTTTCTGGTCATAACGACAAGCACAGTGGCTTGTCCAAATGATTTATATAATGTTATAATTGCTTTACGATATTTTTCAGAGCTACTGTTGTCTAGGCGGTAGCTTTTTCTTTTGCCCATTTATGTTTCAAAATGAATGATGCTTCAATAATTTTGATGCGAATCCCCACTAACTTTTTCTCTTGCTTTAACTCAACTGACTTTGAATCCTCACCAAGTGTTTTTGCTATTTTAATTTCACCAGTTAGTTTTGCATCATAGCGTATTAGTTCCTTATATTCTCTTAAACTTGGTTTCTTATAATCTACTGTCATTTTTCTTCCTCCTTTACAGCATCTTTGTTAAAGTCATTAAGCTATCCACCGATTGAACAATAACGTTCTCCGCCATAGCCTTTTGCAACCAACTTCTTTGTATTTGTTCCATAATGCCGAAATGAACTTGCTCAAGAGCTTGTACTACACATTGAGTAGCTTGGATTGTATCGAAAATTTCTTTTGCATGAACTACGTATTCATGTTTCTTCTTTTCATCAAATTTCCATGATCTTGTTACAACTTGTAGGTTCATGATTTCCTTCGCTGCCGCAATCCCCTCTTCAGCTTGTTTAATGTAGTTCATCAATTGTAGATTTACATCTTGAATTAAACGTGGATCTGTAGGCGGTAATCCAACATCATAAATATGTTTAATCGCTTGTTGATTCAACTTTGCTCCTGTTGCATGGCACCAATCCATCGCAAGCTCAAATTCTGGTTTAGAAAGTCCAGATTCAATACGGGTTAATCTTTCATGTGTAATACCAAGGTACTTAGATAACCCTTTCTTCGTTTTCAGCTGAACATTATCACAACATTCTCTAGCATTCTGTAATAATTCCCCTATTGCTGAATTGCAGTATATGCTTGTTCCCATATCTGTTCGCCTCCATATTTAGTTTTCAAATGGTTACAATGAATTTAGTACATATGTAACTTGTCTATTTTTCATGTAAAAAGAGAGGAACTATTCCTCAATGTTTTCTTTCACTTGCATTTCTTTGATGATGGCCCAACCAGCCTTGTAATATGCTTGAAGGAGTTTATCAATATCTTTTTGCGATTTTGGCTCAGGAGCCACAACATGGACTTTCGTTTTTCCAAATTCATAAGTCGCTGCATATTCTTCTTGTTGGCTCATGGTGTCACCTCTTGAAGTGCTTTTTATATGTTTATGCGACGAATCTGTTGGTACTGCCATGTTAGTTGATGGCATTTTCTCACCTCCCAGAAACATTTCGTTTCCTTTTTAACTAAAAAAAAAGATTATCAATTGTAGTTTTATAAAAATCAGCTATTCTTTTAGCTAATTCTAATGAAGGCGTCCTATCGCCACGTTCAATTGCCCCTAGCATTTGAGGAGTAATTTTCAAATTCTTTGCTACGATTAATCTTGATTGATTACTTCTAAATTCAATCATTTTATTTCTTTTTTTATTCAAAATGCCACCTCCAAAAGAAACATTTTGTTTCCTCATATCTCCAATATATAGAAACGAAATGTTTCTGTCAATATTTATTAGAAACTTTTCGTTTCCTTTGTGGATTTAGAAACTAAACGTTTCTATAATTAATAAAAAGCGCCTATTCTTATTTAGAAAGAAGGAAGAATTTATGCTTGGAAAAAAGATTTCGGAACTTAGAAAAAAACAAAAACTAAGTCAATATGAACTTGCTGATCGCTTGGGCTTTTCAAGAGGAAAATTGGCTAATTATGAGCAAGGTCAGCGTGAACCAGATTATGATACTTTAAAGAAAATCGCAGACTTTTTTGAGGTGTCAACAGATTATTTATTAGATAGAACACAAACAAAAGAAATGATATCGAATAATCCATCTAAATTATCGATTAAGGAAGAACGTGATATCGCACGTGATTTAGAAAAAACCTTAGAAGAGCTAGAAAACAGCGATGAAGCGTTAATGTTTGACGGAGAACCAATAGACGAACATACAAAAGAAATGATTCGTATTTCTCTGGAGAACTCCATGCGTATGGCAAAACAATTAGCAAAACAAAAATTCACTCCAAACAAGTACAAAAAGGATTGAACGGAGCGAGAGATGGAAATTAAAGAATACGCACTCAAAATCGCAGAAAAACATGCAACAACAAATCCATTTGAAATTGCTAGACGAAAAAATATTATAGTGTTGTTTGAAGACCTTGGGAATACTCTTGGTTTTTACAACACATATAAACGCTTTAAATTCATTCATATTAATAATCAAATCGACGAAACTACTCAACGCTTTGTGTGTGCTCATGAACTTGGACATGCCCTATTACACCCAAAAGCAAATACTCCATTTTTAAGAAATAAAACTCTGTATTCTGTAGATCGGTTAGAGATTGAAGCAAATACATTTGCAGTCGAGCTCTTATTAACTGATGAAATGATTTCTGAATATCAAGATACTAATCTATCAATTCAAGAAGTAGCTGAAATCTATGGGATTCCAGAAAATTTTGCTCGTTTAAAAACCTATTAATATGAATTTAAAATACAACTTTATACGTTAGGAGTTACATAGATGAAAATATTTTTCTCATTTCTATTTGCAATAGCAATGATAGCCACGTTCATTTTACTAATTACATCATTGGTATTTCGTTTAAAAAAGAAACCAACCACTAAGAAATACTTTAAGCTTACTGGTATAGCTTTTGTTTTATCTATCATTTCATTAATTGTAGTTAACATGAACATGACACCACAAGAAAAACAAGAAATTCTCGCTAAACAAAAAGCTGAAGAAAAGCTAAAAGCTGAAGAAAAACAAAAAGATAAAGAACAAAAAGAGGCTGATGAAAAGCTAAAGACAGAAGAAAAACAAAAAAATAAAGAACAAAAAGAAGCTAACTAAAAGCCGAAAAGAAACAAAAAGATAAAAAACAAAAAGAACAAAAAGAAGCTGAGGATAAACTAAAAGCCGAAGAGAAACAAAAAGCTAAAGAACAAAAAGAAGCTGAGGAAAAGCTAAAAGCCGAAGAGAAACAAAAAGCTAAAGAACAAAAAGAAGCTGAAGACAAACAAAAAGCTGAAGAGAAGAAATTAGCTGAGGAACAAAAAAAGGCTGAAGAAAAACAAAAAGAATTTACTTCCTATGCCCAAAACATCAGAGGTGGCAATTTTATTAAAGATATGAAACTTAACAATAATGAGGCTGAAATTACATTCCATGATTCATTTGCATCATATAAATCAGCTAACCCTACTAGCTCTAATACAGAAGATCAATATAAACAATATTTTTCAACTGGAGATGCTATTGAAAAAATGTTTGTAAGCGAACCTGCTAGATTACTAAAACAGTTTCCAGATTTAAATACGGTGAAAATGACTCTTCCATTCGATGGGAAAACATATAGCACTAGCTTGGATAGAAATTCTTTGAATTCATATCTTGGATTTAAGATTGAAGATTTAAAAGTTGAAGACAAGTCTTGGGTTAAAAAGTTTAACGATCCATACGTGTATGATAAGGCAAAGCGTAAGGCATTCTTTACGAAATTTGTTACTGTCCAATAATGTATAACGTTTATTACTGATTCTTTACAGCAATAAACGTTTTATTAAATTATCAAAAGGAGTTATGATTTTTATGAGTGATATATCCAATGTACTCAAAGGGTTAGGAGGATTAGCCGCTACCCTTACTTTTCTTGTAGTTATATATCAATTTGTCCTTAAATATAGGACTACAAATGAATTTGATAAACTTTTTATAAGTAAAGCTGAACGAGAGAAACAAAATGATTTTAAATTTATAATGGAGGCCTTATTAATATTTTTTGCTTTTTATCTTTATCCATTGATTACTATTTCACAATTTATTTCCTTATCTAAATCTACTGTTAATGCTATGACTGGTTGGATAAGTATCCTTTTAATCCTTTCAACCATAATGTTTATGTTTACTGTTTATTATGCCAGTAGAAAAACAATTCCTACAGAAAAATACACTCTTGTTAAGAGAATAGGCCTAGTAAATGTAATACTTAGCCTACTTTGGTACATACCTTCATTACTAATTGTAACAACATATAAATCTTGGTCGGCATTATTCATTATAATTCCACTGGTTTTATTATATAGTCTAATTCTAATGAAATCCCTTTATAAGACTAGAAACACACCTCAGAGTAAGTATATCGTAACTACTATAGATGAAGAGGAATTCAGCAAGCTCGAGCTTATCCATGCATATATTATTGATGAAGATCGAACTGTTCTTTATGAAACTTCTGCAACTTCAGAAGAAACATTCTATGTATGCGATTTTTCTTCTGAAGTTTATTTAAAGTATAAAAAATTTGATATGCCAACCGATCAAATTATTGAAGAAAATATAAGCCTAAATGTAAATTCAAATCAACAAAGTAATGAAAGTACCAACACCGAAACAAATGCACGCATAGATATCAATGTAAATATAAATTCAAAATAAATTTATTATAGCTCCTTTTCAGGAGCTTTCTTTTTACTTCTTCCATCTGCCCATTTTTCGTATATTAGATATTAACAAGGAGGTCTAACGATGAAAACCGCAATCTACTTAAGAAAATCCCGTGCCGATCTCGAAGCTGAGGATCGCGGCGAAGGCGAAACTTTAGCAAAACACCGCTCTGCCCTGCTGAAAATTGCCAAGGAAATGAACTTAAATGTTTTATCTGTCCGTGAGGAAATTGTTTCTGGCGAGAGCTTAGTGAAACGTCCTGAAATGTTAGCACTACTTGAAGAAATTGAAGACAATAAATATGATGTTGTTCTTTGTATGGATATGGACCGTTTAGGTCGTGGTGGTATGAAAGAGCAAGGAATCATTTTAGAGACGTTTAAACGCTCGAATACGAAGATTATGACACCTAGGAAGACTTATGACCTTAATGATGAGTGGGACGAAGAATATAGCGAATTTGAAGCATTTATGGCACGTAAGGAGTTAAAGATTATTACACGTCGTATGCAACGCGGCCGTATTGCAAGTGTAGAGGCTGGAAATTACCTTGGTACACATGCACCATTCGGATATGATATACACCGTTTAAATAAGCGAGAGCGCACTTTAACAATTAATTCAGAAGAAGCTTCTGTTATAAGAATGATATTTGATTGGTATGCAAATGAGGATATGGGTGCGAGTGCAATTAGGAACAAGTTAAACGATCTTGGCTATAAGAGTAAGTTAGGGAATGAATGGAATCCTTATAGCATCTTGGATATATTAAAAAACAATGTGTATATCGGAAAAGTCACGTGGCAAAAACGAAAAGAAGTAAAACGTCCTGACGCTGTGAAACGTAGCTGTGCGAGACAAGATAAATCAGATTGGATTATTGCTGATGGTAAACATGATCCTATTATCCCAGAAAGTTTGTTTGAGCAAGTACAAGAAAAATTAAATTCGAGGTACCACGTTCCTTACAATACGAACGGAATAAAGAATCCATTGGCTGGTATTATTAAATGCGCTAAGTGTAGTTATAGTATGGTCCAACGTTATCCGAAAAACCGAAAGGAAACTATGGATTGTAAACACCGTGGTTGTGAAAATAAATCAAGTTATACTGAGTTAATTGAGAAGCGTTTACTCGAGGCTTTAAAAGAATGGTACATCAATTATAAAGCTGATTTTGAAAAACATAAGCAAGATGATAAATTGAAAGAAACGCAAGTTATTCAAATGAATGAGGTTGCATTACGAAAGCTTGAAAAAGAATTGGTGGATGTCCAAAAACAAAAAAATAATTTGCATGATTTATTAGAGCGTGGTGTTTACACTGTCGATATGTTTTTAGAACGTTCGAATGTAGTTTCTGATCGTATTAATGAAATTACTACAACGATGGAAAAATTAAAGAAAGAAATTAAAACAGAAATCAAAAAGGAAAAGGTGAAGAAAGATACAATACCTCAAGTGGAGCATGTTCTTGATCTGTACCTCAAAACAGATGATCCGAAAAAGAAAAACAGCCTCCTAAAATCGGTTTTAGAAAAGGCTGTTTATAAGAAAGAAAAGTGGCAAAGACTTGATGATTTCGAACTTGTGCTTTACCCTAAGCTCCCTCAAGATGGCGACATATAAGCGTTCGTGCTTTGTCGTCACCTTGTTGGTGTAATTAGATTTACTCCATTAAGCCCCAACGCATCATTCGTCGAAACAGCTAACACAACAGGCTTCCCATTTCTAAGCGTCGCTTTTGCTGCCATTAATACTGGAGAGTCTGTCATTGCATTTGCAAATTTACTCATCGAATTCCCTGTTAGTGGTGCGATCACCATGCAATCTAGTGGAATTTTCGGTCCTAGTGGCTCTGCGCCAACGATTGAATTAATTGCCTTAAAACCGGTTATTTCTTCGATCTTTTTAATCCATTCTTCCCCTTCGCCAAATCTAGTATTTGTTGATTGGACAGTATAAGAAACAACGGGACGTACTTCTGCACCTTCTGCAATTAACTTCTCTAAATGTGGCATAACTTCTTCATACGTACAATGTGACCCTGTAAATCCGAAACCAATTCGTTTTCCCTTCAAACTCATTTCTCATCATCCTCCTTTGCGATTGCATCCGCTATTAATAACTGAGAAAGAACATTCGCTAATATTTGTCCTGCTGTTTTCGGTGCAACAATCCCAGGAAGACCAGGTGCTAATAATGCCTTCACTCCACGCTTCTCCGCATAGCGAAAGTCCGTGCCACCTGGCTTAGAAGCTAAATCAATAACTAGCGTATGAGCTGGCATTTTTGAAATAACATTCGCTGTCACAACGAGATGCGGAATTGTATTAATAACAATATCGATATTACCTACTTCTTTCTCTATGTCTTGCATATGAAAAGGAGAAAACATCATTTCTGTAATACGAGCAATATGTTCCGAACGTCTCGCTCCAACTTTGACATGTGCTCCTAATGATTGAAAGGCTCTTGCAACACTCATACCAGTTCTACCAAATCCTAAAACCATTACATTCGATCCATGAATTGTGTAATCAGTATGTTGAATAACCATCATTAGTGTACCTTCTACGGTCGGAATAGAGTTATAGATTGCAACATCATCACGATCAAATAATTTTACAAGTTTGCGATTTGTAGTAGCTACGAGATTTTCCAAGTAAGGTGTACCAATACCTGAATATATAGTGAAGTTTTCTGGTGTCTTTTCAATTTGTTCTTTCGTTATGGAAACTTTCTCATTTGAAAAAATAGTATCTACTTCTCCTCTGGCATTCGTCCCTGCAACCGGCAAAATAATTGCATCTAAAGAAGTGAAATTTAAATCTTGTATACTTTCCTTTGCTGCCCCTGTGAAGCCATGATCTAACTGTTCAAACCCTATTAATGAAAGTTTCGCGTCCAGTTCGACTAGCTTGCGAATTACTTCTAGCTGCCGTGCATCTCCTCCTATGACAGCAATATGCATCTCAGTCAACATTCCCTAATTCACCTTCTTTTTCTTTCATTTATAAGAAAAATGCCTACTTTTTCTTTTTCCTCCACATCATATGTAATGTACGAGTTTGAGGTGATTGAAAAACAAAAAGCACACGTGATTTATCTTCTTTATATAAAGATAAAAAAAAGACAACCAAAATGGTCATCTTTCACTATGATCTTGAATGGTTCGTAAGATCGCAAAGTATCATATCATTTCCAACCTTCTTTATTTTTCTCCATTCTACTCTCACTTCTTGCTGTTCTCTTTTAAAGCCTCCCCATTTCCCAGCAGGTATAATAAGCGCTTGTATTTTTCCATCTCTCTCATCAATTTCTAAATCTGCATGACCTAAAACTCCCATTTTTTCTGCTCTTTCTAAATCCACAATCTCTTTGCCACTTAATTCACTTAAACGCATTAAATCTCCCCCTATCCTACTTTTTATGAAGGTTATCCTATAATAAGTACTTATTCTGCATATATAAAAAAAATAACCGTATCTCATATAAAAGAGATACGGTTATTTCCGAAAGCGAATGAATTACAAGATCGATTAAAGTTTCATTCCTTTTGGCAGTTTTCCATCTGGACTAATAAGTGCCGCAGAGAATTCATCGGTAAACATATTGCGAATTAACTCGTCTACATTTTGCTTTGTTACAGTGTTTACACTTTCAATAATCTCATCAAGAGAACGATGTTTACGAAGAAGCAATTCGTTTTTACCATTACGGCTCATACGACTATTCGTACTTTCTAAACTTAACATTAAGTTTCCTTTTAATTGTTCTTTACTGTTAACAAGCTCTTTTTCTGTAATACCTGTATTTTTCAACGTATTTAACGTTTCTTGCATTGTTTCATACAGTGTATCTAATTGTTTACTACCTGTTCCACCGTAAAGTGTTAACATTCCTGTATCTTCATAAGAAGAGTGATAAGAGAATACTGAGTACGCCAATCCACGTTGCTCACGTACTTCTTGGAATAAACGGCTACTCATACTACCGCCTAAAACATTATTTAATACAATTAAATTATAAATATCTTCGTGTCCCATTTGCAAGCCTTTATATCCTAAACATAAATGAGCTTGTTCTGTTTCCTTCTTACGTGCTACTTTATTGAAATGGAAAATTGGGCTATGTACTTGTTCACGATTTGTTGTCCCTTCGTAACTACCGAAATATTGCTCTACAGTTTGTAAAAATGCTTCATCAATATTCCCTGCAATTGATACAACAACATTTTCAGGTGTGTAATGATCTTTCATATATTGACGTAACGTATCACCTGTAAATGTTTCAAGCGTTTCTTCTGTTCCTAAAATAGGATATCCAAGCGGATGCGTTTCATATGTTGCTTTCGTTAACATATCATGCACAATATCATCTGGCGCATCTTCGTACATTTTTATTTCTTCACATACAACATTCTTCTCTTTTTTCAGTTCTTCCTCATCAAATGTTGAATTAAAGAACATATCTGCTAAAACATCTAATGCATATTTAGCATGCTCATCTAGCACTTTCGCATAGTAACATGTATATTCTTTTGAAGTAAAAGCATTTACTTGTCCACCAATGCTATCAAATGATTCTGCAATCTCTCTTGCACTTCGCGTTTCTGTCCCTTTAAAGAACATATGTTCCAAAAAGTGCGAAACCCCATTATTTTTTTCATTTTCATTTCTTGAACCTGCGTGGATCCATATACCAATCGCAACCGAGCGTACAGTTGGTATATTCTCCATAACAATTCTTACACCATTTTTACACGTATATTTTTTAATCAAAAACTTTCCTCCTAATGCCAGTTTCTCTAAATAATTGCTATTATTTAATGATAACAAGTTTAGAGATGAATGTCATGCAAATGTATTTAATCCACACGTTTTTCATCTAGTAATTCTGTAATATTCCCCACTTTATATCCTTGTTCCTTTAAATTTTTAATCATAGTATCTAGCGCTTCTGTTGTAGATGAAGTAGGATGCATTAGCACAATAGCACCTGGATGTATTTTTCGCATTACTCTCTGCAATAGCACACCCGGTTCTGGCCGCTTCCAATCAATTGTATCTACAGTCCACATAATCGTCCCCATTTGGAAATCATCCGCTATTTTTACTACCTCATCCCGAAAGCTTCCACTTGGCGGAGCAAACCATCTCACTTTCTGATTTGTAGCTGCTTCTATCATTCGATTTGTTTTTTGTAATTGATCTCGTATTTCATCTGTAGACAGCGTTTTCATATTAGGGTGTGTGTAAGAATGATTTCCTACTTCTTGATTTGCATCGACAATCATTTTGGCAAATCGTAAGTTTTCTTTCACCCAGCGTCCTTCTAAAAAGAAAGTCGCCTTCACATCATGTTTTTTCAATATCTCTAATATACGTGGCAAATACTCATTACCCCAGGCCACATTAATTGTTAATCCCACCATCTTTTTATTTGGATGTCCTCGATAAATGGGAGCTGGTGGTAAATCTTCTAAGTGAACACTCGGTGATACTTCCTTAAATTCAAGTTGTTTTTGATCAAACTTCTTGATTTTCTTCATATTATTATAGGACGCTTCTATATCCACTTGTTTTCCATTATACCCAGGCGTCGCCTTCCAAATCTTATCAATCATCGCATTTTGCGGCATAATCTCGTACTGTTTTACATGCTTTTGAATCTCTTCATACAAGTTATCCTGCGCAAAAACGGAATAAGAGCCACAACCCATATATAAAGAAAATATAAATATGTACGCTAATATACGAGCTTTCATATAAACCCTCCCATTAACTATAAAAAAGAAACCATTTTCTTCTTATCTTTGTTAATTTGAGCGTTATGATGAAAACTATACCTATACTCACATAAAAATCTAAATGAATCACATTTTTTACATAACAAAAAAAGCCAGCTATACTGGCTTTCACTTATTGTTGCTCTTGTGCGTTTTCTTCTTTAGCTGCTTCTTCTTTAGCTGCTTCTTTTTCTTGCTCTTCTTTTAGCAATACTTTTCTAGATAAGTTTACACGACCTTGTTTGTCAATCTCGATAACTTTAACTGAAATCTCATCACCGATTTTCACAACGTCTTCTACCTTACCTACACGCTCAAGTGCAAGTTCAGAAATGTGAACAAGTCCATCTTTACCGCTAAATAATTCAACGAACGCACCGAATTTTTCAACGCGTTTAACTTTTCCTAAGTAGATTTCGCCTACTTGTACTTCGCGAACGATATCTTCGATAATTTTCTTCGCTTTTTCATTCATCTCTTGATTAATTGATGAAATGAATACTGTACCATCTTGCTCGATGTCAATTTTAACGCCAGTTTCTTCAATGATTTTATTGATCTGTTTACCACTTGGTCCAATAACATCACGAATTTTATCTGGGTTAATTGCCATTGTAATAATCTTCGGAGCATACGCAGATAACTCAATGCGAGGTTCAGCGATAACAGATAACATGTGATTTAGAATGTGCATACGACCAACTTTCGCTTGTTGTAATGCTTCTTCTAAAATCTCACGAGATAAACCATCGATTTTAATGTCCATTTGTAGTGCAGTTACACCTTTTGCAGTACCTGCTACTTTAAAGTCCATATCACCTAAATGGTCTTCCATTCCTTGAATATCTGTTAAAATTGTATAATGCTCACCAGATTTCACTAGACCCATTGCAATACCAGCAACTGGTGCTTTAAGTGGTACACCCGCATCCATCATCGCTAATGTACTACCGCAAATACTCGCTTGTGAAGTAGAACCATTGGACTCTAATACTTCAGATACAAGACGAACTGTATATGGGAAATCCTTTTCAGATGGAAGTACAGGTTCAAGAGCACGTTCTCCTAGTGCTCCGTGACCAATTTCACGACGACCTGGTCCACGCATTGGTCTTGTTTCACCAACACTAAATGAAGGGAAATTATAATGGTGCATAAAGCGTTTTGACTCTTCTACACCTAGACCATCTAAAATTTGCACATCGCCTAATGCACCTAATGTACAAATACTTAATGCTTGCGTTTGTCCACGTGTGAATAGACCAGAACCATGTGTACGAGATAAAATGCCAACCTCTGATGCTAAAGGACGAATTTCGTCACCTTTACGACCATCTGGGCGGATTTTTTCAACTGTAATAAGACGACGTACTTCTTCTTTTACAATTTTATATAAAATCTCACTTACTTGTCCTAATGTATCAGCATCAGCTTCCTCAGCTTCGTAATGCTCAATTACACGCTTTTTCACTACGCTAATTGCATCTTCACGTGCATGTTTTTCGTGCACTTGAATTGCAGAATGCATATCTGTCTCAGCCATTTCACGTACAGCTTGGTTCAAATCAGCATCCACTTCATAAAGTTTCACTGCTGTTTTCTCTTTACCGACAGCTTGTACAATCTCTTCTTGGAATGCAATTAGACGTTTAATTTCATCGTGTCCAAACATAATTGCTTCTAACATTGTTTCTTCAGGTACTTGATCCGCTCCTGCTTCAACCATGTTAATTGCATCTTTCGTACCAGCTACAACAAGGTGCATATCACTTTGTTCTTGCTGTTCTACTGTTGGATTAATAACGAACTCGCCATTAATACGACCAACTGTCGCACCTGCGATTGGACCTTCAAATGGAATATCTGAAATAGATAATGCTAATGAAGAACCAAGCATAGCTGCCATTTCAGAAGAACAGTCTTGATCAACACTCATTACGATGCTGACAACTTGTACTTCATTACGGAAACCATCTGCGAAAAGTGGACGGATTGGACGGTCAATTAAACGACTTGCTAAAATTGCTTTTTCACTTGGACGGCCTTCGCGCTTAATAAAACCGCCTGGGATTTTTCCAACTGCATATAAACGCTCTTCATAGTTTACTGTAAGCGGGAAGAAATCTACATTTTTTGGCTCTTTTGATGCAGTTGCTGTAGATAGAACTGCTGTGTCGCCGTATCTTACTAATACTGCTCCGTTTGCTTGTTTTGCAAGCTGACTTGTTTCAATTGTTAGCTGACGACCAGCTAAATCTATCGAGAAGACTTGCTTTTCCTGACTCATTTAAGTACCCCTCTCAATTTAAAATATTCAATTCTTCTATGTAAATGGATAGTATATCACAATATTCTTTCCTCTAGTATTGCCGAAAATTAAGTAAGCTATAAAGAGTAGAAGATATATTTTTACCTAACAAAAAAGCGGGAATATTCCCGCTTCTTTGACTATCGACGTAAGCCAAGCTTTGTGATTAATTCACGGTAACGTGTGATATCGCTATTACGAAGGTAAGTAAGTAAGTTACGACGTTTACCAACCATCTTTAATAGACCACGACGTGAATGATGATCCTTCTTGTGAGTACGTAAGTGCTCGTTTAGAGTGTTAATTTGCTCCGTTAGGACAGCAATTTGAACCTCTGGAGAACCAGTATCAGTCTCATGAGTTCTAAATTGTGCAATGATTTCATTTTTACGCTCTTGTGTTAAAGCCATCCTATTTCACCTCCTAATAATTAAACCCCCAGTTACCTAGCAAGCATCGGTGAGTCGCAATGCCAAGTAATGGTTGTCATAAAGTACATAACATAGAATACTACTTTTCATTTGAAAAAGCAAGTATATTCTTTACGCTCGCAAAATATTCTTGGGCAACCTTTTTATCTTGAGCGATTTGAGCAACTAACTCATCAATTCCATTAAACTTTTTTTCTTCTCTTATACGCATGTGCCATTCCACTGTAACACTTTGATCGTATATGTCTTTATTAAATTCAAATAGATGCACTTCAATAGATAATTGACGCTCATTCTCTTTGAAAGTTGGTTTATATCCGATATTACATACACCATCATGCCATTCATCATGAACCTTCAATCTTACCGCATATACACCTACAGGTGGCAACAAATATTCATCACTTAAACCTACATTTGCAGTTGGGAAACCAATTTGACGTCCACGCTTATCACCGTGTACAACTGTTCCTTCTACCGTGTAAGCTCTCCCTAAAATAGATGGAATTTGTTCCATTTCACCGTTTCGAATTAACTTTCGTAATGAAGTAGAACTTACTTTTTCTTCTTGATATTCAACTTTTTCGATCACGGTCTGTGTAAACTCCCCTCTTGCATGAAATGGTAAAGTCTCCATCTTCCCTTTTCCTAAACGTCCATATGAATAATCAAAGCCTGCTACTACATGCTTTACATTTAAACCAATAATATACTCATCGACAAACTGCTGTGGTAATAATCCAGCAAATGGCTCATCGAATTTCACCACATATAAGATATCAATTCCTAAACTTGCGATGATTTCTTCTTTAAGGCGCATCGGTGTAATATACTCCACATGCGCTTCTTTTTTTCCTAATACAACAGATGGGTGTGGATGGAACGTCATGACAGCACTTTTACATCCTCTTTCATCCGCTATTTTTTTCGCTGTTCGAATCACACGTTGATGTCCTAAATGAATGCCATCAAAATATCCTAATGCCATTACAGTAGGTGGTAATTCTATTTTATTTTGTTCATGTGGATGAGTTAAATGAATAAGTTTCACGCTTGAATTCACCTTTTTCTGTAATAATCCTTCCAATAATTCATTATAGCTTTAGTTCTTGATTATTCACAAGTACTTTCATTGGCTTTAGCATTCCAGGGTGTTTTGGGTGATGCTCATAAATTGCTAAGCAACGATCATTTTTATCAAATACTGTAATAAATGGTGCTGTTGTTTCTAATTCATTGTTTAAGAACATACCGTTCTTTATTTTTTCAGCTTGCTTTTCATCTACAACCATTTTTGGAAACTTACTTAGCGCCTCATCAATTGAGATGAAAATAGACTCTACTGTTCCATTTTGCACGTTTTCTTCAATTTCTTCAAATGATATGCAATCTTCTAGTAAAAATTCACCAGATGCTGTTCTTACAAGGTGAGACATATGTGATGGAAATCCAAGTTTTTCACCTATCATTACTGCTAGTGTTCTTACATATGTTCCTTTACTACACGTTACACGGAAACGAAATGAAATATTTTCCCCTTCAAAAACTTCACGTTCATCAAGTAATACAAATTCATGAATTGTAATTGTACGAACTGGACGTTCAACTTCTTGTCCTGCCCTTGCATATTCGTATAGTTTTTTTCCGTTAACTTTTACAGCTGAGAACATCGGCGGCATTTGTTCAATTGTCCCTGTTAATTCCGCTAGTACCTCTTCTACTTCTTTACGTGTAATGACACGATTTACATCTTGTTTCTCCACAACTTCACCAGAAGCATCTTCTGTTGTTGTTGAAAATCCTAATGTCACTTCACCTTCGTATGTTTTTGTTTCACTTGTTAAAAATTGCGCAATTTTTGTTGCACGCCCAACGCAAATAGGTAATACTCCTGTTACATCTGGATCCAGTGTCCCTGTATGACCAATTCGTTTCTCACGCAATATCTTTCTTAATTTGAACACACAATCATGTGATGTCATTCCCTTTGGCTTATGTAATAATACTACACCTTCCATATACTCACCTCATCATTATTCTTTTGTAGTAATTGCAATTATGCAAAACTTATTTTACATTGAAAAAATGGATAGACAAATGTCTATCCATTATTCTTCACGTTTACCGTCTTTATTAATTTCATGTAAAAGTGTATCAATTCGATGACCATATCCGATAGACTCATCAAACTCAAAGGTAATTTCTGGTGTTTTACGAAGACGAATACGTTGGCCAATTTCTGAACGAATAAAGCCTTTTGCCTTCGCTAAACCTTTTAATGTATTTTCTTTCTGTTCTTCGTCACCTAAAACAGAAATGTATACTTTAGCAATTTGTAAATCTCCACTCACTTGTACATCTGTTACTGTAACAAATCCAATACGTGGGTCTTTAATTTTACGACTGATAATGTCGCCTAATTCTTTTTTCATTTGCTCGCCCACACGGTTCGCACGTAATTTCATAACTCTTCACCTCATTCAATACCATTCCAAATGTGTTATCGTACGTTCAATTTCAGGAAATGAATCGATATACTCAAGTACACGATTCATTTCTTTTTCACAGACAACACGATTTGAGGATACGGAAACAATTGCAATTTCTGTACGTTGCCATACATCTTGATGCCCAACTTCAGAAACAGCTACATTATAGCGCTGTTTCACACGAGTTAACACACGTTGCAAAATTGCTCGTTTCTCTTTTAAAGAATGCACATCGTAAATCATACACTCGAATGAGAGTGAAGCGATAATCATCGCTTCACTTCTTCCATAACGTATGCTTCAATGATGTCCCCTTCTTTAAGATCATTATATCTCTCAATTGTAATACCACACTCATAGTTTTGTGCAACTTCTTTTACATCGTCTTTGAAACGTTTTAACGTATCAAGTTTTCCTTCGAAGACTACTACGCCATCACGGATAATACGAACGCCACTATCACGTGTAATTTTACCGTCTATTACGTAACAACCTGCGATTGTTCCAACTTTTGTTACTTTGAATGTTTGACGAACTTCCGCTTGACCGATTACTTTTTCTTCGAATTCTGGATCCAGCATACCTTGCATTGCTGATTCAATTTCTTCGATTACTTTATAGATAATACGGTGTAAACGAACATCAACTTTCTCTAATTCAGCTGTACGCTTCGCATTCACATCAGGGCGTACGTTAAATCCAATTACAATTGCATTAGATGCAGAAGCTAAAATAATATCAGATTCTGTAATCGCACCTACGCCTGTATGGATAATTTTCACTTTTACGCCTTCAACATCAATTTTACGAAGTGATGCTGCCATTGCTTCTACAGAACCTTGTACGTCTGCTTTCACAATTAAGTTAATTTCTTTTACATCGCCCTCTTGGATTTGTTGGAATAAATCTTCCAGGCTGAATTTAGATTTCTCACCACGTTGTGCAACTAATGCTTCTTGTGCACGTGATTCACCGATTTGACGAGCTTTCTTCTCATCAGCGAATGCCATGAAACGATCTCCCGCTTGTGGCACTTCATTTAAACCTGTAATTTCAACAGGAGTTGATGGACCAGCAACTTTTACACGACGACCAATATCACTTACCATTGCACGAACACGACCGAATGATGTTCCAACAACAATTGGATCTCCAACTCGAAGTGTACCATTTTGAACAAGTAATGTCGCGATAGTTCCTTTACCTTTATCAAGCTGTGCTTCAATTACAGTACCAGCTGCATAGCGATTTGGATTTGCTTTATATTCTTCTACTTCACTCACAAGAAGGATCATTTCTAGTAAGTTGTCAATTCCCTCGCCTTGAATCGCAGAAATTGGTACGAAAATCGTGTCTCCGCCCCAAGCTTCTGGAACTAATTCATATTCTGTTAATTCTTGCATTACACGATCAGGATTTGCCGCTGGTTTATCCATTTTATTCACAGCAACAATAATTGGTACTCCAGCTGCTTTCGCATGGCTAATCGCTTCAACTGTTTGTGGCATAACACCGTCATCAGCTGCAACAACAAGAATTGTAATATCTGTTACTTGTGCACCACGAGCACGCATTGTTGTAAATGCCGCGTGACCTGGTGTATCTAAGAACGTAATTTTCTTATCATTTACATCAACTTGGTATGCACCGATATGCTGAGTAATTCCACCAGCTTCGCCAGCAGTTACTTTTGAATTACGGATAGAGTCAAGCAATGTTGTTTTACCATGGTCAACGTGTCCCATAATTGTAACAACAGCTGGACGTTCTTTTAAGTTTTCTTCATCATCTTGCTCATCGATGAATGTTTCAAATTCAGTTTCACTTACAACTACTTCTTCTTCTACTTCAATACCGTAATCAGTAGCAATTAACTCAATTGTATCTTTATCTAAGTCTTGGTTAATTGTCGCCATAATTCCTAGCATGAAGAGCTTTTTAATAATTTCAGATGGCTCTTTGCTTAACTTTTTAGCAAGGTCACCTACTGTAAGGCTTCCAGAGAAAGTGATTTTATCTGGTGTTTCTACTATTGGTGTTTGTTGTCTTCCAGCAAAGTTATCTTGACGTTTATCTTCATTTGCTTTGCCTTTTTTCTTATTCTTATTGCTGTTCTTTTTACTGCGAACAACTTTCTCTTCTACTTCAAACTCATCTGCAACAGAAGGTTTTTCCGCTCCAGCGCTATATTGATTATCTAATTTGTTTACTACTTCATCTTCTAACATTGTCATATGATTCGAAACCTCGATATTCATCTCTTTTAGTTTTGTCATAAGATCTTTACTTGAGATATTATTTTTTTTTGCATATTCATGTACTCGAATTTTACTCATACCTTCACCCCCGGTAATTTGTATCGAGCATGCTACGTAGCTTTTTCGCAAAGCCTTCATCTAAAACAGCTACAACGACTCGCTCGTCTCTCCCAATCGCATGCCCTAATTGTTGTCGATTTTCGACTTTTCTCATTGGTATGTTGTAGTACGTGGTTTTATCAATGATACGTTTTGTAGTGTTCGCTGACGCATCTTCAGAAAGCAATACTAGCTTTGCTTTGCCACTTCGTACTTCTTTTAAAACGAGTTCTTCACCCGAAATAATTTTTCGAGCGCGGTTTGCTAGTCCTAAAAATGATTTCCAATCAGACACTTATTTCGACTCCTTCTCAACAAGCTCAAGAAGCTCTTCGTACAGAGAACTGTCGATTTTCGCTTTTAGATGATGTTCCAAAATGTTTTTCTTTTGGGCTTGAATAATGCTTTCTTTATCTTTTGATAAATATGCACCTCGTCCTGATTTTTTTCCTGATAAATCAATAGACACTTCGCCCTCTTTGGAACGAACAATGCGAACTAGCTCTCGTTTTGATTTCATCTCTTGCGTCGCAATACATTTTCGTAACGGAACTTTTCGATTGCTCATACTCATCACCTCTATTCGATTTCGTCTTCAGCTGAATCGAATCCGAATGCGATTACGCTATCTTCTTCTGTCACAATACCAAGTTGTTTCGCATCAGACTCACTTTTAATATCAATTTTCCAGCCTGTTAATTTAGCTGCAAGACGCGCATTTTGTCCACGCTTACCAATCGCTAATGAAAGCTGGTGGTCTGGAACAACAACAGTTGTTGCTTTCTCTACTTCATCTACAAGTACTTTAACAACCTGTGATGGACTTAAAGCATTTGCAACATATTCAACTGGGTCATTCGACCAGCGAACGATGTCAATCTTTTCACCTTTTAGTTCATCTACAACGCGTTGTACACGTTGTCCTTTCGGTCCTACACAAGAACCTACTGGATCAACATCGATATTCTCTGCATATACAGAAATTTTAGAACGGTCGCCTGCTTCACGTGCTACAGAGCGAATTTCTACAGTTCCATCATAAATTTCTGGAACTTCCATTTCGAATAAACGTTTTAAAAGACCAGGATGTGTACGTGATACGTAAATTTGTGGTCCTTTTGTTGTCTTTTCTACTTTTGTAATAAATACGCGAATACGATCATGTGGTTTATATTGCTCATTTGGCATTTGCTCACTTACAGGTAATAAAGCTTCTACTTTACCTAAGCTTACATAGATGAAACGAGCATCTTGGCGCTGTACAATACCAACCATAATGTCTTCTTCACGATCACTAAATTCTGAATAAATTACACCACGTTCCGCCTCACGAACTCGTTGTGTTACAACTTGTTTTGCAGTTTGCGCTGCAATACGACCAAAATCTTTTGGCGTTACTTCAATTTCTAGTACGTCACCATCTTGGTAGTTTGGATTAATTTGTCTTGCCTCTTCTACAGAGATTTCAAGACGTGGATCAAACACATTATCTACAACGTCCTTACGTGCTAAAACTTGAATTGTTCCCACTTCTGGGTTAAAGCTCACACGAACGTTTTGTGCTTGGTTAAAATTGCGTTTATAAGCAGAGATTAATGCTGCTTCAATCGCATCAATAATAATATCTTTGCTAATACCTTTTTCTGACTCTAATACGAGCAAAGCATCTAACAACTCAGTGCTCATGAAGATCCCCCTTCTTACTAAAACGTAACAGCAAGTCGCGCATTTGCAACTTTATCCATTGGAATTTGGATTTCTTTTTTACGTGTTTTAATTGTTAATAGTAGTGTAATTGTATTACCGTCGTAGGAAAGTAGCTTTCCTTCAAACATCTTCTCACCATCAATCGGCTTATATGTTTTAATTGCCACTTGTTTTCCTACCGCTTGCTGGAAGTCTTTCTCTTTCTTTAATGGACGTTCCGCTCCAGGAGATGATACATCCAAAAAGTAAAGATGAGGAATTGGATCCTCTTTATCTAAAGCTTCGCTTAAACGTTCACTTACCGCACCGCATTCTTCAATTTCGACTCCCTTTTCAGAATCGATGAATACGCGTAAGAACCAGTCTTGTCCTTCTTGCACATACTCTACATCTACAAGTTCAAGATTTAACTCTTCAACGATTGGCTGCGCAAATGCTTCTACAATTTCTGTGACTTTCTTATCCATAAACAGCCTCCTTCCTGCCGCCATGTACCATTTACAAGAAAAGATCCCGTTCATAAAGACGGTCTATCTTATTCTTTCTCGTTAGCTAACAAAAGCCCCTGCCGTTAAGCAGGGAATATCTGTCTTAGTATTACCAAATTTAAGAAGTAAAACTTGTAACAAAATATGTATATACGACAGAAATATCTTTACTATCTACATAAGCAAAATGTAGATAGTAACACGAAAGAGTGGGTTTCCCCACTCTCTTTTTCACAAAATATACATGACATGGTTATCTCGGTTTATAGTATACCATAGCAAATGTTGATTTGCAAAGATTTTTCCTACCTATTAGAACAGTGACAATTGGTTTTGATCCGGTAAATCTCCTAGACAACCTTGACCATCTAAATACTCAATAATCGTTTTAGAAACCTTACTGCGCTGCTGTAAGTCTTCTTTTGATAAGAAATCACCATTTTTACGAGCTTCAACAATACTGAAAGCTGCGTTTGTACCAAGACCGGGAACTGCATTAAATGGAGGAATTAAAGTATCCCCATCAATTATAAATTCGGTTGCATGCGAGCGGTATAAATCAACCTTTTGGAATGAATAACCACGCTCACACATTTCAAGTGTCATTTCTAGTACCGTTAATAAACTCTTCTCTTTCGGTGCTGCATCCAATCCTTTTTGTGCAATTTCATCAATTTTTACACGTATGGATGCTGAACCTTTCGCCATCGCCTCTACATCAAAGTCATCTGCACGAACTGTAAAATATGCCGCATAGAATAAAAGTGCGAAATGTACTTTAAAGTATGCAATACGTACAGCCATAAGTACGTAAGCAGCCGCATGGGCTTTAGGGAACATGTACTTAATCTTCTTACATGAATCAATATACCAACCTGGTACATTGTTATTTCTCATTTCCTCTTCCCATTCTTCTGGTACACCTTTACCTTTACGCACCGACTCCATGATTTTGAAGGCTAATGATGGATCCAAGCCTTGATAAATTAAATATACCATGATGTCATCACGACAACCGATAACTTCACTCAGTGTACACGTACCGTTATAAATTAATTCATTCGCATTACCTAACCATACATCTGTACCATGGGACAGTCCAGAAATTTGGACAAGCTCTGAAAACGTCGTTGGTTTCGTTTCTTCTAACATTTGTCTTACGAATTTCGTACCAAACTCTGGTATACCAAGTGTACCTGTTTTACAGTTAATTTGTTCTTCCGTTACCCCTAAAGACTCTGGACCAGAGAAAATTTTCATTACTTCTGGATCATCCGTTGGGATTGTTTTCGGGTCAATACCACTTAAATCTTGAAGCATACGAATAACAGTCGGATCATCGTGTCCTAATATATCAAGTTTCAATAAATTATCATGAATTGAGTGGAAGTCAAAGTGCGTTGTTCTCCACTCAGCACCTATTGAATCAGCCGGAAACTGAATTGGTGAAAAGTCAAAAATATCCATGTAATCTGGTACAACGATAATACCACCTGGATGCTGTCCGGTCGTACGCTTTACACCTGTACATCCCGCAACTAAGCGATCAATCTCTGCATTTCGAATTGTTAAGTTATGATCATTAGCATAACCTTTCACATACCCATAAGCGGTTTTTTCCGCAACCGTACCAATTGTTCCTGCGCGGTATACATAATCTTCACCGAACAGTAATTTCGTATAGTTATGGGCGCGTGGTTGGTATTCTCCGGAGAAATTCAAATCGATATCCGGTACCTTATCCCCTTTAAATCCAAGGAACGTTTCGAAAGGAATGTCATGCCCATCTTTCACATATGGAACATTGCATGTTGGGCATTCTTTATCTGGTAAATCAAAACCAGAACCTACAGAACCGTCATTAAAGAACTCTGATTGTTTACACTTTGGACATACATAGTGCGGTGGTAATGGGTTTACTTCTGTAATTTCCATCATCGTTGCAACAAATGATGAACCTACCGATCCACGCGAACCTACTAGATAACCGTCCACTAACGATTTTTTCACAAGCTTATGTGAAATTAAATAAATAACGGCGAATCCATGTCCAATAATACTTTTCAATTCTTTTTCCAAACGAGCTTCTACAATTTCCGGTAGTTCATCTCCATAGATACTTCTTGCCATTATATAGCTCATATCACGTGTTTCATCATCAGCACCTTCAATTTTCGGTGTGTATAAATCATCTTTTACTGGACGAACATCACCAATTAATGACGCGATCTTGTGTGTATTTGTCACAACAATTTCTTTTGCTTTGTCTTCACCTAAGAATGAAAAACAATCTAGCATTTCATTTGTTGTACGGAAATGTACAGGCGGTAATGAATGGCGATTTAACGGATTAGCTCCTCCCTGCGAACTGACTAAAATTTTCCGATATATCGCGTCCTCTGGATCTAAATAATGCACATTCCCAGTAGCAACAACTGGCTTATCTAACGTCTCACCTAGTTTTACTAAGTTAGAAATTATTGTTTTTAACTGCCCTTCATCTCGAACGAGTTCACGTTCCACTAAATGACGTAACACTTCTGGAGGCATAACCTCAATGTAATCGTAAAACTGTGCAATTTCTTCTACTTCTTCAGGCGCTTTTTGCATCATAGCTTCAAATACTTCACCTTTGTCACAAGCTGTTCCTACTAAAATGCCTTCGCGATATTTTTTTAATAGTGATCGTGGTACACGTGGTACACGATAAAAGTAATTCAAGTGAGAATATGAAACAAGTTTATATAAGTTTTTCAACCCAACATCTGATGTGGCAAGTAACGTCAGATGACTTGGACGCCCACGTTTATACGCATCCCCTTGTCCCATACTATCGTTTAGTTGATCGTGATATTCAAATCCCTTTTCAATCACATCTTTTAACATCTTCACAAGTAAATATCCCGTTGCTTCTGTATCATAAATCGCACGGTGATGTTGCGTTAATTCAATATCAAGCTTTTTACACATCGTATTTAATCGATGATTTTTCATTTCTGGGAATAAGAACCGTGCAAGTTCTAACGTATCAATAACTGGATTTTTCGTTTTTTCTATCCCAGCCTTTTTAAAACCTACGTTAATAAAGCCCATATCGAAGCTTGCGTTATGAGCAACAAGTGTATGGTCACCCATCCATTCCTCAAACTTTTTAAACACTTCGTCCACTTCTGGTGCATCAGTTAACATATCATCTGTAATACCTGTTAATTCAATAATCGTCGCCGATAATGGTTGATGAGGATTTGCGAAAGATTCAAAGCGATCAATAATTTCTCCACCTTTTACCTTTACAGCAGCTAACTCAATGACTGTATCATATACAGCAGATAACCCTGTTGTCTCAACGTCAAAGACAACATATGTTTCTTCTGCAAGTAGACGATGTGCTTCGTTATATGCTATCGGCACACCATCATTAACTAAATTTGCTTCTACACCATATAGAACTTTAACTCCAGCCTTTTTACCAGCAGAATATGCTTCTGGGAACGACTGTGCAACAGCATGGTCTGTAACTGCAATAGCCTCATGCCCCCATTTTCCGGCTTGGGCAACGAGCTTAGACACAGAAGTAACAGCATCCATTTGACTCATTGGAGTATGAAGATGAAGTTCTACTCTTTTTTCCCCTTCTTTTGCTTTATCTTTACGAGAAGGTCCCGTTATTTCATTTATATCATTTGCGATCATAACTAAATCACGCACGAATGTATCATTTTGAACTGAACCACGCGCTTTTACCCAAGTTCCTTTTTTCAAGGATTGTAACATCGGGATATCTTCTTTATCACGTGAGAACATCTTAATCATAATAGAGTCCGTATAGTCAGTTATCTTTAAAGTTAATAATGTACGTCCACTACGAAGTTCTTTCGTCTCTACATGGAAAACATACCCTTGAACGGTTTTTCTTCTTTCTTCATCTTGAATTTCACGCAGCGGCGTAATCTCTTCATCTGGCTTAATAAGATAACCAAGCACAACTGGTCCTTCATGAACAACATCACTTTCTTCAGCTTGCCTTTTAGCCATCTCTTCCATAGCCTGTATAACTCGTTGACGATCTTCTTCCTGTGTTTGCTCACGAAACTTTTGCATTTCTTCTGCATTTTGCTTTATATGTGTGTCTAACTGAAAACGCGGGAATCCAAAAGCTTCGTATTGATCACCTACTGGTTTCGCAACGTTTTTCTTTAAAGTAGTAGATTCCAGCTCATTATTCACATTTAATAGCAACTTCACGCCATTGACCTGCGGAAGTTGCTTCTTTAAGTACGCGAACATAGGTGAAAATGTAATTCGTTCTGTACAAAGCGGCCAATATGCCCTCACTTCTTCTTCTGTAAATTGTTTATTCTCTGCTTCTAATGCAAATGTTGTTCTTGCAATATGAGAAAATGATTGCTTAAGCTTTGTTTCTAGCAACTCATATAATTCTGTCGGCAAAATACGTGGCACTTGTAAGTCAAAATGCCAACTTTTATTCGCTTTATCAATAACTAGCTTTTCAATACCACCGCCATGTAAATATTGATTTATAAGGTCTTCTGGTATTTGCAACTGTTGGAGCAAAATTTGAAATCGCTCTTGTTGTTCATTTGTTAATGACATAAGCACTCTCCTTCCATTTGCTATTATAAATTGAAACGTACTACAAAGAAAGATTTCTTCCTTCTTCTTTTACAAAATACGTTTACAAAGAAAGAGAAGGTACCTCATTACGAGGTACCTCTTCTTATTTTAAAATATTAGCAATATATGTTTGAAGTTCTTCTACTTTCACTTCTTCAGACTCGCCTGTAGCACGTACTTTCACTTCTACAATACCTTCATCTGCTTTTTTACCAACTGTAACACGAACTGGAAGGCCGAATAAATCTGCATCTGCAAATTTAACACCTACACGTTCTGCACGATCATCTAGTAATACTTCGTATCCTTGCTCTTGTAATGAGTTATAGATATTTCCACCCATTTCACGTTGTGCATCAGATTTCATATTTACTGGAATTACATGCACATGGAACGGTGCAACAGATTTTGGCCAAACTAAACCATTCTCATCATTAAACTGCTCTGCAATTGCTGCCACTGTACGAGATACACCGATACCGTAACAACCCATAATAAGTGGTTTTGTTTTTCCGTTTTCATCTAGGAACGTTGCGTTCATTGCTTCACTATAACGGGTTCCTAATTTGAATACATGACCAACTTCAATTCCACGTGCGAAAAGAATTGTTCCATTTCCATCTGGAGATTGGTCTCCTTCTTGGATGAAGCGTAAATCTGTATATTGATTTACTTTAAAGTCACGTTCTGGATTTACATTTACATAATGGAATCCTTCTTCGTTCGCTCCTGAACATCCGTTGACAATTGATGCTACAGCATGGTCAGCGATAATTTCGATATCCCCTGTAACACCAATCGGTCCTAAAGAACCCACTTCACAGTTTAATAACTCTTTTATTTCTTCATGTGAAGCAAGCTCAACGACTGAAGCTCCGTATACATTCTTCACTTTTACATCATTGACTTCATGATCGCCACGAACAAGTACTACTACTAATTTCGCATCTACTTTAAACACCATAGATTTAATGCATTTTTCCGCTGCGATATTTAAGAATGCAGATACTTCTTCAATAGCTTTTTGATCTGGAGTTGCTACTTTTTCAAGTGCTTTTTCGGCTTCATCACTCTTCGTATACGTAGCAACAACAGGAGCCATTTCAATATTTGCCGCATAATCAGATGTATCAGAATACGCAATTGTATCTTCACCTACATCAGATAACACCATAAATTCGTGTGTATCTTTTCCACCCATTGCTCCAGAATCAGCGATAACTGCACGGAAATTCAAACCACAACGAGCAAAGATATTAGAATACGCTTTGTATAAACCGCTATATACTTCATCCAAACTTTCTTGTGTTGCATGGAAAGAATACGCATCTTTCATTAAAAATTCTCTTCCGCGCAATAAACCGAAACGTGGTCTTTGCTCATCACGGAATTTTGTTTGAATTTGATATAATGTTAATGGTAGTTTTTTGTATGATTTAATTTCATCACGTACAAGATCTGTAATTACTTCCTCATGAGTTGCCCCTAGCGCAAACTCGCGAGCATTACGATCTTTCATACGCATTAATTCTGATCCGTAAGAATACCAACGACCTGATTCTTGCCATAATTCAGAAGCTTGCATAGCTGGCATTAATAGTTCTACTGCCCCTGCGCGCTCCATTTCTTCACGAACAATACGTTCTACTTTGTGTAACACTTTTAAACCAAATGGTAGAAAACTATAAATACCAGAAGCATTTTGACGCATAAACCCTGCGCGAAGTAATAATTGATGACTCTTAATTTCAGCATCTGCTGGAACTTCACGTAATGTAGGACTGAATACCATACTTTGTTTCATTTATTCGCACCTCTTCATTTTACTCTTACACGCAATAAAACCCCTCACCTCGAGTTAGGTGAGGGATTTTATTCTATGAGCTCTATTTCATTATAAACTTCTTCTTATTTTACAAGAAAAACTTACGGATGTCATTCCATGTTACAACTAACATAAGCAACATTAATAATGCAAACCCAATAAAGTGAACCATTCCTTCTTTTTGACGATCAATTGGTTTTCCTCGTAATGCTTCAATTAAGAAGAAGAACAAACGTCCACCGTCTAAAGCTGGGACTGGTAATAAATTAAATAAACCAAGGTTAATACTTAAAACTGCCGCTAAACTTAGTACACGCGTAAATCCATAATCTACAACTTGATCTGTTAGATTATAAATTCCTACTGGACCTGACAACTCATTAATAGAAAATTGACCCGTTACTAATTTCACAAGAGAATCAAAAATTAGTTTCGTCCATTCGTATGTTTGTTCAAACCCTGATTTAATAGAACCCATCACTGTTTTCTCTACAGGAGAATAAACACCAATTCTACCAACTTCGTCTTTTCCTTCTTTATCAAGCGTTGGTGTTACTTTCACATTAAATTGCTCACTATCACGCTTTACATGTAACGTAATTTCTTTATTTGGGTTTTCACGTACAATCGTTACAACATCTTTCCATGTACTAGTGTTCTTCCCATTGATTGCTTGAATCGTATCGTTTTCTTTTAATCCAGCTTGTTCTGCAGCACTATTCTCCATTACTTTTCCGACCATTGGTTTGTCAACAGGAACTCCTTGTACAAATCCAAGAATCACAAAAATAACAAATGCTAGAATAAAGTTCATTGCAGGACCTGCAAAGATTGTTAGAGCACGTTGGCCCAATTTTTTAGAGCCAAATTGTCTATTGTACGGAGCGATTTGAATTTCTTCTCCCGCAGAAATGATACGAGCTTTTTCATTTACTCGGAATGTTTGCAGCTCTTCCTCGTACTCTTCATAACCCAAAATTGTAAGATTATGCTCTAAATCAGCTTGTTCGACTTCAATGACACGAACATTTGGATATTTTTCATGTCCGTCAAAAACTAATTTCACAACTTCGTCTTTTTCATTTAATACAAGTCCAACCTTTTTTCCAGGTTTTAACTCAACTGTGTCCGCATCCTCGCCAGCCATTCTTACATAGCCACCAAGGGGCAGTAATCGAATCGTATACACCGTTTCATTCTTTTCAAATGAGAATATTTTCGGACCAAAACCAATCGCGAACTCGCGGCACAAAATACCTGCTCTTTTTGCGAAATATAGATGCCCTAGCTCATGGAAAAATACGAGTGCACCGAAAATTAATATAAAGGCAATCGCTGTATTCAATTCCATAACCACCTTTGCTAAATTTGTTCCATCACAAACCGTCTTGTGGCTGCGTCAATTTCCTGAATTTCCTCTAAGCTCGGACGTGCAATGACAGTGTGATGGTGCATTGCTTTTTCAATGAGGTCTTCCACTGTTAAGAAACCAATTCTCTTTTGTAAAAAAGCTTCAACAGCTACTTCATTTGCCGCGTTCATTACAGCCGGCATACTTCCACCTGTCTTTCCAGCTTCATACGCAAAACGTAGACAACGGAAACGCTCTTGATTCATTTTCTCAAAATGCAATGTTCCCATTTCCCATAAATTTAACTGTTTCGTGTCTGAAAGAGGCAATCTATCAGGATATGTAAGCGCGTATTGAATCGGTACTCGCATATCAGGTGAGCCAAGCTGTGCCATTACACTACGATCTTCAAATTCAACCATAGAATGAATAATACTTTCTTTATGTAGAACAACATCGATTTGCTCATAAGGGATACCAAAAAGCCAGTGTGCTTCAATTACTTCTAGCCCCTTATTCATCATTGTAGCAGAATCAATTGTAATTTTCGAACCCATTGACCAGTTTGGATGACGAAGTGCATCTTCTACGGTCACTTGATGCAATTCATCTCTCGTTTTATCACGAAAACTTCCGCCTGAAGCAGTTATAATTAAGCGAGAGATTCTTTTTTCATTTTCACCATTCAAGCATTGAAAAATAGCTGAATGTTCACTGTCTACTGGAAGTAACGATACATTATGTTTTCGTGCTGCTTCCATTACAAGATGCCCTGCAGTTACTAACGTTTCTTTATTTGCAATTCCAATTGTTTTTTTCGCCTCAATTGCGCGGAGTGTCGGTAACAACCCTACGCTACCTACAACAGCATTCACTACAATTTCTGTATCTGGGTGCAGCGCTACTTCTAATAAGCCTTCGCTACCATATACTACTTTTGTATTACCAGAAACAGCTTGTAATTTTAAAACATCTTCCTCTCTTTGCACAGAGACAATTTGCGGGGAAAATTCTTGAATTACCTTTACTGCATAATCAACATTTTTCCCTACAGAAAAAGCAACGAGACGGAATTGGTCTGGGTGCGAGCGTAACACATCTAATGTTTGTGTACCGATTGATCCGCTTGCACCTAGTAAACTAATGTTTTTCATGACTCCAACCCCTCGTTCATTTATTAATTGTATTGTAATAAGAAGTATAGAATTGGTAACACAAATAACCAACTATCTGTTCGATCTAAAATACCACCATGTCCAGGTAAAATTGTACCTGAATCCTTTACACCATAATGGCGTTTAAATGCAGATTGCACTAAATCACCAATTTGTCCAAAAATAGAAATGATAATCGTCAGAACGATTAAAACTCCTACATTCGCTTCAACTGGGAAGAACATATTGTAAACAAGTGCAACAACAATTCCACAAACAATACCGCCTAATGAACCTTCAATCGTTTTATTCGGACTAATTTCTGGCCATAATTTTCTTTTTCCAAATGCTTTTCCTATGAAATATGCACCTGAATCAGTTGCCCATATGACAAATAGTGCACAGAACACATATTTGATTCCTAATATTCTCGTTTCATTTAAATATAAGAATCCCATTCCAACATATGTCGTTGCCATAAGTAAAAATGAAGCATTGTCAAAAGTAAATGTATTCTTAGAAAGGACTGTATATGATAAAAGTAATAAAACAATCACAAATGTGATTTCTAATTTACCTAACCCAATCCACGTAAACAGTTCTGATGCACTACTCGGAATTAAAATAATCCACAATAATACTGCAGCTAAAACTGTTGGTACCGAAATAAGCGTAAGCTTGTTCATACGAATTAATTCATATAAACCTATAGAAGCAAGTGCATACACTAAAACTGTAAAAGGCACGCCACCGTAAATTACGATGGGAATGAATAGCGCGGCAGCAATCACTCCAGTAATAATTCTCTGTTTCACTACCAAACCCTCTCTTTCTACACGCCTCCGAATCTGCGCCCTCTATGTTGAAAGTCTGTAATCGCATTTAGCAAATGTTCCTCGGTAAAATCTGGCCAATACACATCTGTAAACCAAAATTCCGAATAAGCAATTTGCCATAACATGAAATTACTAATACGTAGCTCTCCGCTCGTACGGATTAACAACTCTGGATCAGGTAAAGAACTCGTCATTAAGTAAGAAGAAATCTTTTCTTCACTTATTTCTTCCGAACGAATTTTTCCTTCCTCACTATCTTTCATCATATGTTGCACAGCAGAAACGATTTCATCTCGACTTCCATAGTTTAACGCGAAATTAAGAATTAATCCCGTATTCTCTTTCGTATCTTCCATGGCTTTTTCCATCGCTCTGCGCGTATGCGTAGGAAGACGATCTTTTTGCCCTATTACTCGGACTTGTACGTTTTCTTCAATCAACTCTGGTAAAAATGCACCTAAAAATTCTTCTGGAAGCTTCATCAAATAATCAACTTCTTTTTTCGGTCTTTTCCAGTTCTCAGTCGAAAAAGCATAAAGAGTTAATACTTTCACATCAAGCTTACTTGCAAATTTTGTGATTTTCTTCACAACTTGCATACCTTCATGATGACCAGCAATGCGAGGCATGGCTCTTCTCTTTGCCCATCTTCCATTACCATCCATAATAATAGCAATATGTTCTGGGATATATCCTTTTTTCACTTTTTCAATGAGATGATCAAACGATGTGACCTTTTTACTTTTAAAAAAAGGAAACTTTTTAAACATCATTCATACCCTCCAACAAGCAGACGTATGCCTAAAAGTGTAAAAAGACCCCCTTAAGAAGAGGGTCATATTTGCGAAATTATCGCTATTACACTTCCATAATTTCTTTTTCTTTGTTTTTTGCGATTTCGTCAACTTTTGCAATATATTTATCTGTTTCTTTTTGGATATCTTCAGTATATCCTCTTAAATCATCTTCTGTAATGTCGCCAGCTTTTTCAAGCTTCTTAAGGTCATCATTACTGTCACGACGTACGTTACGAACAGCAACTTTTGCTTCCTCAGCATATTTCTTCACAACTTTTACAAGATCGCGACGACGCTCTTCTGTTAATGCAGGGAATGCAATACGAATTACAGTTCCATCATTAGAAGGGTTTAAGCCTAAATCTGCTTTTAAAATTGCTTTTTCAATATCACCGATAGAAGTTTTATCATAAGGTTGAATTACAAGCAAACGTGCTTCTGGAACTGTAATGTTCGCTAATTGCACAACTGGTGTTGGTGCACCATAGTAATCAACTTGTACCTTATCTAATACAGACGAGCTTGCACGACCAGCGCGAACTGTTGCTAATTCACGAGAATAAGCAGCAACTGCTTTTTCCATTTTTTCATTTGAAGACTTCAATACTTGTTGTCCCATAATTTATTTCCCCCTTACAACTGTTCCAATATTTTCGCCTAAAACGGCACGTTTAATGTTACCTTTTTCCATAACCGAGAATACAATTAATGAAATATCATTATCCATACATAAAGAAGAAGCTGTAGAATCCATTACACCTAAACCTGCTTTTAATACATCTAAGTAAGTAAGTGTTTCGTATTTCGTAGCTGTTGGGTCAATAGATGGATCTGCACTATATACGCCATCCACATTATTTTTCGCCATTAAAATAACGTCCGCTTCGATTTCAGCTGCACGTAATGCTGCTGTTGTATCTGTAGAGAAGTATGGGTTACCTGTACCTGCAGCAAAGATAACAACACGTTTTTTCTCTAAGTGACGAATTGCTTTACGACGAATGTAAGGCTCTGCCACTTGACGCATCTCAATTGAAGTTTGTACGCGAGTTTGAATTCCGATATTCTCTAAGCTATCTTGAAGAGCTAATGAATTCATAACTGTTGCTAACATGCCCATGTAATCTGCTCCTGCACGATCCATGCCCATTTCGCTTCCAATTTTCCCACGCCAAATGTTACCGCCACCAACAACAACTGCAACCTCTACATCAAGTTCTGCAATTTCTTTCACTTGTTCCGCAACTGACTTAATAACAGCTGGGTTAATTCCAAATCCTTGCTCGCCAGCTAAAGCTTCTCCGCTCAGCTTTAAAACGACACGATTATATTTCGGTTTACTCATAATGAACCTCCAATTGCTTACATCTTTATTTTAAAAAAGGGAACACAATGTGTTCCCTAATCTGTATTAGTTGTTACCTTTTACTTGGTTCATTACTTCTTCAGCAAAGTTGTCTTCGCGTTTTTCGATACCTTCACCAACAGCGTAGCGAACGAATCCTTTTAATGTTCCGCCTTTAGACTCAACGAATTGACGAACTTTCATGTCAGGATTCTTAACGAATGTTTGGTCAAGTAAGCAAATCTCTTCAAAGAATTTGCCAAGACGGCCTTCTACCATTTTCGCAACGATTTTTTCAGGCTTGCCTTCGTTTAAAGCTTGTTGTGTTAATACTTGACGCTCATGCTCAACTTCTTCAGCTGTTACAGCATCGCGGTCGATGTATTTAGGGTTAACTGCCGCGATGTGCATTGCTACATCTTTAGCAGCTGCTTCATCAGTAGAACCTTCAAGAACTGTTAATACACCAATACGTCCACCCATGTGTAGGTAAGCGCCGAATGCATCAGCATCAGTTTTTGATACGATTTCGAAACGACGAAGTGTAAGTTTTTCACCAATTTTAGCGATTGCTTCGTTGATGTGCTCTTCTACTGTTTTGCCGCCTTCGATTGTTTGAGCCATAGCTTCTTCAACGTTAGCAGGTTTGTTAGCTAATAAGTGAGCAGCTAATTCTTTAATTAACGCTTGGAAACCTTCGTTTTTCGCAACGAAATCAGTCTCAGAGTTTAATTCTAAGATTAAACCTTCGTTACCGTTTGTTTCGATGAAAGTTAAACCTTCAGCAGCGATGCGGTCTGCTTTTTTAGCAGCTTTCGCAATACCTTTTTCACGTAAGAAGTCAATTGCTTTCTCCATGTCGCCGTTAGTTTCTGTTAAAGCTTTTTTGCAGTCCATCATACCTGCGCCAGTTTTTTCACGAAGTTCTTTTACCATTTGTGCAGTGATTGCCATGTTTTTCATCCTCCTAAAATATGTATTTATACCTTAAAAAAGGTGATAAAAGGCCGAACCCCTTATCACCTTTCCAAATTTGTTACGCAGTAACAGTTTCTTCACCTTGTTTTGATTCAAGGATCGCGTCTGCCATTTTAGATGTAAGAAGTTTTACAGCACGAATTGCATCATCGTTTGCTGGGATAACGTGATCGATTTCGTCTGGATCACAGTTTGTATCAACGATACCGATGATTGGAATGTGTAATTTGCGCGCTTCAGCAACTGCAATACGCTCTTTACGAGGGTCTACTACGAATAATGCACTTGGAAGACCTTTCATATCTTTAATACCGCCTAAGAATTTCTCAAGACGCTCTAACTCTTTTTTAAGTTGAACAACTTCTTTCTTAGGAAGTACTTCGAAAGTACCATCTTCTTGCATTCTTTCGATATCTTTAAGACGCTTGATACGCTTTTGGATTGTTTGGAAGTTTGTTAAAGTTCCACCTAACCAACGTTGGTTAACGAAGTACATACCAGCACGAGTTGCTTCTTCTTTAATAGCTTCTTGTGCTTGTTTTTTAGTACCTACGAATAAAATGTCTCCACCTTCAGCAGCGATGTCACGCATCGTTCTGTAAGCTTCCTCAACTTTTTTCACAGTTTTTTGTAAGTCGATGATGTAGATACCGTTACGCTCTGTGAAGATGTAACGCTTCATTTTTGGGTTCCAACGACGAGTTTGATGTCCGAAATGAACACCAGCTTCAAGCAATTGTTTCATAGAAATTACTGACATAATTTAGTTCCTCCTAAATGGTTTTTTGATATCCTCCGTTTACTTCATCTCTAAGCGAAACTACGAACGTAGCACCAACACTTAAATCAGTAAACGTGTGTACTTTGTACTGACACCACTGCTTACTATATCATACTGAAATATTACAATCAAGTCGAAAATGCGAACAATGTAAAACTTTCTTTTTTTCACGCTCAAATTCTAGTATTACCAACCTTCAATTCCTTTAAGCAAGGAATTGAAGGTTAATTAATAGTTTTCTAATGAATGTTGTCATGACGCCTTACGTAAGCAAAATCATTCACTTAAAAAAACAAAAAACTCTCCTCAAGCGAGGAGAGTTTTTTTATAAATTAGTTTGTTTTTAATTTAGCAAGTTCCTGTAGAAACTTGTCGTTTAGCACTTTAATGTATGTTCCTTTCATACCTAAAGAGCGAGACTCAATAACACCAGCACTTTCTAATTTACGTAGTGCATTTACGATTACCGAACGAGTAATTCCCACGCGATCAGCAATTTTACTTGCAACAAGTAAACCTTCTGTTCCATTTAATTCTTCGAAGATATGCTCGATTGCTTCTAACTCACTGTAAGATAATGAGCTAATCGCCATTTGAACAACAGCTTTACTACGTGCTTCCTCTTCGATTTCTTCTGCTTTTTCACGTAAGATTTCCATACCTACAACAGTTGAGCTGTATTCAGCAAGAATTAAATCATCGTCTAAGAACTCTTGACCAAGACGAGCTAATACTAGTGTACCTAGACGCTCACCGCCACCAACGATTGGTACGATTGTAGTTAAACCTTGACCGAATAATTCTCTATTTTCTACCGGGAATGCTGTGTAGTCACTATCCACACCTAAATTTGAAGATGTTTCTGTAACATTGAATAAACTTTGCGTATACTCTTCTGGGAATTGACGCTCTGCAAGCATGTGCTTCATACGTTCGTTTTCGATTTGTTGGTGAATCGCATATCCTAATAATTTACCGCGACGACTTACAACGAACACGTTCGCTTCAATTACTTCACACATTGTGTCAGACATCTCTCTAAAGTTTACAGGCTTTCCTGCTGCGCTCTGTAATAACGCATTTAATTTTCTCGTTTTTGCTAATAATTCCATTTCAAAATTTCCTCCTACATGTTACTTACATATTTTTTCATCACTTGGAAACTAGGGCGAGTCACCTGATGACACTATTACAAAATAAACTGGCTCACATCTTTATTTTTAGCTATTGTCGCTAATTTTTCCTCAACATATTGAGGTGTTATCGTTATTTTCTCTAACGTAATTTCAGATGCCTCAAACGATAAATCTTCAAGGAGCTTCTCCATAACAGTATGAAGTCTTCTCGCTCCAATATTATCTGTATCCTGATTAACTTGATAAGCAATCTCAGCAATCTTACGAATAGCTTCGTCTGAAAATTCAATTTCTATACCTTCAGTCGCTAATAACGCCGTGTACTGTTTAATTAGCGCATTGTCAGGCTCGATTAATATTTTAACAAAATCATCCGCCGATAATTTTGTTAATTCTACTCGAATCGGAAATCTCCCTTGCAATTCCGGAATTAAATCCGACGGTTTAGACATATGGAACGCTCCAGCTGCAACAAATAAAATATAATCCGTTTTTACTGATCCGTATTTCGTTGCTACATTCGACCCTTCTACAATCGGTAAAATGTCACGTTGCACACCTTCACGCGATACATCTACGCTATTCGACTGCTTACCAGCAATTTTGTCAATTTCATCGATAAAAATAATCCCGAGCTGTTCAGCACGATAAACAGCCTCTTGTGTAACTTCATCCATATCAATTAAGCGCTGTGCCTCTTCATTTGTCAAGAGTTTTCTTGCTTCTTTTACAGAAAGTTTACGTTTTTTCGTTTTTTTCGGCATGATACTTCCTAGTGCATCTTGGAAATTCATTCCCATTTGCTCCATGCCAGTTCCTTGCAACATATCAAACATAGAAGACTGTTGTTCCGTCACTTCGATCGATATCACTTCATCTTCAAGAAGGCCTGCCGCAAGCTTTCTTTCCACATCTTGACGTTTCTTTTCGATTTCATCATCTTCCTGTGCATCAGATGTTTGGTTTGAATTTTGATTACCACCAAAAAGCATTTCTAATGGATTTTTAAATCCAGATTGTTTCTCCGGACTCGGCACTAAAATTTCAACAAGACGTTGA
The DNA here is from genome assembly GCF_008042285.1 of Bacillus sp. AR13-1. Classification (NCBI taxonomy): domain Bacteria; kingdom Bacillati; phylum Bacillota; class Bacilli; order Caryophanales; family Bacillaceae; genus Bacillus; species Bacillus sp. AR13-1. The sequence continues at coordinate 44,235 of NZ_QNUA01000010.1, forward strand.
TTCGCTTGCTCTTCTGCTTTATCTTGAACTTTAACTACCATTTCCTCTTTCACAATGCGAACAGACGTTTCAACAAGGTCGCGGACCATCGACTCTACATCTCGACCCACATATCCAACTTCTGTAAATTTCGTCGCTTCAACCTTAATAAAAGGTGCTCCAACGAGTTTCGCCATTCGCCGTGCTACCTCTGTTTTACCAACACCTGTCGGTCCAATCATTAAAATGTTTTTAGGTGCAATTTCATCACGTAAATTTTCAACTAATTTACTGCGACGGTATCGATTTCGTAGAGCTACAGCAACCGCTTTCTTTGCATCTTTTTGACCGATGATGTATTGATCTAATTTTTCCACAATTTGACGCGGAGTAAAATGTAAATGCATATAAAATGCCTCCCTTACGATTCTACAATTCTTCAACAATTATGTTGTGGTTCGTATAAACACAAATATCGCCTGCAATTTCTAAACTGGCCTTCGCAATTTGTTTCGCTGTTAAATGTTCACTTGCATGTTGCTTTAAAGCACGACCAGCAGCAAGTGCATAATGTCCGCCTGAACCAATTGCTAAAATACCATCATCTGGTTCAATCACTTCTCCTGTACCTGAAACAAGGAGCATCGTTGTTTTATCCATGACAATGAGCATTGCTTCTAGCTGACGTAGCATTTTATCACCACGCCATTGTTTCGCCATCTCAACTGCAGCGCGCTGCAAATTGCCATTATACTCTTCTAATTTTCCTTCAAACATTTCAAAAAGAGTAAATGCATCAGCAACTGATCCTGCAAAACCAGCTAAAACTTTCCCTTGGAAAAGTTTGCGAACTTTGCGAGCTGTATGTTTCATTACAACAGCATTCCCCATCGTTACCTGACCATCTCCAGCCATTGCACATTCTCCATTATGATGAACTGCAAATATCGTTGTAGCGTGGAAATTTCCCATAGAAAAAACTCCTTTATATGTTTTTATAGCCTTAAAAGCAATTTATGCCCGCGGGTGATGCTTCATGTACACAGAACGCAATCTTTCTTTAGAGACATGCGTATAAATTTGTGTGGTTGACAAATTCTCATGACCTAATAGCTCCTGCACAGTACGTAAATCCGCTCCTTCATCCAACATATGTGTAGCAAATGTATGCCTTAACATATGGGGACTTATCCGCATTGTAAGTGAAGCTTTCTTAATGAGTTCGTTCAAAACATAACGTACACCCTGATCTGTTAACGGCTTACCTTTCGCATTTAAAAATACCATATGAGATTGTTCTTCAGTCTTTTGAGCTAACTGTTTTCTCCCGTTCTCTATATAAGTAATTAAAGCATCTTGTGCATAGCTTCCGAACGGAATATATCTTTGTTTTTTCCCTTTTCCCATCACTAAAATTGTTCCCACTGCAAAGTCAATGTCGGTAAGTTGCAAATTAACGCATTCGCTTACACGAATCCCAGTTGCATACATCAACTCTAATAAAGCTTGATTCCTTTGACCTAATGGTGCCCCTGTATCAGAAACTTCAAACAATTCCTCTAACTCTTCAGCATATAAAAACTTTGGGATTGACAATTCTTTCTTGGGAAGTGACGCAAGTGCAAACGGATTATCTTTTTGATAACCTTCACGCATCAAAAAACGATATAAACTTCGTAAGCTTGATACTTTCCTTGCGACAGATTTACGGGCTAACTTCTGATCGTGCAACGTCGTCAAGTATAAACGAACATCCGCGTATGTAACATCTAAAAAAGAGGATATGCCTTCTCGCTCCATAAATTGCACAAAATGTTCTAAATCATTTTGATAACTTGCAATTGTATATTTTGAATAATTTCTTTCAATTTGTAAATATCCAACGAATAATTGTAACAATTTCTTCACATTCACATCCATATAATTCACCTCAATAAAGGCTACTAAATCGTATCACAACTTAGTAGCCTTTGCAAGAAATTTAATTAAATATTTACAAAATTTTGAATTGTTTCCAAAGCGCGTGTAGCATATGCTTCATTTCGCTCTTGTTTCTTTTTAATTTTCTTCTCTAACGGTGTAAATAAACCGAAGTTTGCATTCATTGGCTGGAAGTTTTTCGCATTTGTCGCAGTAATATAATTTGCCATACTTCCCATTGCAGTTACAGGTGGTAATACAACTGGCTCTTCACCTTGTACAAGTCGAGCAGCGTTAATACCCGCTAATAATCCTGATGCTGCTGATTCAACATAACCCTCTACACCAGTCATTTGACCAGCGAAGAATAAATCATCACGTTGTTTATATTGATATGTTGGACGAAGCAAATTAGGCGAATTAATAAACGTATTACGATGCATTACACCATAACGTACAATCTCTGCGTTTTCTAGTCCTGGAATTAGCTGTAACACTTCTTTTTGTGGCCCCCACTTTAAATGTGTTTGGAAGCCTACAATATTGTATAATGTTCCTGCTGCATCATCTTGACGTAACTGAACAACCGCATACGGTGTTTTCCCTGTTTTCGGATCTTCTAACCCAACAGGCTTCATCGGCCCAAATACTAACGTCTGTCTTCCTCTACTTGCCATAACTTCTACTGGCATACAACCTTCAAAGAAAATTTCTTTTTCAAATTCTTTTAAAGGCACTGTCTCAGCAGCAATTAAAGCCTCATAAAAACGATCAAACTCTTCTTCTGTCATTGGACAGTTTAAATATGCCGCTTCACCTTTATCATAACGGGATTTTAAATATACTTTATTCATGTCAATGCTGTCTTTCTCAACGATTGGCGCGGCAGCATCATAGAAATAAAAATAATCTTCACCTGTTAGTTTTTTTAATTGTGCAGAAAGATCAGGAGACGTAAGTGGACCTGTCGCAATAACAGTTGGTCCCTCTGGAATTTCAGTGATTTCCTCATTCATTACAGTTACGTTCGGATGATTTTTCACATATTCAGTCACTTTCGCCGCGAATTCATGACGGTCTACAGCTAAAGCACCTCCTGCTGGTACAGAGCACTCATCGGCTGCACGAATAATGACAGAATCCATTAGACGCATTTCTTCTTTAATAACACCAACAGCATTTGTTAATGTGTTTGCGCGAAGTGAGTTACTACATACTAATTCAGCAAATTTATCTGTATGATGAGCTGGTGTTTGCCTTACTGGTCTCATTTCATATAATTTTACTTGGACACCACGCTTTGCAATTTGGTAAGCTGCTTCGCTTCCTGCAAGACCTGCGCCAATGACGTTTACTACTTGTGTTGTCATATATATCACCTTTCCTTTTCTTCCCGAAAAAAATGTGAGCAGTTACGCTCACATTTGTTGTTCTTCTTCATAATCACACGAAATACATTGTACTTGCACGCCTTTTTTTAACTTTTTCTCTACGAGCATACCTTCACACTTCGGACATTTACGACCAATCGGCTTATCCCAAGATACAAAGTCACATTCTGGATACGTACCGCATCCGTAGAAAAGGCGTTTCTTTTTATTACTACGGCGTTCAATAATTTGCCCTTTATCACACTTCGGACAAGTAACACCGATTTCTTTTACAATCGGTTTTGTATTACGACATTCCGGGAAATTTGAACAAGCCATAAACTTCCCATATTTACCCATTTTAAAGACCATCGGGTGACTACATAATTCACAGTCTTCCCCAGCTGGTTCATCTTTAATTTCCACTTCACGCATTTCTTTTTCCGCTTTTTCTAAGCGCGGTTCAAATCCTACGTAGAAATCATCAACAATTTTCACCCAATTCGCATTTCCTTCTTCTACTTCATCAAGGCTTTGCTCCATATTGGCAGTAAATTCAATGTTAATAATTTCTGGGAAAAACTCTAAAATAAGTTCGATTACTATTCCACCAAGCTCAGTCGGAACGAAGCGTTTATTATCTAAAGCAACGTATCCTCGTTTTTGGATTGTTTCAAGTGTCGGTACATAAGTAGACGGTCTCCCAATTCCAAGCTCTTCAAGTGTTCTTACTAGACGAGCCTCTGTATAACGCGGCGGAGGCTGTGTGTAATGTTGCTTTGGTTCTATATCTTTTGAAAATACAGTTTCACCTACTTCTAACGGTGGCAACATCTTATCCTTTTCTTCCGCACCATCATCTTTCGACTCTACGTACACTTTCATAAATCCTGGGAACTTTACAACTGATCCACTTGCACGGAACTGAACATTGTTATTAATGAGTTTCGCTGTAACAGTATCCATTATAGCAGATGCCATTTGACTTGCAACAAATCGCTCCCAAATCAGTTTATACAAACGGAGTTGATCACGACTTAAGAAACTTTTTAGTTCCTCTGGCTTTCTCATTACCGAAGTAGGACGAATCGCCTCATGCGCATCTTGTGCTTTCGACTTTTTCGTTTCTTTCCTCTTCTCTGTTCCTATGTATTCCGCACCAAACGCCTCAGTAATGTAATCACGAGCCTCTGTTTGAGCTGTTTCTGAGATACGTGTTGAATCAGTTCTCATATACGTAATAAGACCTACAGTCCCTTGTTTTCCAAGATCTATCCCTTCATACAGCTGCTGTGCAAGCATCATTGTTTTCTTTGCTCGCATATTTAACTTACGCGCTGCCTCTTGTTGCAAGGAAGATGTTGTAAACGGTAATGCAGGGTTACGCTTTCGCTCTTTTCGCGTTACATTTTCAACCGAAAACGCATTGTCTTTCATCTTTTCGATTATTTCGTTCACTTGTGCTTCGTTCGTTAATTGAACTTTTTCACCATCTACACCGTAAAAGCTTGCTTCAAATGTGTCTTTCCCTTTCACAAATTCTGTTTTAATTGTCCAGAATTCTTCAGGTTCAAAACTTTGAATTTCTTTTTCACGTTCGATGATTAAACGAACTGCTACAGATTGTACGCGTCCTGCACTTAATCCTTTTTTTACTTTCTTCCATAATAAAGGACTAATATTGTAACCAACAAGACGATCGAGTATACGTCTTGCCTGTTGTGCATCTACTAAATCCATATTAATTGCACGAGGATATTTAAATGATTCTTTTATTGCATCTTTTGTAATCTCATTAAATACAACTCGGCAATCTGATTCAACGTCCACATTTAACGTATTTGCTAAATGCCAAGCAATTGCTTCTCCTTCACGATCCGGATCGGCCGCGAGATAGACTTTCTTTGCTTTTTTTGCCGCTGATTTTAAATCTTTTAAAACGGGACCCTTACCACGAATGGTAATATACTTCGGGGTGAAGTTATTCTTTACTTCTATCCCCATTTGGCTTTTAGGTAAATCGCGGACATGTCCCATGGACGCGACGACTTTGTATTTTTTCCCTAAATATTTTTCAATGGTCTTCGCCTTAGAAGGCGACTCCACGATTACGAGGTAATCTGACATGCTAGTGCCTCCTTAAGAGGTGGATTCAAGTCTTCATCAATCTTATTGATTTCTCTTGTTTTTGTCAATCAAGAATGAATATACCATACAGCGACAATCTACCATTTGTCAATAATTGTTTAATAAAAACATAAAAATATATGGTTAATTTAAAATTTCTTCAAGGATATCCTCCGCATTTCTTACTAGCTTTGCGCCTTGTTGAATTAGATGATTCGTTCCCGCTGCACTCTCTATAAATATCGGTCCAGGAAGCGCAAACACCTCTCTATTTTGTTCTAGCGCAAGGTCTGCAGTAATAAGGGATCCACTTCTCGTTTTTGCTTCTACAACTAAAACACCTTTACTTATACCGCTAATAATTCGATTTCTTTTTGGGAAATACCATTTTTTCGGCACATAATGAGGCGGATACTCTGTCAATAACAATATATAATCTTTCCACGTGTCATACAAACCTCTATTCTCCTTTGGATACATATAAGATAATCCGTGTCCTAATATTGCAATGGTCGGGCAATGCTGCCTTACTGTAACTTCATGAGCAATTGTATCTATCCCTCTTGCAAACCCACTAACAATAAGCCATTCTTTTTCAAGTAAAGGTTGTAAAATAAACTTCATACTCTCCTTTCCATATAAAGACGGTTCTCTCGTTCCAACAATCGCTAATTTATTTACTTTATTTAGAAAATCTCTTTCTCCTTTTCCGTATAAAACAAAAGGGGGATCTTGTATTTCTCGCAGTAATTGTGGATAGTCCTTATCCCATATTGTTATATAAAATATTCTCTTTTTTTCTAACTGGGATACATATTGTTGGAGATTTGAAATTTGAAGAAAATTTACTAGTTCTAAAGATTTTTCCGAGGATATTCCAGCGTAATATTCAAATTGTTCCGGACTAAAAGTGTATATTCCCTTCAGTTCTGGATCAACATATAGTAGTCTCTCCATCGCCTTCCAATGATCCGCCAACATGTAATGAAGGTGCAATAAACGTTCTCTTTTCATCTCAATTCTCCTTACCCATAATTTTTATTATGTAAACAAAAAATGTGTAAAAAGACACCCTCTAATAAGAAGGTGTCTTTCAAAAAGATTAGTAGTTTTTACAAGTCTCAAATAATCCCTTTTCTTTTAAAACAGAGATTAATGTTTCACCCATAACAGCTGGTGTTTCCGCTACTTTAATACCACAAGCTTCCATTGTTTTAATCTTTTCAGCAGCAGTTCCTTTGCCGCCAGAAATGATCGCCCCAGCATGACCCATACGTTTGCCTTCAGGCGCTGTTTGACCACCAATGAAGCCTACAACTGGTTTTGTCATATTAGCTTGTACCCATTCTGCTGCTTCTTCTTCTGCCGTACCGCCGATTTCACCAATCATAATTACAGCATGCGTTTCTTCATCTTCATTAAATGCTTTTAACGCATCAATAAAGTCCGTACCGTTAACAGGGTCTCCCCCGATACCTACAGCAGTAGATTGGCCAATACCTTCTTGCGTTAACTGATGTACAGCTTCATACGTTAATGTACCAGAGCGAGATACGATACCAACATGACCTTTTTTGTGAATATATCCTGGCATAATACCAATTTTACATTCGTCAGGTGTAATGACACCAGGGCAGTTTGGTCCAAGTAAACGTGTATGTTTACCCGCCATATATCTCTTTACGTTTACCATATCTAATACAGGGATTCCTTCGGTAATACATACTACTAAATCAACCTTTGCATCAACAGCTTCCATAATTGCATCAGCCGCAAAAGCGGGTGGAACGTATACAACTGAAGCGTTTGCGCCTGTTGCTTTCACAGCATCTTCTACTGTATCAAATACTGGTACGCCTTCAATATCAGTGCCACCTTTACCTGGTGTTACACCACCTACAATTTTCGTACCGTATTCAATCATTTGCTTTGTATGGAATAACCCTTGAGAACCTGTAATACCTTGAACAATAACTTTTGTATCTTTATTAACTAATACGCTCATTTTTCTCCCCCGCTTTCTATTAGCCCACTAGTGAAACAATTTTTTGTGCACCGTCTGCCATAGATTCTGCTGCAACAATATTTAAACCAGACTCATTTAAAATTTTCTTTCCTAGCTCTACGTTTGTACCTTCAAGACGTACAACTAAAGGCAACTCAAGACCTACCTGCTTCGTCGCTTCAATAACACCTTCTGCGATAACATCACACTTCATAATGCCACCAAAAATGTTAACGAAGATACCTTTTACATTTTTGTCAGAAAGGATAATTTTGAATGCTTCTGTAACTTTTTCAGCTGTTGCGCCGCCACCAACATCTAAGAAGTTAGCTGGGTCACCATGGTAATGTTTAATGATATCCATTGTAGCCATTGCTAAACCTGCACCATTAACCATACAACCGATATTTCCATCTAAAGGAATGTAGTTTAAGTCATATTTAGAAGCTTCAATTTCTTTTGAATCTTCTTCTTCAAGATCACGAAGTTCTAAAATATCTTTATTGCGATATAACGCATTAGAATCAAAGTTTAATTTTGCATCTAACGCCATAACTTTACCGTCACCTGTTGTAACAAGTGGATTAATCTCAGCGATAGAGCAATCTTTTTCGATAAACGCACTGTATAAGCCCATCATAAACTTCACAGCTTGTCCTACAAGTTCTTTTGGAATATTGATGTTAAACGCGATTCTACGCGCTTGGAAACCTTGTAAACCTACTGCTGGATCAATATATTCTTTAAAGATTTTTTCAGGCGTTTTTTCTGCTACTTCTTCAATTTCTGTTCCACCTTCTTCAGATGCCATTAAAACAACTTGAGAAGTTGCACGATCTAATACAAGACCTACATAATATTCTTTTTTAATATCGCAACCTTCTTCGATAAGTAAGCGTTTTACTTCCTTACCTTCAGGACCTGTTTGATGCGTCACAAGTGTAGTTCCTAAAATGCTTTCTGCATATGTACGAACTTCTTCTAAATTTTTCGCAACTTTTACACCGCCAGCTTTGCCGCGTCCACCAGCGTGAATTTGCGCTTTAACTACACATACTTCCGTTCCTAATTCTTTCGCTGCTTCTACAGCTTCTTCTACTGTAAATGCAACCTTCCCGTTCGGAACGCTAACCCCATAGCTTCTAAGGACTGCCTTACCTTGGTACTCATGGATATTCATGGTCCCATCCTCCCCTGTTTTCCTGTTTTACTCGAAAAGTTTTTTAATGTTTAAAAAACATTACATTGCCATTGTATAAGATGATTGGCACGCTGTCTACAATAAAGTGTCAGAAAACTGAAATCGCTTTATTCTTTTTCGAAAATAATAATGTTTATATACCAAAATAAAAAATAAGCTGTGAATATACAGCTTATTTTTGAATCATATCTTTAATTGGCGCGAATGATTTTCGATGTTCCTCTAATACTCCATGTACTTCAATCGCTTCTAAATGCTGTTTCGTCCCATATCCCATATGTTGTTCGAATCCATATGCAGGATACTTTCCTCCTAACTCTTTCATCATGCGGTCTCTCGTCACTTTCGCAATAATAGATGCAGCTGAAATAGAGACACTTTTCGCATCACCTTTAATGATTGATGTTTGCGGAATTGATGTAGGAAGCTTCATCGCATCGATTAATAAATATTCTGGTGTACATGATAAATTAGCAACGGCATCTAACATCGCTTGCTTCGTCGCTTGATAAATATTTATTTCATCAATAACTTGTGGTGATATAATTCCAACTCCAATCGCAATTGCATGATCTTTAATTTCATCATAAAAACGCTCACGTTTCGCTTCACTTAATTTTTTCGAGTCATTTAATCCTGGAATATAAAAGTCTTCCGGAAGGACGACTGCCGCCGTCACAACCGGTCCCGCTAACGGCCCACGACCCACTTCATCAATACCAGCAATGTATGTGAGCCCTTTTTCACGTAACTCATTTTCGTACTTTGACATTTCTAGAAATTTTTCTCTTTCTTTTTGCGCTAACTCTTTTTGTTTATACCACTTCAAAATTAATTTTTGAACACCTTTTCGCTCATCTTTCACTAACATTTGAAAACGCTCGTCTTCTTCATTCATAATTTCTTGCAGCAAACATTCCGCTTCATGAATAGTCATTTTTTGCATCTATTTACACTCCTTTTAAACGTAACCAAAAAGAAAAGACGTACAAACGCACGTCTTATACTTCTTCTACTTTTTCCGCATCTTCTACCTGCTCTGCAAACTCTTCTGGTGTTTCAAATGTCATTTTTCCAAATCTTCCACCACGAAGCTCACGAAGTATAAGCTCAGATGTTTTATCATAATCAATCATTCCGCCGCCCATTAAGCAACCTCTATTTTTTCCAATTGCATCAAATAACTCCACAATTTCTTCTGGAATGTCATTTAAATTATATCGCTCTTTTAAACGTTCTGGATAATGTTTTTCCATAAAACGTAACGCATAAATAGCTACATCCTGTAGATTTAATATAGAATCTTTAATTGCACCAGTCGTCGCTAAACGAAGACCAACTAATTCATCTTCAAATTTAGGCCACAAAATACCTGGTGTATCTAATAATTCCATTTCTTTCCCAACTTTAATCCACTGCTGGGCCGTTGTCACACCAGGACGATCTCCTGTTTTTGCTATATTCTTCTTCGCTAATTTATTAATTAGTGTAGATTTACCAACGTTTGGAATACCTACAATTAAAGCACGAATTGCTCTTGGTCTAATGCCTTTAGCAACCATTTTATCGAATTTTTCTTTGACAAGAACTTTACAAGCTGCTGCAATTTCTTTCATACCTTGTCCAGCTTGCGCATTAATTGAAATTGCCTTTTGACCTCTTTCATCAAAATATGCAATCCACTGCTTTGTAAGACGATCATCCGCCATATCCGCTTTATTTAAAACAACAAGCCTTGGTTTATGTGTAATAATTTCATCAATCATTGGATTACGAGAAGATAAAGGTAATCGAGCATCTACAAGCTCAATTACAACATCAATTAACTTTAATTTTTCTGTTACTTGGCGTCTAGCCTTTGCCATATGTCCTGGGAACCATTGAATTACCATGTTGCCACCTTCTTTTTCTTTTATTTCACAATACGTGCATCTTTTAAAGGCCAATATAGCATATTTGCTTTACCAATCACTTGGTCCATTGAAATTGTACCAATCGAACGGCTATCTTTACTAAAACGACGATTATCGCCTAAAACAAATAATTGACCTTCTGGAACAGTTTTCTTTCCTGTCATTTCTTCAAGAGTAAAATCATATGTAAGCGGTCCGTCAGCAAGTTGTTTTTTCTGCTTATCTAAATACGGCTCCTCATAAGGTTTCCCGTTAACATATAGTTTATCATTACGGTATTCGATTTCGTCGCCTGGCAGACCAATAATACGCTTAATATAATCTTTTTCTTCCGTCGCTCGGAATACAATAATATCAAAGCGTTTCGGATCACCTATGTGATAGCCAATTTTATTAACAATCATTCGATCACGGTCATGTAAAGTCGGCGACATCGATACACCGTCTACGAGAATTGGGGCAAAGAAAAACTGTCTAATTACGCCCGCTAATACAACAGCAATCAAAATTGCTTTGATCCATTCCCAAAGTGAGCTCTTCTCTTTCTTCATGCTTTCCCCTCCACTGTTATGTAAGCTGCTCGTATTATACCAAAATTTCATATAGATTGGAAAAAGGGAGCTTGTGTATTTACAAGCTCCCATACATGTCTTATCGAATTTCTTTAATACGTGCTTTTTTACCGCGAAGGTTACGTAAGTAGTATAACTTAGCACGACGTACTTTACCACGGCGAAGTACTTCGATGTTCGCGATTCTTGGCGTGTGAACTGGGAATGTACGCTCAACACCTACACCGTAAGAAATCTTACGAACTGTGAATGTTTCACTGATTCCGCCACCACGACGTTTAATTACAACACCTTCGAAAAGCTGAATTCTTTCACGAGTTCCCTCAACTACTTTTACGTGTACACGTAAAGTGTCTCCAGGACGGAATGAAGGAAGGTCAGTTTTCAATTGGCCTTTTGTGATTTCTGTGATTAATTGTTGCATATTAAATTCTCTCCTTTAAACAGATGCTCTTATAAAGTCTTATTAAATTACAGCGGAACATCGTTAATACGGCTACTGATTTCAGTAGCACAAATGTTATAATAGCATATTGCTAGGACTGTTGCAATAGAAAATATATCAAGCCCTTATCGGTCTTCTTTAATCTGTTCCAGCCATTTCTCTTCTTGCTTAGATAATTCTCGTTCTTCCAGTAAATCCGGTCTACGTGTGTACGTACGACGTAGTGACTCTTTATGGCGCCATTCATCAATGTTTTTATGATTTCCTGACATTAGTACATCCGGTACCTTCATACCACGAAAATCAGCAGGACGTGTATAATGTGGGTGTTCTAACAAACCTGTGCTAAAAGAGTCTTCCACTTGTGACGTTTGATTCCCAAGCACTCCTGGCAAAAGACGTACAACACTGTCAGTGACTACCATAGAAGCCAATTCTCCACCCGTTAATACGTAATCCCCAATAGAAATCTCATCTGTTACAAGATGCTCACGAATTCGTTCATCGTATCCTTCATAATGGCCACATACAAAAATAACATGCTCTTCTCCAGCAAGCTCTTCTGCCTTCTTCTGCGTGAAACGCTCTCCTTGTGGACACATTAAGACGATTCTCGGCTTACGGTCTGTTTCCTTCGTTAACTCTTCTACTGCGTCAAAGATAGGCTGTGGGGTTAATACCATACCAGCGCCCCCACCATACGGATAATCATCTACACTATTATGCTTACTAGTTGTATACTCACGAAAATTGACAACACGAAGCTCTACCGCTTCTTTTTCTTGTGCTTTCTTTAAAATTGAAGAACCAAATACACCCGTAAACATATCTGGAAACAATGTTAAAATGTCAATTTTCATTATAGTAGCCCTTCCATTACATGAATGGTTACTAATTTATTTTCAATGTTAACTTGAAGTACAACGTCATCAATATAAGGAATTAACAAATCTTGACCCTTTGGACGTTTAATCACCCAAACGTCATTCGCACCAGGAGATAGAATCTCTTTGATTGTCCCTAACACTTCTCCTTCTTCCGTTACAACGTTGCAACCAATAATTTCATGGTAGTAGTATTCACCTTCAGCTAGTTCGCCTAACTGCTCTTCTGGTACTTTTATTAAAGAACCTTTTAACTTCTCTACTTCATCTACATTGTTGTATCCTTCAAGTGTTAATAAATCAAATGTCTTATGTTGACGATGAGAAGTTACCTTCACTGTAAGATAGTCTGTACCTTTCTCATCCCATATGTATAACGTGTTCCCTACTTTATATCGCTCTTCTGGAAAATCAGTACGAGAAATAACACGAATTTCTCCTTTTACGCCATGAGTATTTACAATTTTCCCTACATTAAACCATTTTGTCATAAATAGTATGTCACCCCTGGTTTCTATATAAATTAAGCATTTCCATTTTATATATGGAACATGCAATTTCTCTTTAAATGTTAAAAAAGGGAGAGGAAATAACTCCTCGCCCTTTTTACGTTTATTGAATTTCCAGTGTGACGTTCTCATCATTATGATGTCCCACTGAATACAAGAGCATTCTAATCGCTTTCGCAACTTTCCCTTGCTTTCCAATGACTTTTCCAACATCCTCAGGATGTACAGTTAATCGATACTTTATTTCTCCGTTGCAAAGTTCCTGTGTAACTTTTACATCTCCAGGATGATCCACAAGAGGTTTAACAATTGTCTCGACTAACATTTTCATTGTCATTGCCTCAATTACTTACCTTGTTTAGATAAGTGGAATTTCTCCATGATACCTTGGTTAGAGAAAAGGTTACGAACTGTATCAGATGGTTTAGCACCATTTCCTAACCATTTTAATGCTGCTTCTTCGTTGATCTTAACTTCCGCTGGTTGAGCAACCGGATTGTAAGTACCGATTTCCTCAATGAAACGTCCGTCACGAGGAGAACGAGAATCTGCAACAACTACACGATAGAAAGGAGTTTTTTTAGCTCCCATACGTTTTAAACGAATTTTAACTGCCATTTATAAAGCACCTCCGAATTTATTTCACACAGATAATTATATTAGCAAAAAGACTATTGCTTTGTAAAGTATTTTTTCTTAACAGAGCCATCTTTTTTCCTTACATGAATGGAAACTTCAATCCACCTAGTCCTTTTTTCTTACCTTTTTGCATTCCCGTCATCGTCTTCATCATTTTTTTCATATCATCAAATTGCTTGATTAGACGATTGATTTCTTGTACCGTTGTACCGCTACCTTTGGCAATGCGCTTTTTACGACTAGCATTGATTATTTCCGGTTGTTCTCGTTCTACTTTAGTCATAGAACGAATAATTGCCTCAATATGCCCAATTTGTTTTTCATCAACTTGTGCATTTTTCAGCCCTTTAATTTTATTTGCACCAGGAAGCATTCCTAACAATTCGTCAAGCGGTCCAAGTTGACGCACTTGTCCAAGTTGTTCTAGGAAATCGTCAAGCGTAAACGAAAGCGTACGCATTTTTTGCTCAAGTTCTTTTGCTTTCTCTTCATCAACTGTAGCTTGCGCTTTTTCAATTAATGTTAAGACGTCGCCCATCCCTAAAATACGGGATGCCATACGTTCTGGATGGAACGCTTCAATTGCATCTAGTTTTTCACCCATACCAGCAAATTTAATTGGTGTATTTGTTACAGCCTTAATAGATAATGCCGCACCACCGCGCGTATCACCATCTAATTTCGTTAATACAACACCTGTTAATCCTAACTGTTCATGGAAACTTTGTGCTACATTTACCGCGTCTTGTCCTGTCATCGCATCGACAACAAGGAAAATTTCATCCGGTTTCGCAACTTCTTTGACTTTCGCTAATTCACCCATTAGTTCTTCATCAATATGCAGGCGACCCGCTGTATCGATTAAAACGTAATCGTGATGATCTTCTTTTGCTTTCGCAATCGCTTGTTTCGCAATTTCAACCGGACTTACTTGATCTCCTAAGGAGAAAACAGGCATGTCCAATTGCTTCCCTAATGTTTCAAGCTGTTTAATCGCTGCTGGACGGTAAATATCCGCTGCAACAAGCATCGGTTTACGATTATGCTTTTTACGAAGCAAATTTGCAAGCTTACCTGTCGTCGTTGTTTTACCCGCACCTTGCAGACCAACCATCATTATAACAGTAGGTGGCTTATTAGCAACAGCAATTTTGCTTTGCTCTCCGCCCATAAGTTCTGTAAGTTCTTCCTGTACGATTTTAATTACTTGTTGTCCAGGTGTCAAACTTTTCATTACATCTTGTCCGACAGCACGCTCAGACACACGCTTTATAAAATCTTTTACTACTTTAAAGTTAACATCCGCTTCTAAAAGAGCTAGACGAACTTCTCTCATCATTTCTTTTACATCGGCTTCAGAAACTTTTCCTTTGCCGCGGATTTTTTGCATTGTCTGTTGAAGTCGGTCGGCTAATCCTTCAAATGCCATATTGCCGCCCTCCTAATCTAATTTTTCGATAGCTTCAACAACTTGTTTCATTTCTTCATTTACATGCTCTTCTTCGCTGATTAGCTGTTTTAGCTTTGCAACAAGTCGCTGTCGCTCTTGAAACTTTTGAAGTAATACTAATTTATCTTCATATTCTTCAAGCATCGCTTCAGTCCGTTTAATGTTATCATACACGGCTTGGCGACTTACATCAAATTCTTCCGCAATTTCACCAAGAGATAAATCATCTAGATAATAAAGCGACATATAACTTCTTTGTTTTTGCGTTAACAACGATTGATAAAAATCAAATAAATAGTTCATTCTCGTTGTTTTCTCGAGCATGTTGGATCATCCTTTGTTAAGTGATTTCCCTTTACATGACTTAGTTTACATGGAGTACAAAAGAGTGTCAAGTTTTTTTCTTAACATCACATATTTTTATAAAAAAAGAAGCGGAAATACCGCTTCTTTCACTTACACTTCTTCTGTTTCTACTACGTTCGCAAACAAACCATAAACATATTGTTCTGGATCAAACTGTTGCAGATCATCCATTTGCTCTCCTAGCCCAACAAATTTCACCGGAACATCCATTTCGTTACGAATCGCTAAGACGATACCACCTTTAGCAGTTCCATCTAACTTCGTTAAAACAATACCAGTAACATTCGTGGCTTCACGGAATGTTTTCGCTTGACTTAAACCATTTTGCCCTGTTGTTGCATCAATAACAAGTAATACTTCATGAGGAGCCCCTGGTACTTCACGCTCAATTACGCGCTTCACTTTCTCTAACTCATTCATTAAGTTTACTTTATTTTGTAAGCGTCCCGCTGTATCACATAGCAATACATCCACTTTACGGGCCTTTGCCGCTTGTACAGCATCATACATAACAGCCGCTGGATCAGATCCTGACCCTTGTTTAATTACTTCTACACCAACACGATCGCCCCATACTTCTAATTGCTCAATCGCCCCAGCACGGAATGTATCTCCTGCCGCCAATAGGACAGACTTACCTTCTGATTTAAATTTATGTGCAAGCTTACCAATCGTCGTCGTTTTCCCCACACCATTCACACCAACAAATAAAACTACTGTTAATTGATCCTCTTGTATATTAACTTCATTACTAAAATCGCTGTCACCTTTGTAAATGCCCACTAGCTTTTCAGAAATAACAGCCTGTACTTCTTTCGGATCTTGAATGTTACGACGTTGCACTTCTTCTTTCAACTGATCAATTAATTCCATCACTGTCGAAACTCCGACATCCGCACTAATTAAAATTTCTTCTAATTCTTCAAAGAAATCTTCGTCTATTTTGCGGTAACGGTACACTAAGTCATTTACTTTATCAGCAAATGAATTTCTCGTTTTTTCTAATCCTTGTTTAAACTTCTCTGTTACCGTATCCGTTTGTTTTGAAATTTTTTCTTTTAATTTTTTTAAAAAGCTCATACTTCCCATCCTTCCTATCTACTTGCAACAAGTTCTTCGCCATCATCTAAACGAACAGAAACAAGCTTCGACACCCCTGACTCTTGCATTGTTACACCGTACAATACATCAGACTCTTCCATTGTACCTTTTCGGTGTGTAATTACAATAAACTGCGTTTCATCACTAAATTTCTTTAAATACTGCGCAAAACGAGCAACGTTTGCCTCATCAAGAGCTGCTTCCACTTCATCTAGAACACAGAATGGAACTGGGCGTACTTTTAAAATACCAAATAAGAGCGCAATTGCCGTTAAAGCACGCTCTCCCCCTGAAAGTAAACCTAAATTTTGTAGTTTCTTCCCTGGTGGTTGCGCTACAATATCAATACCCGTATTTAGTAAATCTTCTGGGTTTGTCATTACTAAATCCGCTCTTCCACCTCCGAATAATTCAGAGAATACAGATTGAAACTCTGTTCGAATCCCTTCGAATGTAGTAGAAAAGCGTTTTTTCATCTCTTCATCCATTTCCGTAATAAGTTGATGCAATGTCGATTTCGCTTCTTCTAGGTCATCTCTTTGCTCTAATAAGAATGTATGGCGCTCTGCTACACGTTCATACTCATCAATTGCCCCTAAATTTACTGCGCCTAACTCTTCAATGGATAGTTTAATTAGTTTCACCTTTTTACGTGCATCTTCTGCAGGCATCATCATTGTATACTTAAGTTTTGCTGCTTCAAATGAAATAGTATATGTTTCACGTAAATGTTGCAATCTATTTTCCAGCTCTACATCAAGTCGGTTAATTTTCACTTCTTGATCTTTCAGCATCTCAAGAATATATTTATGTTTACCTATTGTTTCTTTCACACCGCGCTCTAAATGCTCGACTCTTTCTTGCAATGATACGCGTTGTTCACGACGAGAACGAATTAACTCCGAAGTTTGATTACGATCATACGCTTTCTTCTCAATCATATTCGTAATTTGTTCTTCGCCACTTGAATTAGATGTCATCTCTTGCTTTAAGAACGCTAAATCTTCTTTCGTTTTTACAAGCGTCGCATCAGTCTCTTCTTTTTCCTTCGTCAATCGTTCGACTTTTTCTTTTTGATTAGACAAACGTTGTTGTTGTTCAGCAGCTTGTACTTTTAGCTCCGTCATTTCCTTCTGAACTTTTTCTTTTGAAGAATATTGTTCACTTTTTTGTTTCGTTAAAACGACGATTTTGCTATCTAATTCCCCAATCTCAGCTTGAAGAGTCGCTAAAATCTTTTCTAACTCTTCTTTGCGCCCTTGCATTTTTACTTGATCTTGTAAAAATCCTTCAATCTCTAAATCGTAAATCGATAAACGATCATTAATACGATGTTCATCTAATTCTAAACGATTAATTTCTTCTCTTAGCTTCTGTTCATCTACACGTTCGGTCTCTACACCTTGGCGTAACTCTCGTATTTGTACTTCTTTTTCTTGAATCTCTTGCTTTACTGCTTTAACAAAGTTTTCTAGCTTCGTTGTTTTTTCTTCCATGTCAGTTAGTTTTTTAGTCCACTCTTCAAGTTCACGTTGACGTCCCAATAAAGAGGATTTCGCCTGTTTTACAGCTCCACCCGTCATAGAACCACCCGGGTTCACTACGTCACCTTCGAGTGTTACAATACGATAGCGGTATTGCAGTTGTTTCGCTAACTCATTTGCTCCGCGTAAATCTTTCGCAACAACAACTGTACCTAATAAACTTGAAACTACATTCTCATATTTATTATTGTACTGCACAAGTTCTGCCGCTACACCGACAAACGATGGATGCTGATTCACAATGCGTAATTGATCAAATGATAGCGATCGGCTTTTAATAACAGCTTGAGGTAAAAACGTTGCACGGCCATGTTTATTTTGCTTTAAAAATGCAATTGCATTACGAGCATGCTCTTCTGTTTGTACTACGATATGTTGCATCGCTGCCCCAAGGGCGATTTCCATTGCGATTTCATATTCTTTCGGCACAGTCAGAAGTTCTGCAACAGCTCCCTCAATACCTTGTAGTCTATTTTCTCTAGCCTTTAATACTTCACGTACCCCTTGATAGAAGCCAGAGTAGTCCTCTTGCATCTCTTCTAACATTTCTTTCCGAGAGCGCGCCTGTTGCACAAATTGATACGCTTGATACAGTTTCGTTTCATTTTCACTATACTGTGACTTACATTTCCCAAGTGCCGTTTCTGTCTTCTGTATGTTAGAAATAATGCCAGCTATTTTCTCTCTCGCTTGCTCATAACTGTCTACAAGTTTCGCCTTTTTCGCTGTAATTTCCACACGCATCTGTACATACTTTTCATTTTCTTCATCAAGTCGTTCGTTTTTAGAGTTTTGCTGTTTTGATTGTTCTTCAATCATAGATAATTCATTACGAAGACTTGCTTGTTGATTTAAAAGTTCAATATAGTCACCTTTTAAATTCTCAATTTGTTCCTCTAAATTCTCAGCAAAAGTCGCAAGTAATTGCTCGTTATCATGCAATTTCTTCTCCAATTCTTTTACTTGATTCACAAATTGCATTAAAGCTTCTGTACTTGTTTCAATTTGGCCATCATAACTTGTAGTTTTCTCTGTTAACTCAACAATTAGCTTTTCAAGCTGCGCACAATGTGTCGTTGCATTTTGCTTTCTTTCCTTTAACAGCTCGCGTTGCCCTTCTAGTTTTTCTAGTTCTTTACTAGACAGAAGTAGAACTTCTTGTAAGGAATTTACAGATTCATCAACGGCTTGTAATTGCCCGCGTAATTCCTCAAGCTCTTCTTCACTTTTTTGTAAGTTCGCCGACATTTTAGCTTCTTCATCTTTATTATGTCCAAATTGATTTCGAAGCGCTTCCCACTTTTCATGTAATTCTTCAATTTCATGTACAATAAGCGCAGCTTCTACTTTCTCTAATTCTTCTTTTTTCTCAAGATAATCTTTCGCAATAGAAGCTTGTCTTTCTAGTGGTTCTACTTGACTACTTAATTCGTGAATAATATCTTGTACACGATTTAAGTTTTCTTGTGTTTCCGCCAATTTCCCTTCAGCTTTCTTTTTACGAAGTTTATATTTCAGCACACCCGCAGCTTCTTCAAATACACCACGACGTTCTTCTGATTTACTACTCAAAATCTCTTCGACTTTCCCCTGGCTAATAATCGAAAAAGCTTCCCTTCCCATACCAGAGTCCATAAATAAATCAATAATATCTTTTAATCTACAAGATTGTTTATTAATATAAAAATCACTATCACCCGAACGAGATACACGACGCGTTACACACACCTCGTTATACTCAATCGGTAAGCGTTGGTCTTCATTATTTAAAGTTAATGTAACTTCAGCAACATTAACCGCTCTTCTCGTATCACTTCCGGCAAAAATAATATCCTCCATCTTTGCACCGCGTAATGACTTTGCAGATTGTTCACCAAGTACCCAGCGAATTGCATCAGTAATATTACTTTTCCCGCTCCCGTTAGGTCCTACTACAGAAGTTACACCTGGAACAAAATCGACAGATACACGCTCAGCAAAAGACTTAAATCCTGCTATTTCTAATCTTTTTAAAAACACGAAAGGCCTTCCTCCTATTCTCCGTTGTTGTAAACGTTGTCTGTACGAAAACAAACTACTATACGGATTTCCCACTCCTTTTATTTATAAATAAAAGGAAAGTTTCATTCTATGCATAAGGAACCCCCCTTATTCAAAGGGGGATTCCTCATGATTGTTCTTTTAATTTTTTCAATGCTTCTGCAGCAGCTTGTTGCTCTGCCTCTTTTTTTGACTTACCACTTCCAAGACCTAATGCCTCATTATTTAAAGTTACACGGGACACAAATTCTCGGTTGTGGGCCGGTCCTTTTTCTTGCAAAATTTGATACTCAACATTGCCACTACCATCACGCTGAATCAATTCTTGCAATTGACTCTTATAATCCATCACATGAGAAAAAGCACCTTCATTAATTTTTGGATATACAACTTCTTTTAAGTATCCCCAAACTGTTTCTAGCCCTTGATCAAGATAAAGGGCACCAATAAACGCTTCAAAGACATCCGCTAATAAAGCTGGTCGTTCACGTCCACCCGTCATTTCCTCACCTTTCCCTAATAAAACAAGGCTACCAAATGACATTTCGTTTGCAAAACGAACAAGAGATGGCTCACATACAATAGCTGCACGTAGTTTTGTTAACTCTCCTTCGCTCATTGTCGGATATTTTTGAAACAGATACTGTGATACAGTGAGTTCCAATACAGCATCGCCAAGAAACTCAAGACGCTCATTGTCCTCATGCGGTTTTTTTCGATGCTCATTCACATACGATGAATGCGTAAACGCTTGAATCAATAATTTTTCATCTGTAAACGTAATACCTATCTCTTCTTGAAATACT
Source organism: Bacillus sp. AR13-1 (assembly GCF_008042285.1). NCBI lineage: Bacteria > Bacillati > Bacillota > Bacilli > Caryophanales > Bacillaceae > Bacillus > Bacillus sp. AR13-1. The sequence continues at coordinate 65,106 of NZ_QNUA01000010.1, forward strand.
TTAAAAGCTTCACGATATTTTGCTTCGTATTTTTTTTCTCTATGTTTTCGGTACGGCATAGGTCCCTCCAGATATAAGCCGAGAAGCCCCGTTAAAAAACGGGACTTCACTTAAGCATTATAGATGACTCTCTATGTAAGTCACAGCATCGCCAACAGTAGCAATCTTTTCAGCATCTTCATCAGAAATTTCCATTTCGAATTCATCTTCTAATTGCATTACAAGTTCTACTACATCTAGGGAGTCTGCGCCTAAATCTTCTTTGAAGCTTGCAGCTGGTACTACTTCAGTTTCTTCTACTCCTAAACGATCAACGACAATTTTGGTTACACGCTCTAAAACATCTGCCATTCTATTCACCTCCCCTCAAATATTATATAAAATATTGTCCAAAAAAACTAGTTGAAATCGATTCTTTTATTACATTACCATACCGCCATCAACATTTAACGTTTGACCTGTAACATATTTACTTTGATCAGAAGCAAAAAACGTTACAGTATTTGCGATATCTTGTGCTTCTCCAAACTGAGCTGCAGGAATTAATTTTAACATTTCGGCTTTTATATTTTCATCTAATACATCCGTCATATCAGTTGCAATAAACCCTGGAGCAATTGCATTTACAGTAATATTTCGGCTCGCTAATTCTTTTGCTGATGTTTTTGTTAATCCAATTACACCAGCTTTAGCAGCAACATAATTTGCTTGTCCTGGGTTTCCTGTTACACCAACAACAGAAGCGATATTAATAATACGTCCATGACGTTGACGCATCATATAGCGCGATACTGCTTTCGTACATAAGAAAACACCTTTTAAGTTTGTATTAATAACTGTATCCCATTCTTCTTCTTTCATACGCATTAATAAATTATCTTTTGTTACACCAGCGTTATTTACAAGAATATCAACTTGTCCAAACGTATCTACAGTTTGTTTCACCATTGCAGTAACATCATCAGCATTTGCAACATCTGCTCTTACTGCAATGGCATCTGAACCTAATTTCTTTATTTCATCAACTACTTCATTCGCCTTTTGCTCATTACCAGCATAATTTACTACAACATTTGCCCCTTGTTTCGCTAAATCAATAGCAATCGCACGACCAATCCCACGTGAAGCACCAGTTACTAATGCTACTTTCCCTTTTAACATCAGCTTTCTCCTCTCAAATTTGAAATGGTATCTTTTAATGTCTCTTCATCATATACCGCATATGCTTTCACTGAAGAATCAATCGACTTCATAAGACCAGCAAGTACTTTTCCAGGTCCGATTTCAATAAATGTATCTACCCCTTGATTCACCATATACTCAATAGATGGGTACCATAATACAGGCGAATAGAGCTGTTCAATTAGCTTTGCTTGAATATCTGTACCACGCGTAATAACATCTGCCGTAACATTTGCAATAACAGGAATATTCGTGTCTTGAATTGTAATTTCATTTAAAACACTTTGGAATTTCTCAGCAGCTGGTTTCATAAGCGAGGAATGAAACGGTCCACTTACTTTGAGCGGAATTGCTCTTTTAGCACCATTTTCTTTCGCTCTTTGAGAAGCAAGTTCTACTCCTTGCTTTGTTCCAGAAATAACAATTTGCTTCGTACTATTCATATTAGCAATTTGTACTGCATATCCTTCACTTGTTACTTCTTCTGTAACTCGTTTCAGCATATCCGGATCCGCACCTAAAATAGCTGCCATTGCACCTTCCCCGCCTGGAACAGCTTCTTCCATATATTCCCCGCGTTTCCTTACAGCATATACAGCGTCTTCGAATGTTAATGCACCAGCAGCTACAAGAGCGCTATATTCACCTAAACTATGTCCTGCGACAAAATCAGGTGTAATATCATACTCCTTCAAAGCTGTTAAAATTGCAAAGCTCGTTGTTAATAGTGCCGGCTGCGCATTTGTCGTTAATGTTAACTTTTCTTGCGGTCCTTCAAAAATCACTTCTGAAAGAGAATCATGCAAAACCTCATCCGCTTTTGCAAACACTTTCGCAACCTCTTTATTATTCTCCGCTAACTGTCTACCCATTCCAACTGCCTGTGAACCTTGGCCCGGAAAAAGAAATGCTATTTTTCCCATTTCAAATCCTCCTCTTATTGAAGCGGCTCCTTCTCCATTACACTTGAAATTGTAGGAATTACTTCTTTCGCTACCATTTCTCTCGTTTGACGAATCGCACTAAATATCGATTGGTCATTAGAAGAACCGTGAGCCTTAATGACAGGAGCTTTCAATCCAAACAACGCCGCTCCCCCATACTCCGAATAATCCATTTTATCTTTCAATACCATAAGTTTTGGTTTTAATACCGCTGCTGCTAATTTGCTCGTAAACGAACTCATTAATTGTTCTTTTAACATAGAGAATAACGCAAGTGCTGTTCCTTCTAATGATTTTAGCGCTACATTACCCGTAAAACCATCACATACAACAACGTCTGCTACACCTTGCAATAAATCTCTTGATTCAACGTTTCCAACGAAATTAATTGGTGCATCCTTGAGCATAGCAAAGACTTGTTTTGAAAGCTCGTTTCCTTTACCATCCTCTGTTCCAACGTTTAAAAGTCCAACGCGTGGATTTTTAATTCCTCTTACCTTCTCTGCGTAAACAGAGCCCATTACTGCATATTGATATAAATGAATTGGTTTTGCATCAACGTTGGCTCCAACATCTAACATAACAAAACCTTCTCCATCAACAGTTGGCATTGTAGGTGATAAAGCTGGTCGTTCAATTCCTTCCATACGACCAACAACAAACAATCCAGCTGCCATCAAAGCTCCTGTACTACCTGCTGATATACAAGCATCCGCTACGCCGTCTTTTACTTGCTGCGCCGCTAGTACCATTGAAGCTTGTTTTTTTCGACGAACCGCTCTTACTGGTTCGTCTGTCGATTCAATTTTTTCGTCCGTATGAAGTATAGTAATTCGCTCTTCACTCGTTAAATATTGACGAATTCCCTCTTCTTTCCCTACTAACGTAATATGTAAATCTGAGTATTCCTTAATAGCTTTCATTGCTCCTAATACTACAGCCTTTGGTGCATGATCGCCGCCCATTGCATCTATTGCGATTTTCATAAGTTGTTACCTTCCTCACTATAATTACTAGATCGATACATTTCAAAAGTGCCTGTAAAGACAAGTTCTTCTCCAACAAAACTACGCACTTTGACAACCGTCCGTCCTTTATCATTCTCTACATCTTCAACACGTACTTTTGCAACAACACGCTCTCCTAATTTTACAGGACGAATATATCGAATGGTGGACTTTGCAGTTAAAGCTAATTCTTCATCAATAACCGCAACAGCTAGTGAGTTTGCTTGTGCAAACAAATGATGCCCACGAGCAATTTGATTTCTTTTAAATACATGTTCTACCTTTACTTCAAAGATAGAAATCGCATGTCTATCTAATTCTATATCAATAATTTCTCCGACAACCTCTTCTAACGGTAAAGATTTCACATCTTCTTCATGTTGTTTTGTAGCCACATGCTTAATTCGTTCTCTTAATTCAGGAATAGATAATTCCATACGATCAAGACGAACAGTTTGTATGCTCACTTGAAATTTTTCCGCTAAATCTTCATCCGTTATAAAAGGATTCGTTTCTATTGTTTGTTGTAATAATTCTTGTCTTTCTTTTTTACTTCTTCTTTTTTTCATACCGCACCATCCATTTTTATGACTAGGTACTAAAAGTAGTATATAATCATTAAAAGTAGAATGCAACAAAAACTTTTGCAGACTACTTTTAATCGAGCTTCTCTCCCTGGAACACACCTGTCCCATCAAGATAAGTACGCAGCGAAGCATACTGATCATTATGCCAAAACGCTTCTGAATCAACTAGTATCGCTGCATCTTGTCTTGCTGTTTCTAACGCCCGATAATCATGTACCATATCAGCAACCTTAAATTCTGGTAGACCACTTTGCTTACTTCCAAAGAAATCCCCAGGACCTCGTAACTCTAAATCTTTTTCTGACAATACAAATCCATCATTTGTTTCAGTCATAATGCGCATTCTTTCTTTTCCCGTTTCTGATTTCGGGTCCGCAATTAATAAACAATATGATTGTTCACTACCACGCCCAACACGCCCCCTCAGCTGATGGAGCTGTGATAAACCGAAACGTTCCGCGTCATAAATAACCATAACAGTCGCATTTGGTACATTCACGCCTACTTCAACAACTGTTGTCGACACAAGAATTTGCACTTTATTTTCACTAAACTGTCCCATTATCTCTTCTTTTTCTTGAGATGATAGTCTCCCATGCATTAATCCAACTTGGCATTTCCCTTGATAATGATGAGTCAGCATACTATGTAAGTCGATAGCATTTTGTACATCAAGCTTCTCAGACTCTTCAATAAGAGGGCAAATAACATATGCCTGTCTTCCTTTTTTTATCTCTTTCTCCACAAAGCCGAGGACACGATCTAACATATCATGTTTTGCCCAGTACGTTTCGATTACCTTTCTACCAGCTGGCATTTCGTCGATAATAGAAACGTCCATCTCTCCAAATGCAGTGATAGCTAACGTACGCGGGATTGGGGTCGCCGTCATAAACAATACATCTGGACTTTCACCTTTCTCACGTAAAACCCGGCGCTGCGCCACACCAAATCGATGCTGTTCATCGGTAATAACGAGACCTAACCTATGAAATATAACTTCGTCTTGAATTAAAGCGTGCGTTCCAACAAGGATGTCTACTTCTCCCTGTTCTAATCTCGACAAAATTTCTCGACGTCTCGCACCTTTAACAGAACTTGTTAGCAATTCAACCTTCATACCGAAATGTGAAAACGTCTCCGCGAGCGACTGATAATGTTGCTCGGCTAAAATTTCTGTAGGAACCATCAAAGCACCTTGATAATGAGCCAATTTCGCCGCATAAAGAGCAATCGCAGCAACAACTGTTTTCCCAGAACCTACATCCCCTTGCAATAATCGATTCATTCGGTACGGAGATATCATATCTTTCATTATTTCATCTACAACCCGGCGTTGTGCACCAGTTAATGGAAACGGAAGCGCATCAGTAAACTCTTGCAATTCTACTAATGAAATTTCCTTTTTCGTCCCTTTCGAGTTTTCCCTTTCCATTTTCCGTAATGTTTGCATTTTCAACTGAAACAAGAAAAACTCCTCATATACAAAACGGCGACGCGCTTGCTTTAAGTCTTCCTGTCCCACTGGAAAATGTAACCCTCTGAGCGCTTCATAGCGTGATAATAATTTATATCGACTTAACAAACCATCTGGTAACACTTCGACTATAGAATCTCCATACTCCTTAAATGCTTGTGCAACAAACCGGCGCATCTGTTTTACTGTCAGTTTTCCTTTCACTGAATATACAGGTTCTACTTCTTGTTGTCGTACAACCGGTCCAAAATTCAGTTCTGATACAGCAATTGTTTGGCGATGCTGATCCCATTTACCAGTAATCGTTACCGTTTCATCTAAATTTAACTTTTGTTTATAGTATGGTCTATTAAAACATACAGCTGTAATTAAATAACGACCGACGAGAACACGAACTGTAAGACGTGACTTCTTCTTCCCATAATATTGCAGTAAAGGAGCACTATGAACTTTCCCCTCAACCGTTACACGCTCGTCATGCTTTACTTCAGCAAGATCTTTCATCGCATAGTCTTCATAGCGGTACGGAAAATGTTCTAATAGATGAGAAACTGTATAAATTCCCATCTCGTGTAACAACTCAGATGTTTCTCCTCCGATTCCCTTTACATCCGTAACAGGAACTTGTACAACTTCATTCAAGATTCTCACGCTCCGTCACATTATTTTCTTTGATTCATTCTATTGATTATCCATTATTATCATTGACATCTGTAATCGCTCTCTTTCACCTTATATATTCTATCATAGGCATTCTAAGAGAAACTACTCTAATCCCTCTATATAAAGTGAAACTATAATCAGTGGGCGTTTACGGGCAGTTAATCTCCCACTTAACTTCTTTGCTCCAGCCGAATATAGGGGGTGGAAGTTTTACTGCCCACAAATAGCGGGATAAAACAAAGTTGTACAATACGTAAGAAAAGAGCCTCACTATTAGCAGCAAGGCTCTTTTCTATCATCAATATGCTAGCCTTTTGAATAAAAACTAGTAATAAACTTCATATCACTATTTCTTATCCATTAGCAAGTAAGTAACCCATTTATTTTCAAATCGAATCTTTTCTTATTCTACAGAGAAGATGAAAGAATACACCGGTTGGTTCCCTGCATGTACTTCTACTTCTGCATCTTCAAAGTTCTCTTCTACAAACGCAACTAATTTAGCCACTTCTTCATCTGTTGCATCTTCACCTTGTAGAATCGTTACGATTTCAGAATCCTCATCAATTAGCGCTTCTAGTAATTGCTTTGCAGCTCCTACTTTCTCAGCATTTGTAGATACAATTTTCCCATCTGCAATACACATGAAATCATCTTTTTGAATCGCTACACCGTCAATTTCCGTATCACGAACAGCATACGTAATCTGACCTGTTTTCACATGAGTTAAAGCTTCTTTCATGTTTTCTTCATTCTCTTCTAGCGTTCCAACTGGATTAAATGCTAACATTGCAGCCATACCTTGAGGAACTGTTTTTGAACGAATAACAATAACTTCTTGTTCTACAACTGACGCTGCTTGTTCTGCTGCCATCACGATATTCCCGTTATTTGGTAAGATAATGATTTTTTCAGCATTTGCCTCTTCAATCGCCTTCACAATATCCTCCGTACTCGGATTCATCGTTTGGCCACCTTCGATAACTTTCGTTGCACCAATGCTCTCAAATAGAGTTTTAATACCCGATCCCATAGCTACAGTTACAATACCATACGGTTGTTTCTCTATTGGCTGATTCGTTTGTTCAGGTACCATGGTAGGTTCATCTAATAAAGCAGTATGCTGTTCACGCATATTTTCTACTTTAATCTTAATTAGACTACCGTAACGTTGTCCATAGTTCATAGGATCTCCAGGATGTTCCGCATGAATATGAACCTTTACAACCTCATCATCCGATACAACAAGTAGTGAATCTCCGTACACACTAATATCTTCACGGAATTTTTGTTCAGAGAAATTATGTTCCTTCATTTTTCCAGGCTCTAATTTCACCATAAATTCCGTACAATATCCATACTTAATATCTTCTGTACTCAATTGGCTTTGTACACTACGGTGATGTTCTGCACGTACCATGTCATTCATAGATGGTTGGGCAGGCATATTAGAAGAAATCGTTTCTCCTTTTAAGTCAGCTAAAAATCCTTCATATACAACAACAAGACCTTTACCACCGCTATCTACAACGCCAACTTGTTTTAATACAGGTAATAAATCTGGCGTACGATTTAACGATGCGTTTGCTTCTTTTACAACGTCTTCCATAAACAAAACAAAGTCGCGCTGTTTTTTCGCAACTGTCACTGCATATTTACCCGTTTCTCTTGCAACCGTTAAAATCGTTCCTTCAATTGGTTTCATAACCGCTTTGTAAGCTGCCTCTACTCCAGCTTCTAAAGCTGCAGCAAAATCAACTGTCGTTAATTCTTCTTTTTGTTCAATGGATTTAGAGAAACCACGGAATAACTGAGATAAAATAACCCCAGAGTTACCACGAGCTCCCATTAATAATCCTTTGGCTAAACTTACACCGACTTTACCAGCATGCTGCGAAGGATTTGCTTTCACTTCACGTGCGCCTGAAGTCATTGATAAGTTCATGTTTGTACCGGTATCGCCATCTGGAACTGGGAATACGTTTAATGCATCAACAAGCTGAACATTATTTGTTAAATTATTGGCTCCTTGAATGATCATTTGTGATAAACGTTTTCCATCAATTTTTTGAATTGACACAGATTTTCCTCCTTAATGCACATTACAAGTTTATTACTTTAACTCCTTGTACGTAGATGTTTACAGAATCTACTGCTAGTCCTACAGTTTGATCTAATGTATATTTCACTTTAGTCTGCACGTTATGTGCTACTTCTGAAATTTTCGTACCATAGCTCACAATAATATACATATCAATATGTACTTCATCTTCATTTTTACGAACAATAACGCCTCTAGTGAAGTTTTCTTTTCGTAAAATTTCTGTTAATCCATCTTTTAACTGATTTTTTGATGCCATACCTACGATACCGTAGCAATCTACTGCGGCACCTCCAGCAATTGTTGCAATTACATCTGTACTAATATCAATTTGACCGTACTTCGTTTTAATTTCAATTGACATCTCGTTTCCCCCTTCATAAATGGTGAAAGTGAGCTAGACTACTTTAGTTACTATCATATAATCTTTTTAAAGAAAATTCCATCGTTCTTTCTTTTTCACTCTCATATTTTATGTTTTAAATTACATTTTTTTATGATGAGCAAAATAGTCCATTGTTATTATACAACATGTACCACTATAATATGTCAAGCAATTTTTCTTGATTTCACCTTTTCTTCATTGACATATAGTGTCAAGTATTTTTTCTTGATTTCTTTTTCCTACGGTGTTGCATTCTCTTTTTAGTTGTGTTAAATTATAGTAGTGTTTTTAGCATCGCATAAAAGACTAATATTGAAAAATTACGTATGTTACGGTAGTTAAGGGAGGGAAATATAAATGGCTCGTGTTTGTGCTATCACTGGAAGAAAAGCTCGTTCTGGTAACTCTCGTTCTCACGCAATGAACGCTACAAAACGTAAATGGGGCGCTAACCTTCAAAAAGTTCGCGTACGCATCGACGGAAAAGTTCAACGTGTTTACGTTTCTGCTAGAGCATTAAAATCTGGCAAAATCGAACGTGTTTAATAATAAAAAAAAGAGCCGCTAGGCTCTTTTTTTATTATACCATTGGAAAAAGCACCGGTAATAGGTGCTTTTTTTAGTCTTTTTTGAAGGTATTTAACATCGCACGAACAATTCCACCAAGAAATTTAGGTAACTTAATTGTATAAAATCTCATGGTTTCCCTCCTAATCCCCATTACTCCACTTGTTCACTATATGATGCAAGGAGCAAAATTGTTTCTTCAATCAGTGCTTCTTATCATCATTAATATGCCAGAAGTGAATGAAAAAGTACCTTTTTCCTCAACGAGTTCATTACTAATACAAAGTGTCGATCCCCACTCTATTGTTTTATTAGTAAGGGGATACTTAAAACCGTGAAGTGTAATACCTTCTACCCTTTCAGTAACTGGTACAAATGATACGTATGGAAAATGTTCGTTTCCTTCAATTATATACATACCAAACTTTTTCACCATTATTTCATTTTTATTGTCCACAATACACATTTCTATATTTACTTCTAATCCCTTTAAAAGCATCTGAATATTTGCTAAACCATGATCAAGTCTTCCACCAGTAGCACCAAAAATACGAATTAATTTTGGTTTCTGTTCTAAAGCCCAGCTAATTGCAATTTCTAAATCTGTTTGATCTTTTTCTCGCGGGACGATATGTAATTCATTTGTTTGTTGCCTCATCCATGCTAATTCCTCATCAGTAACTGAATCATAATCCCCAAACGCAACAGCCGGAGTGATTCCTCTTTTCAACAAACGGTACACTCCTCTATCAACGGCCGCCCAAACTACTTCTTCATTTTCATACCGCGAAAAATCTGCGCAGTATTCTGCAGGTCCTCCCGCTAAAATATGAATAATCATTTTTCCTTCCCCTTCTATTGTAAAAAGGCAATCTGCCATTCGGTAGATTGCCTTTCTCCTTATTTGCCACTCTAACATGTATAAATAGTGAAGTCTTAATGAACTAGAAGCTTCACTAGGATAAAGGTTCGTTCATTCTTTATCCGCGAATTACACGAATTGCTTCACCGCGGTCTTTTTGATTGTATACTGCTGATCCCGCTACAAGAACATTCGCTCCTGCTTCAATACAAAGTCTTGCCGTTTCAGCGTTGACACCACCATCAACTTCAATTTCCACTTCTAGATTTCGCTCTTTAACCATTTCTGCAACTTGTTTGATTTTCGGTAATACAGAATGAATAAACTTCTGCCCGCCAAATCCAGGATTTACTGTCATAAGTAATACCATGTCTATATCTTCTAATACATGCTCAATCGTTGAAACTGGAGTATGCGGATTTAATACAACCCCTGCTTTAATGTCATGAGATTTAATTAACTGAATTGTACGATGTAAATGAGGACACGCTTCTATATGAACAGTAATAATATCCGCTCCCGCTTTTGCGAAAGTTGGGATATAGTTATCAGGATTTTCAATCATTAAATGTACATCTAACGGTAATGATGTAATCGGACGGATTGCTTCTACAATTAATGGTCCAATCGTAATATTTGGTACGAAATGCCCATCCATTACATCGACGTGAATGTAGTCAGCTCCGCCTTTTTCTACATCTTTAATCTCTTCCCCTAATCTTGAAAAATCTGCTGATAAAATCGATGGTGCAATTTTAATCATGACTAATACCTCGGCTTTCTCTCTCTAATTTCTTCTACGAATTGTTTGTAATTCTTATAACGATATTCGGTAATCTTTCCTTCTTCAACCGCAGCTTTCACCGCACATTTCGGTTCAGCAAGGTGTGTACACCCTCTAAATTTACAGTATTGGCTCGCTTCTTTCAACTCTGGAAAACAATATGTAAGATCTTCTACCTCTATATCTATGAAATCAAGCGAACTAAAACCAGGTGTATCCGCAACAAGTCCGCTTCCAACTGTAATTAATTCTACGTGTCTTGTCGTATGCTTTCCACGTCCTAAATGTGAAGAAATATCATTAGTTTTCAATTCTAAATCTGGACGTAATACGTTTAGCATTGAAGATTTCCCAACACCAGATTGGCCTGCAACGACGGAAATACAACCTTCTAAGAATGGTTTCAGAATATCAATACTTTCCGATGTATTTATTGAAGTAAACAACACATCATAACCCATTTCACGATAATCATTTGCATAAGATTCAACAGTTTCTCTCATTTTTTCATCTACTAAATCCATCTTACTAATACAAATAATTGGTTTAATGTTATGATATTCAATTAATACTAAAAATCGATCTAACAGTCCTGGATTAAAATCTGGTTCTACCGCAGAGAAAACAAGAATAGCTTGATCAACATTAGCAATAGGAGGTCTAACAAGTTCATTTTTCCGATCAAATACTTCTAACACATAACCTTCATTCGGATTATCCGCTTGAAAAACAACTTGGTCTCCTACAAGTGGCGTAATTTTATTCTTCCTAAATACACCACGCCCACGACATTGTGTAATCCCTTCCTCATTCTGCACATAATAAAACCCACTTAGAGCTTTTACAATTTTTCCTTCTGGCATATAATTCTCCTTTATTTTGTATAAAATGAAACTGCAATTAAATATGAATAGACTAGCGTTCTTTAAACAATTAGTTCAAAGCCCACCAAATATATATCCAGGTTCATATATTTAATCTACCATCAAATTTGAAATATTATTTACAACAGTATCACTTTTACAGCTTTTTGAATCATATATTTTTGCCTGTTATACAGTCCACGATGTAGACAGCATAACAGGCAAGAGTAATAAATTCCATCTTCTATATAAGGACGATGGAATTCACTATTATTGAGCTGGATATGGTACTTCCTTGTCCATAATCGTTACTCCATCTCGGACAATTTTATAGTGTCCCTTTGCACCTTCTTGAATTACAAATTCTAAAGAAATAATCGCTGACTCAGTAATTGTTCTCGTTTCAACTGGTTTATCCATTTTTTGCTGCATATCTTCTTTATAAATTTCTATTGTTTGCGGCTTTTTCTCACCTGTTGCAGAAGCTTCATATGGGATAGAAATGTTATCCACTTTTACCGTTTTCGTCACTTTAGGCTTCGGACCATCGGAGATAACAATCGATACTTTATCTCCTTCTTTTAAAGGTGTCCCAGGCTTTGGTAACTGTGAAATAACAAGACCTTTATCAACCGTATCTGAATACTCTCTTTTTATATCAGAAACAAGCTTTCTTTCATTTAAATAACCTTTTACACTATTTTCAGTCCATCCTGAAAAATCACCTGGTCTTATTTGATAAGGTCCTTTACTTACCCAAATTTTCAGTTCTTGTTCTGTCTCTATAACCATTTGATCAGGCGTTGGTATTTGCTCTACAATTTCACCTTTCGGCTTATCATTTTCAATATAATTTATTGTAACTTGTTTATATTCTTCTTCTAACTCAGCTCTTATACTCTCGAAATCTTTTCCTGTCAAATCACGCATCTTACTTTTCTTTTTCCCACCTGATTGATAGATAGTAATTTTAGAGTTTTCTTTCACTACTCTTCCTGCTATAGGATCTGTTTTTATCACTTTTCCGGCTTCAACATCATCTGTATATACAAGATTAGGTTCAGTAACTTCAAAACCTTTTTCAACTAATGTATTTACAGCTGTCGTATATTTCATACCAGCCACATCAGGAACCTTCACATCTTTCGGAATAAAGAAGCCTGGAATAACAGTAAGTGCTAATGTTATCCCTATCGCTAAAAGTAAAAATGTTGTAATTAAAACTTTCAGCCATTTATTATTTCGCTTTTTCTTCTTACCTGATTTGGTCTCTTCTTTTCTTACTTGTTCATCCACTTTACTTCCTTTTAATACAATCGTTTCATCACTTACATTTTGAAATAGTTGTTCTTGTTGAATAATTGGAATCGCTTTCGTTGCTTCCATATCTTCTGGTATGTAAAATGGTTGTTCATTTATTCGTTCTGGGTATAGTGCTGTTTCAATATCTCGTTTCATCGCGTTAGCAGATTGATATCGATGGAACGGATCTTTCGCAGTTGCCTTTAATATAATATTTTCAACACTTTGTGGAATATTGTCATTCCATCTTTTTGGAGATGGCATTTCATTTTGTAAATGTTTTAACGCAATTGCAACAGCAGATTCACCAGAAAACGGTTGTCTTCCTGTTAACAATTCAAACATAACAATCCCAAGTGAATAAATATCTGATTGTTTATTCGCTATACCGCCGCGCGCTTGTTCTGGTGATAAATAATGCACCGAACCGAGCACCGAATTTGTATGTGTAATTGTTGCTGCACTTGTAGCTGTCGCAATTCCAAAGTCTGTTACTTTGACCACTCCGTCATCTCGAATCAAAATATTGTGCGGTTTAATATCACGATGTACAATCTCAAAATGATGGGCGTGTGCCATAGCGGACGTTAACTGCTCCATTATATCAAGAGCCTCTCCTATCGGTAACATCCCTCGATCAATTATGTATTGCTTCAATGTTCGTCCAGGTACATATTCCATTACAAGATAATATATATCATCCTCTTCCCCAACATCATACATATTCACAATATTTGGATGCGACAACGTTGTAACAGATTGCGCTTCTCGATGGAAACGTTTAATAAACTCTTCATTATTTGAATAGTCGAGTCTTAATATTTTTACCGCTACATCTCGGCCGAGTATATCATCATGAGCTAAATATACATTGGCCATTCCTCCACCGCCAATCATTTTCAGCAGCTTATAACGGTCATTTAAGCGTTTTCCAATCAGCACGTTGCACTTCACCTACTTTCGTTTGTCGAATCCGTATAATCAATAATAACGAGGGTAATATTATCTTCTCCACCACGATCATTTGCTAATTGAATGAGATGCTCTCCCTTCGCCTCGAGCTGTTCATTCAATTGTAAAATTTGTTGCATATCAGCAATAGAAACTTTGTTAGACAATCCATCCGAGCAAAGAAGTAATTGATCATCTTCTTCAAGCACCAATGTTTTAACATCTAATCCAACTGTTTCTTCATTTCCTAATGCTCTTAACAAAACATTCTTTTTCGGGTGATATTCTGCATCTTCCTTTGAAATTTCGCCATGTCTTACAAGTTCATTTACAAGCGAATGATCTTCCGTTACAAGCGTCATTTTCCCCTCTGATACCATATAACAACGACTATCTCCTATATGACCTATCGTCACAAAATTCGATGTACAAATGGCTATTATAAGTGTTGTTCCCATGCCATTACATTCTGCATGCTGCTGAGAGTAAGCATATATGCGCTCATTAATAATTCCAACGTTAGTATGTAACCACTTTTCTACCTTTTTAGGCTCATTCATATTATGCGTTTGCTTCCAATAATCATGGAATAATTGAATAGCCATCGAGCTAGCTACATCGCCAGCTCGATGACCTCCCATTCCATCTGCTACTACCGCTAAAATATTTCCATCTAAATTGCGAAAAACTCCTGCACTATCTTCATTATGTTGACGAACTTTTCCTTTATCCGATAGAAACACGGCTTTCATCTAGTCACCTCGTCTCTTCTTTGCGCTCCTTTGCACGCAACTGACCACAGGCTGCATCAATATCATGACCTTGTTCACGGCGAATGGTTACATTCACTCCACGATCTTTTAGCGTCTTTTCAAATAAGAAAATTTGCTCTCGTGGCGTACGTACATAATCACGTTCTGGCACGTAGTTTACCGGAATTAAGTTTACATGACATTTTACACCTTTTAAGAGCGCAGCAAGTTCTTCAGCGTGCTCAACTTGGTCATTTTCTCCTCCAAATAAGCCATATTCAAATGTAATACGACGCCCTGTTCTATTTACATAGTATTTAACAGCTTCCATTAAATCAGGTAGCTTATAAGCACGGTTGATCGGCATTAATTTTGAACGTATCTCTGTATTTGCAGCATGCAATGAAATCGCAAAATTAATTTGCATATCTTCTTCAGCGAACTTATAAATTTTTGGAACAATTCCACTTGTTGAAACTGTCATATGTCTTGCACCAATATGAATTCCTTTTTCATGATTTACAATGCGTAAGAATGACATTAAGTTATCATAATTATCAAATGGCTCTCCAATTCCCATAACAACAAGAGAACTTACACGTTCTTCTGTTTCATCAAGCGCACGCTGAACTTCTACTACTTGCGCTACAATTTCTCCAGCCTCTAAGTTTCGTTTTAACCCACCAAGTGTAGAAGCACAGAACGTACAGCCAATGCGGCAACCCACCTGTGTTGTTACACAAATGGAATTTCCATATTCATGTCGCATTAGTACAGTTTCAATAGAGTATCCATCGTATAACTGGAATAGGAATTTAATCGTTCCATCCGAAGACGTTTGTTTTACTAAAGTGTTTAAAGTAGTAATATCAAAGGAATTCGACAATTTATCGCGCAATCCTTTAGCAAGGTTTGACATATCCTCATAATTTTTTACACGTTTTTTATATAGCCAATCAAAAATTTGTCCTGCACGGAACTTAGGTTCTCCCTGTTCCTTTAACCAATCTTGCATTTCATGAAGTTGTAAAGAATAAATTGATGGTTTCTTTGTTTCTAGATTTTTCTTTTGTTTTTTTACAGTCGTTTCCATGATGCTACACCTTCTTTCTTAAACAAGCAATATAAAAGCCATCTGTTGCAAAATAATGCGGTAAAATTCGTACTTGACCTTCATCAATATACGGATTTAACTTTTCTGGCATGCGATCTTTTATCGTAGTATCCCATTCAAATTCAGGATGCTCTTGTAAAAATTGCTTTATTACTTGTTCATTTTCTATTTTTTCAATTGTGCACGTACTATAAACAAGGCGACCACCTTGTTTTAACAATGGTGCTATTTTTTCTAGTATCGCAAGTTGAATCGTTGATAACCTTTCACTATCGCCCTTATCTTTACCTAACTTAATATCAGGTTTACGTCTAATAACACCAAATCCAGAACATGGTGCATCTACTAATATTTTGTCAAAAGATTCATTTGCAAAATGCTCTTGAACTTTTCTAGCATCTAAAGCCATCGTTTCTACATTTTCTAAACCAAGTCTCTTCGCCTGTTGTTCAATTAAACGTACTTTATGTGCGTGTAAATCAAGCGACATTACCTTACCAGTTCCGTCCAAACGCTCTGCAATATGAGTTGTTTTTCCGCCAGGAGCAGCACAACTATCTAGAACTGTATCTCCTTTATTCGGTTCTAAAGCACGTGCTACAAGCATTGAGCTTTCATCTTGAATAGAAAGGAAACCTTTTTTGAACGCTTCTGTATGTGCGACATTTCCTCTTTCAATTTGAATTGCATCCTCTGACAATTCACCACGTTTTGCTTCTATACCCTCATCAGCTAATAACGCAACCGCTTCTTCTACCGTTACTTTATCAACATTTACACGTGCTGTTGGTACAGGTGGCAACATATTTACTTCACACATTTTCTCTGCTGTCTCTAAACCATATTCGGATGCCCATTCTTGTACAAGCCACATTGGATGACTCGTTGCAATCGCAAGACGTTCTACTGGATTTTCGATTTCTTCTAACGAAGGTACACCTTCTCGCTGAATTGAACGCAATACTCCGTTCACCATGCCTGAAATCCCTTTATGCCCACGACGCTTTGCAATCTCAACTGCTTCATGAATAGCCGCTCTTTCTGGAACTCGGTCTAAATATAGCATTTGATATAGAGATAGGCGAAGCAACACTCTTACCCACGCTTCAACCTTTTTTCTTAAAAATGGTTGTAAATAATAATCTAGTGTGTCACGACGTTGAATTGTTCCATATACCATTTCAGTTAATAAACCAATATCTTTTCTGTCAATTGTATTTTTTTCAATCAAATTATTTAAAAGTAAGTTGCTATATGCACCACTTTTTTCTACTTGAATTAAGCCATCCAGAGCTAACTCACGAACATTTTGTCTCATGCATTTTCTCCTAACTTCGTACCAATTTCAGGTTTTGTTCCACGTAAAAATTGTGAACAACTCATACGCTTTTTACCAGATGGTTGCAATTCAGTGATTTTAACGCCTGTCTCGTTCCCTGTTGCAACAACAAATCCATCTTCTTCAAGAGCTACTATTGTACCTGGTTCAGCTTTCTCTGTAATAGAGACCTTCTCTCCCCACCATACTTTAATAACTTGTCCTGCCAAAGTCGTATAAGCAACTGGCCATGGATTCAATCCGCGAATGTGATTGTATACTTCTTCACCTGTTTTTGTCCAATCAATTATCTCTTGCTCACGTTTTATATTATATGCAAACGTCACTTCAGCTTCACTTTGTTTAATTGGTTCTAGTTTACCCTGAATTAGTAAAGGAACCGTTTTAGATAAAAGGTGTGCTCCTGCTTCGCTTAACTTATCAAATAATGAACCTGTTGTTTCACGCTCTTCAATTTCTACTTCTACTTGCGTTAATATATCGCCCGCATCTAATTTTTCTACCATATACATAATTGTAATACCTGTTTTCTCTTTACCTTCCATGATCGCATAATGAATTGGTGCACCACCGCGAAGTTCTGGAAGTAATGATGCGTGGACATTAATACATCCATACTTTGGCGCTTCTAAAATTTCATTCGGTACGATTTGTCCAAATGCTGCTGTTACAATTAAGTCTGGCTCTAGTGCTAATACTTTTTCATATTCGTCTTTTTCACGAATTTTTAACGGCTGTACTACTGGAATACCATGTTTCTCCGCTTCTACTTTAACAGGAGTAGGTGTTAAAACCTTTTTTCTACCAACTGGACGATCAGGTTGCGTTACAACACCAACTACGTCATATCCGTCCTCGATAAGACGACGAAGCACCGGCACAGAAAAGTCCGGTGTCCCCATAAATACTACTTTCATCATTCAAAAACCGCTCCTTTTAAACCTATTCTAATTCGCCTGCTTCATAATACCTTTTCACTTTAGATGTAAATAAAACACCGTGTAAATGATCGATTTCATGCTGAATTGCACGCGCTAAGAAGTCATCCGCTTCTAATAAAAATATTTTACCGCGACGATTTTGTGCACGTACTTTAATGTAATCTGCACGCTCCACTTCACCATAAAGTCCCGGAAAGCTTAAGCAGCCTTCGGGACCTACTTGTTCACCACGTTTTTCTAAAATAACAGGATTAATTAATTCAATTTTACCTGTATCATCACCTATATCAACAACAGCAACTTGTAAGCTTACACCCACTTGTGGCGCAGCTAAACCAACTCCGTCTGCAATTAACATTGTTTCATGCATATCTTTTAACAATTTCACTAACTTTTTATCAAAGTTAATTACTCTTTCGCATGGTGTTTCTAACACTTCATTTGGATGCTTTACAATTTCTAAAACTGCCATATTTCCCTCCGCTACATTAACATTGTTGGATTAAAATCAATTGAGATTTGTAGCTCTTTTTGCATTTCTGCTTGATAATGTTCATTTACCATTTTGAGCACGTTCTTTAAGTTTGGTTCCCGTTTGTATTTTATCATGCATTGGTAACGATATCTATCTTTTATCCTTGGAATTGCTGAAGCAACCGGCCCTAACACCATTGTTTGCCTTGAACAATGCGTTCGTAAATGACCGACAATTTTTTCCGTCACTTGGACTGCCTTTAATAACTCCGGATGAGATACAGTTACAAGTACAACGTAGTAATATGGCGGATATTGTCTCATTTGCCTCATTTGCATTTCGTGCTCATAAAATACATCATATTGTTGATTCTTTGCTAATTCTACACTGTAATGTTCCGGCGTATACGTTTGAATTACAACTTCACCTGGCAATTCATGTCTTCCTGCACGTCCACTCACTTGTGTCAATAGCTGATACGTCTTTTCACTCGCCCGAAAATCAGGTAGATGAAGCATCGTATCCGCCGTTAAAACGCCAACAAGCGTCACCTTCGGAAAATCAAGCCCTTTTGCAATCATTTGTGTTCCAAGTAATATATCTGCTTTCTCTTCACCAAACGCCTTTAATAATTTTTCATGCATTCCTTTACGGCTTGTTGTATCCACATCCATTCGAATGACCCGCGCCTCAGGGAATAGTTTTGTGATTTCTTCTTCAACCTTTTGCGTCCCTGTACCAAAGAAACGAATATACGTACTATTACAAGCAGGACACTCCGTTGGCATATTTTCCTCATGACTACAATAATGACACTTTAAACGATGGTTCATTTTGTGATATGTCAACGAAATATCACAATGCGGACATTGTACGACATACCCACAATCACGACACATCACAAACGTAGAATGACCCCTTCTATTTAAAAAGAGAACCATTTGTTCTTTCTTTTCTAATCGATCTGCTATTTTTTCATGCAGTGCCTTTGAAAACATTGAGCGATTTCCATCACGAAGCTCTTCACGCATATCAACAATTTCTACAGTCGGCAAAGCTTGTTTGTTCATACGTTTTTCCATTGTAAGCAACCCATAGACACCTTTTTTCGCTCTAGCAAACGATTCAAGTGTCGGCGTTGCACTTCCGAGAACGATTGGACACTTATGGTATTGTCCTCTCCACACTGCTACATCTCTTGCATGATACTTTGGGTTATCCTCTTGCTTATAACTTGATTCATGCTCTTCATCAATAATAATGATTCCTAAATTTTCGAATGGAGCAAAAATAGCTGAACGCGCACCAACTACAACTTTCACTTCTTTTCTTAATATCTTTCGCCATTCATCATATTTCTCGCCAACAGAAAGCGCACTGTGAAGAACTGCAACTTGCGAACCGAACCTACCTTTAAAGCGATCTACCATCTGGGGCGTTAGCGCAATTTCAGGAACAAGCACAATTGCTTCTTTTCCTTTCTCGAGCACCGCTGCTATAGATTGTAAATACACTTCAGTCTTACCACTTCCTGTAACACCATATAGTAAAAATGGATTGTAAGTTTCATTTGTAATTGATGACAAAATCGGTGTAATTACTTGTTTTTGTTCCTCAGTAAGCGGAAATGGTTTCGTTTGTTCAAAATCATCATCGTCATACGGACTCCGGTATACCTCTACATACTTTTCTGAGATTAGACCCTTTTTAACAAGTGCTTTTATTGGAGCATCTGTTATTTGTAATTCTTCTGTTAAATTTTTTAACGGTACACTTTTGTAGTTTTCTACAAAATAATAGAGTACATCTTGTTGTTTTTTACTTTTCAGTTCAAATGCTGCTAATTCCAATTTATCTGCCGGCAACTCCGGTTGAACTACTCTTTGTTTCTTCTTCTGCACTTTATCCTTTACTTGATAAACCACTTCAGTCGTACCATTTTTAATTTCTTGTTGAATAGTGCGATATAGGTGCGGCTGTGCTTCGATAACTTCCCAATCTATCGTTTCCTTCCCTTGAAATAAAGAAAGAATTTCTGGTGCTACTTCTTCTCGGTTACGAAGTTGCAGACGCTTTTTATATGTTGCTTTAATCGCCGTCGGAAGCATCACCTGAAAAGCTGAAATCATATAACATAACGTTTCACTTGTAAGCCAATACCCAAGTTTTAATAATTCATCATTTAAAACCGGAGTGACATCTAATATTTCATACAACGCTTTTAACTTTTTACTTTCTAGTTCAACCGAATCCTTTATGCCAATAATAAAACCTTGCAATTTCCTCGGACCGAATGGGACTACTACACGCATTCCTTTTTGCACGATATCTTCCCATTTTTTAGGGATAATATAATCAAACGGTCGATCTGTTTGACGTGCAGGTACATCAACAATTACACTTGCAAACTTCATACATAATCATCTTCTAACATCATTTCTATTTGCTTTAATATTTCACGAGCCACTTCTTTCTTCGTTAAAAGTGGCAGCTCAATGATTTCTCCATCTTTTCTATACATTGTCACAATATTTGTATCCGTACCAAACCCAGCTCCTTGCGCTTTCACGTCATTCGCAACAATCATATTTGCATTTTTCTCACGTAATTTTCTCGTTGCGTATTCCTCTATGTTTGTCGTTTCAGCTGCGAAACCGATAAGTAACTGTCGGTCCTTCTTCTCACCTAACGTTTTTAAAATATCCACTGTTCTTTCTAATTCAATTACAGCATCGCCATTTTTCTTTTTCATTTTATTATCATGAACATATTTCGGACGGTAATCTGCAACGGCTGCTGTTTTGATGACAACATCCACACTCTGATAATGCTGAAGGACTGCCTCTAACATATCTTGTGCAGATTCCACTTGTATTGTTGTGACATGTAATGGTGACTCTAATGCTGTCGGTCCTGACACAAGTATGACATCAGCACCTAAGCCTGCTGCAACTTCTGCGATCGCATACCCCATCTTTCCAGAAGAAAAATTCGTCATAAAACGAACCGGATCAATCTTTTCACGTGTCGGTCCAGCTGTTATTAATATTCGTTTTCCTTGCAATGGTTGTTGTTCCGAGAAAGCCTCTTCTAATCGTCCAATAATTGCTTCAGGTTCTTCCAGTCTTCCTTTTGCTACATAACCACATGCTAAAAAACCTTCCCCAGGCTCAATAAATGTATATCCTAATGTTTTTAACGTCATCATGTTTTTTTGAACAATTTTATTTTCATACATATGCACATTCATAGCAGGTGCAATCCACACCGGAGCTGTAGTAGCTAACAAAGTAGTTGTAATCATATCATCAGCAATACCGCCAGCTAACTTTCCAATGCAATTAGCTGTAGCAGGTGCAACAAGTACAACATCTGCCCAATCCGCTAAATCAATATGAGCAATAACAGCGGAGTCTCTCTCATCAAACGTATCCGTATATACATCATGGCGAGAAAGTGCTTGAAATGTAAGAGGCGTAACAAACTTCATTGCCGACTCACTCATCATTACTTTTACAAGAGCGCCAGCTTGTGTCAATTTACTTGTTAACGCAGCCGCTTTAAAAACTGCAATGCCTCCTGTTACACATAGAAGTATCTTTTTCCCTTTTAGCATATGACTCGTCCTCTTTCTTTTTCAAACTTATTCTACTGAAATAGAATTTCCAGCTCGTCAGTACCAGTATTTCGTTCCGTCTTTTTCGATTCCTTTTCATCCCTATCGTAAAAAAATAACAACCTACTTGTAAATAGGTTGTTACCGTTACATAGAAAATTATAAAGTCTATGTTTTAATTTGTCGAAAAGAATGTCTTAATCAATTATTGTGTCATCGCTTGGTACATATTTTAATACTTCTAAATCGATTTCTTCTAATGCTTTACCTACACATTTATAAGAAACAGGCTTTTCAATAACACAATTGTCAGCAATTTGCATTTCACGTGCACGCTTTGCAGCTACTGTTACAAGTGTATATTTAGAATCGATTTTTGTTAATAATGAGTCAATTGATGGATTTAACATAATTATAGACCCTCCGTCATTTCTTTATAGTATTTTGCCACTCTTTCGCGGCGGCAATGTTCACCAACCACAATTGCTTTAATTCGGTCGCAAGCTAATTCAACTTGATCGTTTTCTACAACATAGTCATAAGCGTCCATCATTTCGATTTCTTCTTTCGCTACAGTTAAACGATTTTCAATAACATCTTCAGTTTCTGTACCACGGCCGACAATTCGGTTCTTTAGTTCAGATAAACTTGGAGGTGCTAAGAAAATAAATACACCTGCTGGGAAGGCTTTCTTAACTTGAATTGCTCCTTGCACTTCAATTTCTAAGAACACATCTTTTCCTTCTTGTAACGTTTTTTCAACATAATCAATCGGTGTTCCGTAATAATTACCAACGAACTCAGCCCATTCAAGTAACTTTTCATTACGAATCATTTCTTCAAATTCTTCTCTCTCTTTAAAGAAATAATCCACACCATCTACTTCACCTTCACGCGGTTTACGTGTCGTTACTGAAATAGAGTACTGAAAACGTGTGTCTTCATGGCTAAACAGCTCTTTTCGAACCGTTCCTTTCCCGACACCAGAAGGTCCCGAAAGAACGATGAGCAATCCTCTTCTACTTCTCATAAATATGTAAAACCTACCCTTCCTCACTTAAATCTTCTTTATTATTCAAACGATGTGCAATCGTCTCTGGCTGAATTGGACTTAATACTACATGCCCATCATCCATAACAATAACCGCCCTTGTTTTTCTCCCATACGTAGCATCAAGCAAAGCATTATGTTCACGCGCTTCCTGTACTGTCCGTTTAATAGGAGCTGACTCCGGACTTACAATAGCAATAATTCGATGAGCAGATACAATATTTCCGTATCCAATATTTAAAAACCGCATGGCCATAGTTTGCGCCTCCTAGTAAGTCTATCCGATTTCTCCACCACGTATAACTTTATATATTTTTTGAAAGCTACTCAATATTTTGTACTTGTTCACGAATTTTTTCAAGGTTATTTTTCATTTCTACGACATATTTTGAAATTGTTAAGTCATTTGCCTTAGAACCTATCGTATTAACTTCCCTATGCATCTCTTGCACGATGAAGTCCATTTTCCTTCCAACAGGCTCTGTAATTTGCAGTGCTTCACGAAATTGATCTAAATGACTTTGTAATCGAACTAATTCTTCGTGAATATCTGAACGCTCTGCAAATATTGCTACTTCTGTCAGCAATCGTTGTTCATCTAAATCTTGGTTATGTAATTCTTTTAAGCGATTTTCTAATCGTTCACGATATTTTTGTGTAACAATTGGTGCATGTGGAATAATTGCATTTACACAATTATGAATCTCTTGCAAACGATATGCTATATCTTTATGTAATCGTTCTCCTTCGCCATCTCTCATCGTTTTCAACATATGAGCAGCTTGACGAACAGCTTCATATAAACCGGTTTCAAATTGTTCATTTACATTTTCTATTTCTTCAACTGCCGTTACTTCTGGCATTCCCATTAGTTGCCCGAGTGTAATAGAATCTTGTAATTGAAATTTCCCTTTTATATCTTCCATAATGGATTGGTACTGCTTGAGAAGTTCCCAATTCACAGTTAGTTTTCTTTCAACAAGCCCTTCGCCTGTTATACTAATAGACACTTCAATACGTCCACGGCGAACTTGCTTTGCAATTATTTTACGAATCTTGTCTTCAAACGCCATCATTTGCTTCGGAAGCCGAATACTCATTTCTAAAAAACGATGGTTCACCGACTTCATTTCTACTGTTATTTGAAAAGTATCGTTTTCTACCTTCGATCTTCCAAATCCTGTCATACTACAAATCATCTTTATCACATCCAAGCCATGAAATAACTCAATGAAAAAGGCAATAGAGATGCGACTCTACTACCTTCTGTAAATTATATCATATTTTCATATCATTGACTATTTCAAGTTTAATCCCTTCTTATATAACAGCGGCTTTTTCTTTTTCCCCTTTTTTCTTGTTAATAAGGATCCTACTAATAAGAAGGTCGGAATAGATGATAATCCTCCAATTAACAACCAATCTCGTGCTTGTATCGGCATTGTGCTAAAAATCGGCTGTAATGGTGGATAATATATAACTACAAGCATTAACAGTAAAGAAATAATAACCGCCCCTACTAAATATATATTTCCAAACGGGTTGCGGTGAAATATAGAATGTTCACTACGACAATCAAATACATGAATAAGCTGAGCCAGTACTAATGTTGCGAAGGCTACCGTTTGTGCATACTTCAATTCATTCGGATGCTGGTTAAATGCAATAATAAACGCTACTAATGTCACTGCTCCGATTAAAAAACCACGACTTATAATTTTCCACGCAAGCCCTCTAGCGAACACCCCTTCTTTCGGATGGCGTGGTGTTCTCTTCATCACATCTCCTTCAGCCTTATCCAAACCTAATGCCATCGCTGGTAAACCGTCAGTAACTAAGTTCACCCATAAAATTTGAATTGGAACCATCGGCAATGGCAGTGCAAGTAACATCGCAAATAACATAACTAAAATTTCACCAACGTTAGATGCTAACAAATACCGAATAAACTTCCGAATATTTTCATATATGTTTCTACCTTCTTTAATCGCCGATTTAATCGTAGCAAAGTTATCATCTAACAACACAAGTGAAGAAGCTTCTTTTGCAACATCTGTCCCTGTAATTCCCATCGCAATCCCTATATCAGCTGTTTTAATAGCTGGAGCATCGTTCACTCCATCACCTGTCATAGCTACTATATGTCCCTTATTTTGCAGCGCCTTAACGATTTTCAATTTATGCTCAGGAGACACACGAGCGAATACATACGTATCTTCTACAATATCTTCTAATGCCTCTACATCCATATTCGCAAGTTCTACACCTTCAACAACGCGTCCACCCGCCGGTAAAACCCCTAGCTGTTCCGCAATTGCCATTGCCGTCACTTTATGATCTCCCGTAATCATTACCGTTCTAATACCAGCTTCCTTACACTCTTTCACCGCTTGCGCCACTTCTAGTCTTGGCGGATCTATCATTCCTTGTATTCCAACAAGCATAAAATCCTGCTCGACTTCTCTTTCATGTTCAATTGAATCTGTAGCTTTTAACGGTTTAAATGCCACCGCAATCGTTCGTAAAGCTTGACTTCCTAAACTATGAATCGCTGCCTGCACTTCTTTTCGATACATTTCACTTAAAGGCTGCTGCTTATTTCCCCACAAAATTGTTTGACTCATCTGCAAAAGAACATCTGGTGCTCCTTTTGTAATAACAAATTTTTTACCTTCACGATCACGAACGATAACGCTCATCATTTTTCTAGTTGAATCAAAAGGAAATTCACGAATGACTTCAAACTTTCCTTTAAGAGCTTCACGTGATATTCCCGCCTTCATTGCAGCAGCAACGAGAGCTCCCTCTGTTGGATCTCCATCTAACACATACGTCTTTTTCTTTTGAATAACATTCGCATTATTACATAAACAGCCAAATGTAAGTAGTTGATACAGTGATTTCGTCTTAGTAGGGTCAATTACTTCTTCACCTTTCATAAACGAACCTGTTGGCTCATAGCCTTGACCTGTTACTTTCCACAATTCTCCGCCTGACCACATATGTGTTACCATCATTTTATTTTGTGTCATTGTTCCTGTTTTATCTGAGCAAATAACAGAAGCACAGCCTAACGTTTCTACAGCTGGCAACTTTCGCACAATTGCCCTCTTTTTAATCATACGCTGTACACCAAGTGATAGCGCAACCGTAACGATAGCTGGCAATCCTTCTGGAATAGCTGCAACAGCAAGCGAAACCCCAGCCAAAAACATGTGATACACTTCATTCCCTTGATATACACCAGCTAGTACAACAAGAGCCGTCAAAATAAGAGCAACAATAATTAAAATTTTCCCAAGCTGTTCTAATCTTCTTTGTAATGGCGTTTCCATTTGCTCAGCATTTTGCAACATATTTGCAATTTGCCCCATAGCTGTATTCATTCCAGTTGCTACGACTACCCCTGTTCCAGCACCTCTCGTTATCATCGTCCCCATAAATGCCATGTTTTTTTGATCACCAATTGAAACATCTTGACCTTGTAACGCATCTACCTTCTTTTGTACAGGCAATGACTCTCCTGTAAGAGCCGATTCTTCAATATATAAACTTGAAGATTCCACAAGGCGAACATCCGCGCCAATACGGTCACCACTAGAAAATTTAATAATATCACCCAGTACAAGCGCTTTTGACGGTGCTTTTATCCACTTCCCATTTCTTAGTACAGTAACTTGAGGAGCTGCCAATTCTTTTAAAGCTTCCAACGATTTTTCAGCTTTCCTCTCTTGGAAGAAACCGAGGACACCATTAATAATAACAATTGCAACAATTGCAATCGAGTCAATATACTCTCCTAAAAAAGCTGAAATAATTGTAGCACCAAATAAAACAAGTACCATAAAATCTTTAAATTGCGCTAAAAACACCATAAGCGCAGAAGGCCGCTTTGCTTCTTGCAATTCATTTGTGCCAAATTTCTTTAATCGGCCCTCTGCTTCTTGCTCTGTAAGACCTACCTCCACATTCGTATTCGTTCTTTCCTCCACTTCATGTGCTCGCATTTCATACCAGTTCATCCTGCCATCGACCTCCTGATTCCAGACATACTCTAATGAAAGCTTATTCAGCCTCGTCCAAAAAAATGCTATAATTAACTTTTAGTTAGAAAGGAGTGTTCATTCATGGCATTCGATGGATTATTTACAAGAGCAATTACACATGAAATTGCAAATTCTCTTCAAACAGGAAGAATTTCAAAAATATATCAACCCTCAAAATATGAAGTTTTATTACATATTCGAGCAAACGGAAAAAACCAAAAACTAATTCTTTCATCTCACCCTACATATGCGCGTATGCACTTAACAAATCAAAACTACAATTCACCAGCGCTACCGCCGATGTTTTGTATGCTTCTTCGCAAACATTTAGAAGGTGGATTTATTGAAAAAATTGAACAAATTGACTTAGAACGTATTATTCAAATTACAGTCCGCAGTCGCAATGAAATCGGTGACGAATCAGTAAAAACATTAGTAATCGAAATAATGGGACGACACAGTAATATTATCTTAGTAGATACGAAAACAAATGTTATTTTAGATAGCTTAAAACACGTTTCTTTAGCGGTAAACCGACATCGTACTGTATATGCTGGAGCTGAATATGTTGCCCCACCGACACAACATAAAGTTAATCCGCTTCTTATCGAAACAGAAGATGATTTTATTAAACCGCTAGACTTTTTATCTGGCAACATGGACAAACAACTTGTCGGAGCATTCATGGGAATTTCCCCATTATTTGCAAAAGAAGTTGTAAAAAAAGCAGGTATGGCAAATGAAAAAGCATTATCTGAAGCTTTCTTCAGCTTGCAAAAACCTTTGCTAACACATCAGTACGTGCCAGCAATGATAACAGCAAATGGAAAAGAGTTCTTTTACCTATTCCCTCTTTCTCACTTACAAGGAAACGAAAAAACATTTTCATCTGTTAGTGAATTATTAGATCGTTTCTTCTTTGGTAAAGCAGAGCGCGATCGTGTAAAACAACAAGCTCACGATTTAGAACGCTTTATGCAAAATGAAAAAACAAAAAATGAAAAGAAGCTAATTAAACTAGAAAAAACATTACAAGATGCCGGAAAAGCAGATAAATATCAACTATTTGGAGAGCTACTTACAGCCAATATGTACGCTTTGAAAAAAGGTGATAAAGAGATAGAAGTCGTTAACTATTACGACGAAAATGGTGGGACTGTAAAAATCACATTAAATCCTTTAAAAACACCATCTGAAAATGCACAACGCTATTTCCAAAAGTACCAAAAAGCGAAAAATTCAGTTGCTATTGTAGAAGAACAAATCGTAAAAACAAATGAAGAAATTCTTTATTTCGATAGCTTACTTCAACAAATGGAGGTTGCTTCTTCAAAAGATATTGAAGAGATTCGTGAAGAACTGACCGAAGAAGGTTATGTACGTAATCGTAAGAAGAAAAACTCAAAGAAAAAACCGACAAAACCAGTATTGGACAAATATTTAGCTAGTGATGGCACAGAAATTTTCGTCGGTAAAAACAATAAGCAAAATGATTATTTAACAACGAAATTCTCCCGTCGTGATGAAATTTGGTTACATACGAAAGACATACCTGGGTCCCACGTTGTCATTCGTTCTCTTGAACCTACGGAAGAGACTTTACAAGAGGCCGCTAAAATCGCTGCTTATTACAGTAAAGCAAAAGATTCTAGTTCTGTTCCTGTAGATTTCACAAAGGTACGCCATGTCAAAAAACCGAGCGGTGCAAAACTTGGATTTGTTACATATGACAATCAACAAACATTATATGTAACACCAGATGCTGATACAGTAATGAAATTAAAAGCGTAAATATTAAAAAATGCGTTGCTTGCAAGCGACGCATTTTTTATATGGTTTCAATTCAGTTCATATATCCATTCACTCATTCATAACATCTTTCTTCCCTTCAATATTGTCAAAAAAATTGACAGTGTCATTTCACATCTGTATAAATTTTTTTACAGTATGTATATAAAGTGCACCTCCAATCAATATTTTTTCATCCCCCCACTGATTATTGAAGTAATCTTGATTTTATGAACAAACCGCCTCTCACAAATAGCGGGCTAATTTTTCATCTCCCCTAAAACATATGTAGTTCCTACTATCTTTTTTCCTCAAATATATATTTTGGCACGCTATTTGCTTTATTCAATACTGTGAAAAGGGGGAAATTAACATGACTTTAAGAATTAATAAAATCCA
The DNA here is from genome assembly GCF_008042285.1 of Bacillus sp. AR13-1. Classification (NCBI taxonomy): domain Bacteria; kingdom Bacillati; phylum Bacillota; class Bacilli; order Caryophanales; family Bacillaceae; genus Bacillus; species Bacillus sp. AR13-1. Next base: position 94,302 of record NZ_QNUA01000010.1, read on the forward strand.
AAATCAACTACAAAAATATGAAATTGACGGATTACTTATTACAAAAAAAGAAAATCGCCAATATGCAACAGGCTTTACAGGCAGCGCTGGCGTCGTCTTAATCTCTGCGGATAAAGCGGTTTTTATAACTGATTTTCGCTACGTAGATCAAGCGAAATCACAAATAAAAGACGCTGAAATTGTTATGCATAAAGGAAATTTAGAGAAAGAAGTTGCAAATCAAGTATCGAAATTAAACATTCAAAAACTTGGAATTGAAGAAAATAACATGACATTACAACAATATAAAAACTTACAAAAATACGTACATGCGGAAATGGTTCAAGTGTGCGAAATCATCGAAAATATTCGTATTATTAAAGACATGCCTGAAATAGAAACAATGAAAATCGCAGCTAATATTGCTGACGAAGCATTTCACCACATCCTTACGTTTCTAAAACCAGGAATAAGTGAAAATGATGTACGAGATGAGTTAGAATTTTTCATGCGAAAAAAAGGGGCTACATCCTCTTCATTTCAAATCATTGTAGCTTCTGGTGTTCGTTCTTCACTTCCTCATGGAGTTGCATCAAATAAAATAATCGAACGAGGCGACGTCGTTACATTAGATTTCGGTGCACTTTACGATGGATATTGTTCCGATATAACACGTACTGTAGCAATTGGGGAACCATCAGAAGAATTCAAAAAGATATACAATGTTGTACGAGAAGCGTTAAAACGTGGGACGGAAGCAATTAAACCTGGGGAAACTGCGAAAAGTATCGATGATATAACGAGAGATTACATTACAGAACATGGATACGGTCAATATTTTGGACACTCTACCGGTCATGGTCTTGGGTTAGAAATACATGAACCTCTTCGCCTATCCCAAGAAAGTAAGGCTACTTTAGAAGAAGGTATGGTTGTTACCGTTGAACCTGGTATTTACATACCGAACTGGGGCGGTTGTAGAATTGAAGATGATATCGTCATTACAAAAGACGGATATGAAGTTATTACAAAATCAAATCGGGAACTAATTGTTATCCCTTGTTAAAATCATAGAAAAAAATGCCACCGAATAAGGTGGCATTTTCTTTTATTCATTAGCGAATAGCTTTTCGTTTACTTTTTTAGCGATTACCGCTACCGACATTAATATACATATTAAATATAGCAATTTCGCAATAAATAACCACCCTTGAAACATTACAATTCCATCTATTATCTCATTTCCTTTCAATAACAAAAACGGAATTGTGCTAATTATAATGACAAACTCGATACTGAAAACAATTTTCTTTTTTCGGCTATATGCTTTCCATTCCTTCCAGCGATACATAGGTGCAAAAATCAATACTCCTATACATAATATAACTGGCACCCATTCACTTTTAAGAAATTGCCCTGAAATAACTGATAATAGTAAACAAACGAGCACACCATAATACCGATACGATAAACTTAACTAAATCTATGCAATTCAATCAAATTTACACAAGTTAGTGCTTCATCGTGTTCTCGCAACCCCGAAGGGACGAGGGGTATAACACTCCACACGAGGCAGTATCGTTACCTCCTATTATCAAGCTTTTATTTTACCCATCTTGATAAATTTATCGAAGCATTTAAATCTCTATCATGATGGCTATTGCACCCAACACAACGCCACTCACGTATTTTTAAACTCCACTGTCCTTCTGGTTGAACTGAATGGTCGTATTTTACTCCGCAACATGAGCAAATCTTGCTTGAGGCGAACCATTTATCAGCTTTTACATACTCAATGCCATACTTCTCGCACTTGTATGACAAACATTGAAAGAAGAAGTTTAATTTTTGAAATAAAAATGCTTTCGATAGTTTTTTGTTTTTTAACAGGTTTGAGATAGGTAAGTCTTCCACAACAATTCTCATTGGTTTGGTTTTCACCAATTTAGCTGTTGCTTGATGGATATGGTTATTTCGGATATTCGTAATTTTCCTAGATAACCGCAGGTGCTCAGTTTTAGCTTTTTCATATCCGGCAGATTGAATTTTTACACCTTTTTTAAATCTCCTAGACATATCTCTTTGCGCTGACTTTTTCCTTTTCAAAAGTTTTTTAACCTTAGCATCTTTGTTTATATTTCGTTCTTTCGTACCATTAGAAGCTACAAACAGCTCTTTTAAACCAACATCCACACCAATCGACTCATTGGTTAGTTCTTGAGATTCAAAATCTTCTTGGAACCCTACACTAATCCACCAGTGACGACCATCAAATGTAACTCTTGGATTGGATGGTTTTTTGTTTCTTGGTAGTTGTTGGCTTGTTTTCACTTCTCCAATGGACTGAATATGAACTACTTTCTTTCCTATAATCAGTCTTTCATAATTGGCATAAAATCCTTGGATTAAATCTTTTTTAGATTTATAAGAAGTGTGATAACTATTTTTGTACTTTTTGAACGAATGTTTCCTCGCCGTATCAAAATCTTTTGAAGCCTGTTTGGGAACTTGTGCGTTGATGTCATTTAACCACTCATATCTCTTTCGCTTCTTGATCTTTGTAAATCGTTTCTGTAAAGCTAACTGTGAAACAGATTTTCCAAATAGCTTATAATATCTATCACTCATTCTTTTACAATAGTTATAAGCGAATCTTGCAGCACCAGCATGGTTTCTAAGCACTTTTTCTTGTTCAGGCGTTGGAATCAATCTAACTTTCTTCGCCAATATCATCAGAAGCCTACTCCTTTACTGTGCGATTATTCGAGCACTCACCTTTTAGATAACGAAAGATTGATCCTTCTGAATAGTAGCGTGTTCCATCAGCATTCTCCTAAGACTACTAGGATACAAACCTGTTAATTCCGATACTTGACTAACTCGTGAAAATTTCATTATTATTCTCACCTCATTGAACCTAACACAGAACGTACGTTTGTTATTTTCAATAAAGTTTGATAGATTCAATAAAATTTATCTTGTTCAACTAAGGGCGCAATTCCTTAGCCAGTTCTCTTATGAACTTCTCATGTTTTCACATGAGCGCAGACTATATGTTTATCTACTTAAAGATAGAGGATTTTTCCACCACCATAGGCTTGTGATGTACTCTCGTCAGTTATACGAGATAGTCGTTGAACGTTCATCTTATCCATTTTGACTTAGATGGTTCGAGGCGGAAGACCCATTGTTCTAATGTTTAGGATTTAACCTTGCACGATCTGATTGATTTTTTCTGCTTTCGCGACATTCACGCTCGCTATTTCTAGCCACGTTGTAGTTCAATCAGCTTTAGAGATTGCCCGCAGTTAACCCTCACTACTAGCCAATCACTTGACTAGCAGGGCTTACTGATATATTTAATTAGCTTTGGTTATAATTGGTTAAATAAATCGTAACAGTTAGTTACCCTATTTTCTCTCTCATTCGTACTCCCCCATTCTACTTCTTCTTTAATATGTAACTTGCTATACTTATAACAATTCTTAGCAAAATAACAACTACAATTACAAGATAAAGAGCTTTTGCAGACGACAACCATTGTTGAAAAATAGACATTTTCTCCATTTGCTTCTGACCTTCTATTAAAATAAAACCTACGACAAACGAACTAACAACAATGATACCTATCATAATTCCAATACTTTTCTTGCTATATTGTTTCATATCATCCCAGTTATATAAAAGTACAAATACAAACCCGAAAACAGGTATGATACTGATCCATTCATTGTTTGTGAACAGATTTAAAATGATTAATAGACTACAAGAGAGGATGAATCCCCAAAATCCAATTTGTTTGCGCATATGCCCCCTCAAATTCCATTTTTAGGATTAATTGTATTGTAACATCCATTTACTATTCTTACCATTACAGTACATGAAATTTCACTTTTTCTTTTTCCTATACTCACATACTTTCACTGCTTTCATACAATAAACTACACGAATGCCTAAAGGATGTGAATGTTATGGGAGTTGAATTAACGCTGTTGCATACTCTCTATATTCTTTGTTTACTCACTATTATTACCTTTTTTATTCTCCGGAAAGATACGACGATTATTTGTATCGTTTTTATCTTTTTATTAGCATTAACCGCTACAAGCTCTATCCCTCTTGCTATTAGCGGTATTTTTCACAGTTTCATTTACGCCATTACTGAGCTATTACCAACTATATTAATCATCTCCATTATCGTATCAATGAGCAATCTACTCGTTCATACCGGCATAAATGATACGATGATTTCACCATTTACAAAAATGATTCGTACACCTACCCTCGCCTATTGGATTATCGGACTTTTAATGATGACAATTTCTTTCTTCTTTTGGCCTTCTCCAGCTGTCGCCTTAATGGGGGCTATTTTATTACCCGTCGCTGTACGCGTTGGCCTTCCGCCAATTGGTGTTGCCATTGCTATGAACTTATTCGGACACGGCATCGCCTTATCTGGTGACTTCGTAATTCAAGGTGCACCGAAATTAACTGCAGACGCTGCTGGTCTTCCTGTTTCCAGCGTTGTTTCAGCCAGTGTTCCCCTCGTTATTGTTATGGGTATTGTAACAACTTCCGTTGCATTTTTCTTCTTACGAAAAGAATTTCATATAGGCTTATCTATACAAGAATCTACTCCATCAACTGAGTCTTCTAAAACGCTCACTTCATTATCTCCTCAGACAAAAAAATGGCTCGCTATTTGTATTCCGATCGTATATGCCATAGATATTCTTTGCATGATTCAATTTAAACTACAAGGAAGCGACGCAACTGCACTTATCGGCGGGACGACTGTTATTATGATTATCATCATTTCTCTCATCGCCTACAAAGGTAATGGACTAAATAAAACGACCGATTATTTTATAGAAGGGCTCCAATTTGGATTTAAAATCTTTGGTCCAGTTATCCCAATTGCTGCACTCTTTTATTTAGGAGATAGCGGCTTTGTGAAAATTATCGGGGACTATTTACCGAAAGGTTCACATGGAATCATTAACGACTTAGGAATCGCCTTATCTCAAACTGTTCCTTTAAACCAATATGTATCGGCAGGAACATTAACTATTGTTGGTGTCATAACAGGCTTAGATGGATCTGGCTTTTCCGGTATATCACTTGCTGGTTCGATTGCCAATCTTTTCGGAACAGCACTTGGGCATGGAACAGCTACATTAACAGCACTCGGGCAAATTGCAGCAATCTGGACCGGGGGCGGGACTTTAATTCCTTGGGCGCTTATTCCTGCCGCTGCGATATGCAAAGTAGATCCGTTTGAGCTTGCACGCCGAAACTTTTTACCGGTTGTGATTGGCTTAATCGTCACCACTATCGTTGCGATGTTTATTCTATAACGTAAGCAAGTGTTCTCTTGCTTACGTTTTTTATTGTGAAATCCATCATTTATTACTGACTTTCAAAAGGGGTTATTTATATGTTAGCGAAGTTATATTAGGAGAGTATTTATTTCAAAACGTTTACGAGCAACAGATTACTTCAATTAGAAAAGGGGACATAACTATGAATGAATTGATTTTCGTCTTATTAATTTGTCCATTACTTATCTTTATCGTTTCTGTTATTGGAACACGTAGAACGAAAACGTATTACGTAATGCCGATTGTAACGTTTGCTAGTTTTTTAATAATAGGTGTTTTCGCCTTTACCCCAAAGTTTTTCTTTTGGATTGGTATGTACAGCATCTTCTCATTTATTGTTTCTTATATGACTCTCTTGTTTGTGAGAGGATATGAAGTTGTAGAAAACGCTAAGTAGTTACTAGTAAGGAGATTTTACTATGATTTTCTTTGATATCGATGGAACTTTACTTGATTACGACACTGCTGAGAAAAATGGTATCTCACATTTCTTCCAAAAGTATAATGATATTTTCTCAGGAAACGAATTAGAGGCTACGAAACTATGGCATGAATTATCCGAACAATATTTCAATAAATTTTTATCCAAAGAATTATCTTTTCAAGACCAACAAAGGTTGCGAATGTCTCATTTATTTAAAGTATATGAAGTAAACTTATCACTCGAGGAATCTCAGCACAGATTCAATCAATATATAGAACTATATAAGAAGAACTGGACCACGTTTGAAGATGTCCTCTATACATTGCAAACTTTGCAGCAAAGAGGATACTCGTTAGGTATCATTAGTAATGGTGACTATGAACAACAAATCGAAAAATTAACAGCTCTAAACATTCTACAATATTTCAAATATATTTTTACTTCTAGTGAAATTGGTATATCGAAACCAGACCCTGAAATATTTCACAGAGCCGTATTACAATCGAATCTTGAAATGCAAGACTGCTATTATATTGGCGATCGATTAGAAACTGATGCAATTAGTAGTACAGCAGCTGGAATGCAAGGGATATGGTTAAATCGGGATAACTCGCAACTCAAGTGCGCTGTTCCTACTATATGTTCTTTACATGAATTTTTAACAATGATATAAAAAAAACGACCGCGTTTCCCCCCGCAGTCGTCTTTTTTCGTATTACGCTGTAACCCAAGCTTCGTCAGCTGGATTTTTGCGCCACTCTTGTAATTTTTTCGTTTCAGCTTGTCCGATCATACCTTTTTCTGCTGCAACTTCAGTTAATGCACTGTAATCACTTAAAGAATATGATGCTACGTTTGCTGCTTCTAGTTTCTCTTTTCCTGACTCAAGCTCGTACGTGAAGATTGATACGATTCCTAATACTTCACAGCCAGCTTCGCGAAGTGCTTCTACACATGTAATTGCACTACCGCCAGTTGAAATTAAGTCTTCTACTACTACTACTTTTTGACCTTTTTCAGCTTTTCCTTCGATTTGGTTCCCTTTACCGTGACCTTTTGCTTTACTACGTACGTAGCACATTGGTAAATCCATACGATCGCTTACCCATGCAGCGTGCGCAATACCAGCAGTTGCTGTTCCTGCAATAACTTCTACAGTTGGGAAGTGCTCTTTAATTAACTCTTCTAATCCAGCTGCAATCGCTTGGCGTACTTTTGGATAAGATAAAGTTAAACGATTATCACAATAAATTGGTGATTTCATACCAGAAGACCAAGTAAATGGATCATTCGGTTGTAAAAATACTGCTCCAATTTCTAATAAATGCGATGCGATTTCTTTTTTCATACTGTTACACCTTCCCACTGTTGTTTTACTGTTTTATACGCTTCAAGCGGATTTTCTGCTTTTGTAATACTACGTCCAACTACGATGTAGCTTGAGCCAAGTTCCCTCGCACGTTTCGGTGTTGCTACGCGCACCTGGTCATTTACATCATCGCTTGCAAGACGAATCCCCGGTGTTACTGTTACAAATTCATTTCCGCATACTTCACGTAATTTTGGTACTTCAAGTGTTGAACAAACAACGCCATCAAGTCCACTTTCTTTCGTTAATTTTGCATAATGAGCAACCGCTTCTTCTAACGTTTTCTCAATACCAATCTCTTTTTTCATCATAGCTTCCGAAGTGCTTGTTAGTTGTGTAACTGCAATACAAATCGGTCTCTCTTTTCCTTCTTGCTTACCTTCCTCTAATCCCTCAATCGCAGCTTTCATCATACTACTTCCCCCAGCAGCATGAACATTTACCATATCTACATCTAGACTAGCTAGGCTACGCATAGCGCTTTTTACCGTATTCGGAATATCATGAAGTTTTAAATCTAGAAAAATCTTATGTCCTTTTTCTTTTAAGTACGTAATAATTGCAGGACCCTCTTTGTAAAATAACTCCATACCCACTTTGACAAATAACTCTTCCCCTTCAAAGTGGTGTAAGAATTGTTCTACCTCTTGTTTCCCTGGAAAATCTAGTGCAACGATTAACGACTGTGACATGTTTGCTTCCAGCTCCTTCCTTGACATTCCGAAATATGATCAAATCCTAATTCATCTAGTAATGCTGGTAATTCTTCAATAATTGTCGGACATACAAACGGATCGATAAAGTTCGCCGTTCCAACTGCGACCGCGCTTGCGCCCGCATAGAAGAATTCAATTACATCTTCCGCTGTTTCAATACCACCCATTCCGATAATCGGAATGTTAACCGCTTGACTTACTTCATGTACCATACGAATTGCTACTGGCTTAATCGCAGGCCCTGATAGTCCGCCCGTACGGTTTGCTAAAATTGGTTTTGCAGTTTTTAAATCTAGACGCATACCAAGCAATGTATTAATCATCGTTAAACCGTCCGCACCCGCATTTTCAATTGCTTTTGCAATTTCCACAATGTTTGCCACGTTCGGTGACAATTTCACATATACCGGTACTTCAGAAACCTCTTTTACTCGCTTCGTTAAATCAGCAGCAATTTCAGGATTTGTACCAAAAGCGATACCACCCGTTTTTACGTTTGGACAAGAAATATTTAATTCTAGCGCATGAACATTAGGTGCCTTTGAAATCGCCTTCGCAACCGCTACGTAATCCTCAGCTTGTGAACCCGCAACGTTTGCAATAATCGGAAGATCAAATTGCTCGAGAAAAGGTAATTCAGAATTCATTACCTTTTCTAATCCAGGATTTTGAAGCCCGATTGCATTTAGCATTCCGCCTGGTGTTTCAGCAACACGAGGCGTTGGGTTTCCATAACGAGGTTGTTCTGTTGTCGCTTTAATCATAATTGATCCAAGTACACTTAAATCATAGAACTGTGCATACTCACGACCAAATCCGAAGCAACCAGATGCTGGGATGATTGGATTTTTTAATGATAACCCTGGTAATTCAACTTGCAATCTGTTCATAGTACAACCTCCCCGATTGGAAATACTGGTCCGTCGCTACACACCTTCTTGTAAGAATGCCCACTCGGATCTGCTTGCAAATGGCATACACATGCGAAACATGCTCCGATACCACAGCCCATACGTTCTTCTAATGAAATGTAGGCTTTTCTCTCCTTATAGCGTCCTTCTAATGCACGAAGCATCGCTAAAGGTCCACATGAGTAGAGAATGTCAAAGTCAATTCCATAGCTATCGATTACATCTGTTACAAACCCTTTTGTACCATGTGTACCATCAACTGTTGCAACATACGTATCACCAAGTTCTGCGAATTTCTCTTCATAGAAGACAACATCTTTCGTTTGGAAACCTAAGATGTGAATAACGCGTACTCCTTTTGCTACAAGACGCTGTGACAATTCATATAGTGGTGGTACACCAATTCCCCCACCAACTAATAGAGCCGTTTGTCCAGATTCCGCTTCTTCTACAGGAAATCCATGACCAAGTGGTCCTAACACATCTACAAGTTCACCTTGTTTTCTTTTCGCTAATGTTTTTGTCCCTTGTCCTTCCGCACGATATAGCATTGTAAATTCGTTCTTGTCTTGATCGACATTACAAATACTAATTGGGCGGCGCAGAAGAGGCGTAATGCCCTCTGCTACCTTAATGTGTACAAACTGCCCTGGATCGTTCATTTGCTGCACTAAATCCCCTTGAAGCACTAATTCGTAAATGTTTTTTGCGATTTCTTTTTGGTTAACGACGATCATATTTTGCTTTTGCATCATGCATGTACCACCTCGTGACGCTTCGTTTGCGTAATTTCTTTCATTGAATGAGCTGAGAATGTCATAGATTCTAATACTCTCAAGATTGCTCTCGTTGTATCAAGTGATGTTAAGCAAGCCACACCATTTTCTACTGATTCACGGCGAATGCGGAAACCATCACGCGCTGGTTGTTTTCCTTTTGTTAATGTATTGATTACAAACTGCGCTTTCCCTTGACGGATAATATCAAGTAAGTTGTAGTCTTCAGAATCAATTTTGTTTACAACTTGCACCGGAATGTTTTGTTCTGTTAGCGATTGTGCTGTTCCTGCTGTTGCTAATAAGTTATAGCCGATTTCATGGAAGCGTTTTGCAATTTCCAGCGCTTCTTCTTTATCTTTATCCGCTACAGTGATGATTACTGATCCGTGCGTTGGAATGTTAATTCCTGAAGCAACAAGTCCTTTATATAATGCTTTTTCAAGCGTTAAATCTTTACCCATTACTTCCCCTGTTGATTTCATTTCAGGCCCTAATGTTGTATCAACTGAGCGTAGTTTCGCAAATGAGAATACCGGTGCTTTTACATACACTTCCTTCTCTTCTGGGTGATAGCCAGTTCCATATCCTTGTTCTACAAGGTTTTGACCTAAAATAACTTTCGTTGCGATATTTGCCATCGGTACGCCTGTAATTTTACTTAAGAATGGTACTGTACGGCTCGCACGTGGATTTACTTCAATTACATACACTTCATCTTTGAATACTACAAACTGAATGTTTAGTAATCCAACAATGTTTAAACCTTTTCCAAGCCCAATTGTATGTTCAATAATTTGTTCTTTTAGTTTTTCAGATAAGCTCTGTGGTGGATATACTCCAATTGAATCCCCAGAGTGAACTCCAGCGCGTTCGATATGTTCCATAATACCTGGAATGAATACATTCTCACCGTCTGAAATTGCATCTACTTCAATTTCTTTACCAACCATATAACGGTCGATTAATACTGGGTGATCTGCGTGAACTTTAACCGCATTTTTCATGTAGTGCAGTAATTCTTCTTGACGATATACGATTTCCATCGCACGTCCACCTAGTACGTAAGATGGTCTTACTAATACTGGGTAACCAATTTTGTCAGCGATCGCTACTGCTTGCTCTACAGTCGTTGCTGTTTTACCAACTGGTTGCGGGATACCAAGCTTTGTTAAAGCTGCTTCAAACTTATCACGATCTTCTGCACGGTCTAAATCTTCAAGTGATGTTCCTAAGATTTTTACACCGTGTGCTTCTAATTTAGCCGCTAAGTTAATTGCCGTTTGTCCACCGAATTGGACGATAACACCTTCTGGCTTTTCTAAATCGATAATGTGCATTACATCTTCGATTGTTAATGGTTCAAAGTATAATTTGTCAGAAATACTGAAGTCTGTTGAAACTGTTTCTGGGTTGTTATTAACAATGATTGCCTCATATCCAGCTTCTTTTATTGCCCATACAGAGTGAACTGTTGCATAATCAAACTCAACACCTTGACCAATACGGATTGGACCAGATCCTAGTACAACTACACTCTTACGATCTGTTACAATCGATTCATTCTCGTCACCATATGTGCTGTAGTAGTATGGTGTTGCAGATTCAAACTCTGCCGCACAAGTATCTACCATCTTATAAACAGGAGTCATATTGCTTTCTTTACGCATATCGTAAATTTCACGCTCTGTTTTGTTCCAAGCATTGGCGATGTAATGGTCACTGAAGCCCATTTCTTTAGCAGATTGTAACACTTCCATATTTCCTACATTCGCTTTTACTTCGCGTTCCATGTTTACGATATTTTCAATTTTTTGTAAGAAGAAGAAGTCCATTTCACACCATTCGTTGATTTCTTCTTTCGTTACACCTTGACGGATTGCTTCTGCTACAACGAACAGACGCTCGTCATCAGCTTTTATAATACGCTTTTTCATCGTTTCTTTATCAAGCTCTTTTAAGTGGTCTAACTCTAGGTGATAAACGCCAAGCTCTAAAGAACGAATCGCTTTTAATAATGATTGTTCTAAGTTACGTCCGATTGACATAACTTCACCAGTTGCCTTCATTTGTGTACCAAGTGTTCTGTTTGCTGATTCAAACTTATCAAATGGCCAACGTGGAATTTTTGAAACAACATAGTCTAATGCTGGCTCGAAGCAAGCATATGTTTTTTGTGTTACTGGGTTTATAATTTCATCTAATGTTAAACCGACTGCAATTTTCGCCGCTAGCTTCGCAATTGGATATCCAGTTGCTTTAGATGCTAGTGCAGACGAACGACTCACACGCGGGTTTACTTCGATTACATAGTATTGGAAGCTATGTGGATCAAGTGCAAGCTGAACGTTACATCCACCTTCAATTCCTAATGCACGAATAATTCTTAATGAAGTGTTTCGTAACATTTGATACTCACGGTCACTTAATGTTTGGCTCGGTGCTACAACGATAGAATCACCTGTGTGAACCCCAACCGGATCGATATTTTCCATGTTACATACTACAATCGCGTTATCATTCGAATCACGCATTACTTCATATTCAATTTCCTTACAACCGGCAATACTCTTTTCTAATAAACATTGTGTTACTGGACTATGTTTTAATCCACCTGATACGATTTCAATTAGTTCTTCTTCATTATTACAGATTCCGCCACCTGTTCCCCCCATTGTAAATGCTGGGCGAACAATAACTGGATAACCAATTTCTTTTACAAATTCATGTGCTTCTTCCAGCGTATGAATAATCGTGCTAGATGGAATTGGTTCATTTAATTCCTGCATTAATGTACGGAATAAATCACGATCCTCGGCTTGCTCGATTGCTGATAATTTTGTTCCTAAAATTTCAACTCCGCACTCTTCAAGTATGCCTGATTTCGCAAGTTCAACAGCCATGTTTAGGCCTGTTTGACCACCTAATGTTGGTAGGAGTGCATCTGGACGTTCTTTACGAATGATACGGCTTACGAATTCTAATGTTAATGGTTCTATATATACTTTATCTGCTGTTGCAGTATCTGTCATAATTGTTGCTGGGTTAGAGTTAACAAGGATTACTTTGTAACCTTCTTCTCTAAGAGATTGACAAGCTTGTGTACCAGAGTAATCAAACTCTGCTGCTTGCCCAATTACAATTGGTCCTGATCCGATTACTAAAATTGTGTTAATGTCTAGGCGTTTTGGCATAACTCTTCCCCTTCTTTCTTGAAGTTTTCAATCATTGCTAAGAAATCTTCGAATAAATCATTTGCATCTTCTGGTCCTGCAGAAGCTTCTGGATGGTATTGCACTGTAAATGCTGGGAACTTCGTATGACGAAGACCTTCTACTGTTCCATCATTTAAAGCAACATGTGTAATTTCCAGTTCTGTATTTCCAACTGATTCTTCTTCTACTGCGTAACCATGGTTTTGAGATGTAATTGCTACTTTTCCAGTTGCAAGATTTTTTACTGGATGATTTAAACCACGGTGACCGAATTTTAACTTACTTGTATTCGCACCAGATGCCAGGGCGAACAATTGATGTCCTAGGCAAATCCCGAATAAAGGAACTTTACCAATAATTTCTTTTAACATTTCAATTGCTTCTGGTACATCTTTTGGGTCCCCAGGTCCATTACTTAACATAATTCCATCTGGGCTAAGGCGTAGAATTTCTTCTGCTGTTGTATTGTAAGGTACAACAATTACATCACAATCACGCTTATTTAATTCTCGTAAAATACCATGTTTCATTCCGAAGTCTACAAGTACAACTCGGTGTCCACGGCCTGGACTTGGATATGGATCTTTTGTTGATACGCGTTTCACATGATCTGTAAAGACAGTTGCTTTCAATTGGCTAACGATGTCCTCTACATCCACATCCATATTGCAAAGACGTCCGCGTAAAGTTCCATATTGACGAATTTTTCTTGTTAATTTTCTCGTATCAATTCCTGCTAATCCTGGGATATTTCTTTCTTTCAAGTAATCATTTAGCGAAATTTCATTACGAAAGTTTGATGGGTGATCACAAATTTCGTTTACGATTAAACCATTTACAGATGGGTGAATTGATTCAAAATCATCACGGTTAATGCCGTAGTTTCCGATTAATGGATACGTAAATGTTACGATTTGACCGCAGTATGATGGATCAGATAAAGTTTCTTGATATCCAGTCATCCCAGTTGTAAATACAACCTCACCTGACTTTTCTATTTCTCCTCCGAAACCTTTTCCAATTAATACTGTTCCATCTTCTAAGATAAGTTGTCTTTTCATACTAATGCACTCTCCTTTTGCCATGCGATCTTACCACCAACGATTGTCATAACCGGCCAACCTTGGCATTTCCAACCTGCGAATGGTGTGTTTTTTCCTTTTGATAAGAATGTTGTTGGATCAATTTCTTCTTCTTGTTCTAAATCGATAATTGTAATATCAGCTGTTCTACCTTCTGTTAGGCGCCCTGCTTCTAAACCGAATGTGTCAGCTGGTTTTTCTGTTAAGAATTGAATCAGTTGCTCTAATGTAATGATTCCTTTTTTCACAAGGTTCGTATATAAAAGCGGGAATGCTGTTTCAAAACCAGTAATTCCGAACGGTGCTCTTTCAATCCCTTGCGCTTTCTCTTCTGCAGTATGCGGTGCATGGTCAGTTGCGATCATATCAATTGTTCCATCTAATAGTCCTTCAATTAACGCTGCATGATCTTCTTTTCCTCGAAGCGGTGGATTCATTTTAAAGTTAGGATCAGCCGATGGGATATCATCTTCACATAATACTAAGTGATGCGGTGTTACTTCTGCTGTCACCTTAATTCCAGCACGTTTCGCGTCACGGATTACACGTACAGATCCTTTTGTACTTACATGACATACGTGGTAGTGACAATTTGCAGCTTCCGCAAGTAAGATGTCCCGGGCAATATGTACGGATTCACATACTGATGGGATACCGTTTAATCCGTGTTTCTCAGAAAACTTCCCTTCATGTACACATCCTTTATTAATAAGTGTGTTCTCTTCACAGTGTGCAACAACTGCCATATTTAATTTCGATGCACGCTTCATTGCAGCTAACATCATGCTTGCATCTTGCACGCCTACGCCATCATCAGTGAAAGCAAACGCTCCAAGTTCTTTTAACGTTTCAAAATCGGTCATTTCAGAACCTGCTTGACGTACTGTAATTGCTCCATATGGTAATACATTTACATGTGCTTTTTCTTTAATACGCTTTTGCAGGTCTTCCATATGTTCTTTACAATCTGGTACTGGGCGTGTGTTTGGCATTGCGCAAATTGTAGTAAATCCACCTTTTGCTGCTGCAAGTGTTCCTGTTTCAATTGTTTCTTTATGTTCACCACCTGGTTCACGAAGATGAACGTGTACATCTACTAATCCAGGTGCGATTAACTTTCCATTTACATCGATTACTTCAGCATTATCTGCCGTAATATTTTCTGCTACCTTCGCAATTTTACCGTCTTGTACGAGAAGATCTGTTGCTACGATTGTTCCTTCTGCATTCATATAACGACCATTTTTAAACAAATAATTCATGTTTCATTCCTCCTAATACATTTGGTAATGCGCGTTTTAGTACAGCCATTCTTACGTAGACCCCGTTTTCCATTTGCTTGAATATGCGTGAGCGTTCACACTCGACAAGTTCACTCGCAATTTCAACATCACGGTTTACAGGGGCTGGATGCATAATAATGCTTCCTTCTTTCATACGTTTTTCTCTTTCAACTGTTAACCCATGTTGCTCGTGATACTCTTTCATAATGTCTGTTTCATAATGGTCATGACGCTCATGTTGTACACGAAGTAACATCATCACATCCACTTCTGGAACAAGTTCATCTAAACTCTTGTACGTTCCAAATGTGTTCTCTTCATCTTTCCACTCTTCTGGGCTTGCAAAGTAAATTGTCGCGCCCAGTTTCGTTAATGCTTCTGCATTAGAACGTGCTACTCGGCTATGACGAACATCCCCAACTATTGCAATCTTCAAACCTTCAAATCTTCCAAACTCTTGTTTAATTGTTAGAAGATCGAGTAGACATTGCGTTGGATGATTTCCACATCCATCTCCAGCGTTCAAGATTGGGATATTCACCTGATCTTTTAATTCATCGAAGTAACGATCTTGCTCATGGCGGATGACTACCGCTTTTGTTCCGATTGATTCTAGTGTTCTTATCGTATCGTATAAAGTTTCTCCTTTTTGTACGCTAGATGCATCTGCGGAAAAGTCTAATACTTCAAGTCCTAATCTCTTCTCAGCAACTTCAAAGCTAAATCTCGTCCTCGTACTATTCTCAAAGAACAAGTTCGCAACAAATGTTTGCTCTGTCGTTTTTCTCTCTTTTCCATTCGCGAAATTTTCTGCGTCTTTTAGGATTTCTGAAATTTCTTGTTCCGATAATTCACTCATCGTTAACAAATGGCTCATCGTCATCCCTCATCTTTCTGTTTTTTATGATAACACCATTGAATTTATATAACAATAACTGTATAAAAATACCCTAGTCTTTGAGACTAGGGTGCGTTAAAGTAGCCACCCTTTTCTATCTCACAGGACTGAATTAAAAGGTTATTTTTATGAAGCAATCTGCTTAGATTGTTTTGTTTTATTTGTTTGTTTTGTCTCTGGTAGTAGTAGATTTAATAGTACACCTACAATTGCTGCTAACGCCATTCCTTCTACTTGGAACGATTCACCTACGTGCAGTACCGCTCCGCCAATACCGATTACTAGTATAACTGATGCAATCATTAAGTTTCGTTTGTCACCTAAGTCTGTTTTATCGTCTACCATCATACGTAAACCACTTGATGCGATTACACCGAAGAGTAAGATTGATACACCACCCATAACTGGTGTTGGAATCGAATGAATCAGTGCTGAAATCTTCCCGATAAATCCAAACATGATTGCGAACACTGCTGAACCGATGAATAAGTATACACTGTATGCTCTCGTAATTGCTAGCACACCGATGTTTTCACCGTACGTTGTATTCGGTGGTCCTCCTATTAGTGATGCGATCAATGTTGCTATCCCATCACCGAAGATTGAACGATGTAAACCTGGTTTTTCAATTAAATCTCTTTTAATAACATTTCCAAGTACAATTTGATGTCCAATATGTTCTGAAATTGTTACAAGTGCAACTGGCACCATTAAGAGTACAATTTTCCATGAAAACTCCGGAGTATATGTTACAAACGGTACTGTGAAGTCTGGTATGACAAACCATTTTGCCTCAGCTACTGGCTTTAAATCTACTAGCCCTTGGAAGTAAGCGAATATATACCCGCCGATGATTCCAAGTAGCACTGGTATGATACTGAAAAATCCTCTCCCGAATATGGAGCAAATGATTGTAATTGCTAATGTTACTAATGCTACTGAAAAGTGTGTAATGCTATACTTACCATCCGCACCGTTCATCGCCATGTTCACTGCTGTATGTGCTAAAGATAAACCGATTACCATTACGACTGGCCCAACTACGATTGGCGGAAGTAATTTCATAATCCATTCTGACCCAGATTTCTTAATTCCGAGTGAGATTAAGATGTAAACAAGTCCCGCAAGCATTCCTCCAAGCATCGCTGCTCCAGGTCCACCTGCTGTTTTCGCTGTAATAATTGGTGCAATAAAGGCGAATGATGATCCTAAATATGCTGGTACTTGACCTTTCGTTATTAGAAGAAACGCTAGCGTTCCTAATCCACTTGATATTAAAGCTACTGATGGATTCAGTCCTGTTAAAAACGGAACAAGCACTGTTGATCCAAACATCGCGAACAAATGTTGTATACTTAATAATAACCATTTTCCCGGTTTCGGTACTTCATGAATGTCTAACACTGGCTTTTGCTCCATTGTTACATCCTCCTTCAGTTTTAATTTTTGCAATAAAAAAACTCTTTGTGCCTGTGCACAAAGAGTCCTACACTTTCGTATGCCAAATTTGACATATGAAAGCCAAGACCCTTTGGCAGCCTCACAGGACTACATTTAAAAGGGCTTTACTTATCGTATATGCTTACTCGATCTTGTTGATCTGTCTCTTGCAAATCAACTTCGATACGCTCTTCACTAGATGTTGGAATGTTCTTTCCTACATAATCAGCGCGAATTGGTAATTCACGATGACCTCTATCAACAAGAACAGCCAATTGGATTTGTGATGGTCTACCTAAATCCATAAGAGCATCCATTGCTGCTCGAACTGTTCTACCTGTATATAACACATCATCCACAAGGATAACTTTTTTCTTCGTAATATCTACAGGAATATCAGAACCTTTTACAAGTGGTTCTTTATGTTTCGATTGTAGTGTTAAATCATCACGATATAACGTAATATCTAACTCTCCTACTTCCATCTCTTTTCCTTCAATTTGACCAATTCGTTCTGCCAAACGTTGTGCAATAAAAATTCCACGTGTTTTTATTCCGACAAGAACACAATTATCGACACCTTTATTTCGTTCCACGATTTCATGACTAATTCGTGTTAAAGCGCGGCGAATCATTTGGTCATCTAAAACGACAGCTTTCTCTTGCATGCTCTACACCTCCAAGCTTTTTTTCTTGCGTGAGAGTAATGGTATAAAAAAAGTCCTCTCAGCGTGTGCGAGAGGACTTTTGAAAAAAGGGTACAACATACCCTAAGTATTTCAAACCGTTACCTTCTCAACCTCACGGGGCTGTGTTAAAGGATCATTATTTAACTGTTGTCATTATCTCAGTTTTCTTATGATTTGTCAATACTATTTCCGTAAAACATTTAGCGCTTCTTCAAACACTTCTGGAATCGGTGCCTCAAACTCAATATATTCACCAGTACGAGGGTGATCGAAACCTAAAATCCCTGCATGAAGTGCTTGTCCATTCATATCTAATGTTTTCTTCGGACCATACTTTGGATCTCCTGCAAGTGGATAACCAATATATTTCATATGAACACGAATTTGGTGTGTACGTCCCGTTTCTAAGCGGCATTCTACAAGTGTGAAATCCTTAAATCGCTCTAACACTTGGAAATGTGTAACTGCATTCTTACCATTTTCATCAACAGTCATACTTTGACGTTCTTTTTTATCACGACCAATTGGAGCGTCAATTATTCCTTTATCATGTGGAATTACACCATGTACAATCGCTTTATAACGTCTTGTTACCGTTTTTGCTACAAGTTGATTTACAAGTGATTCATGCGCCATATCATTTTTAGCAACCATTAATAATCCAGATGTATCCTTATCAATACGGTGTACTATACCAGGACGCATTACACCGTTAATACCTGATAGGTCTGTACAATGATGCATAAGTCCGTTTACAAGCGTACCCTTCGTATGCCCTGGTGCTGGATGTACTACCATGCCACGCGGCTTATTTACAACTAGTACATCGGCATCTTCATAATAAACTTCTAAATTCATATCTTCCGGTTGAATATCTAACTCTTCTGGCTCGGGAATTGTTACTGTAATTTCATCATTTCCTTTTACTTTATAATTCCCTTTAACTGATTTCCCATTTACTGTCACAACAGCATCTTTAATCCATTGCTGCACTTGTGAACGTGACCATTCACTGTTTATTTCTGCAACGAATTTATCAATTCGCTCGCTTTTTTGTTCTTCTGCAACTGTTACTTGTACTACTTCACTCATTCAATTACTCCTTCGCTTTCTTTCCTTCTAATACTGTTTGAATAATAATTAATACAACTCCAATACATAATGCTGAGTCAGCTATATTGAATACCGGATAGTTGTACGAGAAAATATACACGTGAATGAAATCCACTACTTCTTGTCTAAATACACGATCAATAAAATTGCCAATTGCTCCGCCTAAAATTAGACCTAATGAAATACCTAGAAGCTTGTCCGTTTTCGCATATTTTTTCATATAAAATACGATAAATGCTACGAAAATGACTGTAATAATGTAGAAAAACCACATTTTATTTTCTAAAATACCCCAGGCAGCTCCTCTATTTCGATGAGATGTTATGTATAATACATTATCGATAATCGGAATGCTCGTACCCAATTCCATGTTCTTTACAATTAGCCACTTCGATATTTGATCGATGGCAATGACAAATAACGCTATTACATAATATATCATTTTCATTTCCCCCACAAAGACAGTGTACCTCAAAATTTTAGCATAGCTGCTACCTTTTCACAATGAACCTTTGTAGAAGAATAAAATAAATTAAAAAAAGGTAACATAATATCGTTGTGCGTATTTCATACATTTACCTTTTCATAGAAAAATTCATGAATAGTACGAGCAGTCGGCATTGTTTTCATTTGTTTTGTAGAAATCGCTCTTCCAGTTTCTTCACAAATACCGTACATATCTATTTCCATTTTAAACAATGCACGTTCTACATCTTTTAAATCCTCTTTTATATCATGTAATAGCAATTTTTTCTTTGTCTCTTCCTTTATTTCGTATCCAAGTTCTTGCCCAAATTCCATATAGTATGTGTGCATTACTTCTTTCGCCAATCTATCTTGCAACTCTTTTCTCATCAATTGCAATTCTTCTTTTATTTCCATATAAATTTCATTCACGTGTACATTCCTCCCAGCTGCAATGTACAATTAGTGTGTCCGAAATTTCCACGCTTACCTCACACACATTTTTCCTTCGTAGGAAAGAGAGTGAAAGTTATTTCGATATATCATCAACAAAAAACTGACTGCTATTATGAGCAGTCAGCTTTTTTTCATTATTTTACATAATTTTCTTTAACAACCGTTGCACAACGCTCACATAATGTTTCATGTTCTGCATCTTTACCAATTGTTTCTGAAACAACCCAACAACGTTCACACGTCTCACCTGTCGCCTGTGCTACAACTACAGCTGTATACTCATACTTTGGTGCTTCTGTTGGCGCTTCTTCAATTGTACCACCAAGTTTATACTCAGAGACGATGAATAATTGCTTTAAGTCTTCGCTAATAGACTCTAACATAGCCTTCATTTCTGCAGTCGGATATAGCGTAATGCTCGCATTTAATGACTTACCAATTACTTTCTCATTACGAGCTACTTCTAACGCTTTTAAAACGTCATCACGTAATGTCATAAATGCATCCCATTTTGCTCTTAACGCTTCTGAACCCTCTACTTCTGTAGCTTCCGGCATATTAGTTAACTGTACGCTTTCTTCTTCTGCACCAGGAACATATGGCCATACTTCATCAGCTGTATGAGGTAAGATTGGCGTTACAAGTTTCGTTAATGCAACAAGAACATCATATAATACAGTTTGAATTGCACGACGATCCGCGTGATCTGCACCTTCAATGTATAAAATGTCTTTTGCAAAGTCTAAGTAGAATGAACTTAGATCAATTGTACAGAAGTTGTGAATTGCATGATATACAGCAGCAAAGTCATATGTTTCATATGCATCTTTTACTTTTGTAATTAAGTCATTTAACTTCACTAACATGTAACGATCTACTTCACGAAGTTCAGCTACCGCTACTGTATTTTCACTTGGATTAAAATCATCTAAGTTTCCTAATAAGAAACGGAATGTGTTACGGATTTTACGATACACTTCTGCTACTTGTTTTAAAATATCATCTGAAATACGTACATCAGATTGATAGTCAACAGAAGATACCCATAAGCGTAAAATGTCTCCGCCTAATTGATCCATAATTTTCTTCGGTACGACGATGTTTCCAATCGACTTACTCATTTTACGTCCTTCACCATCTAGTACGAAACCATGGCTTAGTACGCCTTTATATGGAGCTTTACCAGTTACAGCAACTGCTGTTGATAATGAAGAGTTAAACCAACCACGATACTGGTCAGATCCTTCTAAATATAAATCAGCTGGACGTTGTAAGTCTTCGCGCTCTTCTAATACCGCTTGGTGAGAAGAACCTGAATCGAACCATACATCCATGATGTCTGTTTCTTTACGGAATTCACCATTTGGGCTACCTGTATGTGTAAATCCTTCTGGTAATAAATCTTTCGCTTCACGCTCGAACCATACGTTAGAACCGTGCTCACGGAATAAATCTGCTACATGATTAATTGTTTCATCTGTAATAATTGGATCACCATTTTCTGCATAGAATACAGGAATTGGCACACCCCATGCGCGCTGACGAGAAATACACCAGTCACCACGGTCACGAACCATATTATGAAGACGAGTTTCTCCCCATGCTGGTACCCATTTTGTTTCCGCAACAGCTTCTAATAATTCTTTACGGAACGCTTCAATAGATGCAAACCACTGCGCTGTCGCACGGAAAATAATTGGTTTTTTCGTTCTCCAATCATGTGGGTATGAATGCGTAATGAATGTTAGTTTCAGTAACGCGCCTACTTCTTCTAATTTTTCCGTAATTGGCTTGTTAGCTTTATCATAGAATAAGCCTTCAAATCCAGGTGCTTCATTTGTTAATACACCTTTATCATCAACTGGGCAAAGTACTTCTAAGCCATACTTTTTACCAACAACGAAGTCATCTTCCCCGTGTCCTGGTGCTGTATGAACACAACCTGTACCTGCATCTGTTGTTACGTGCTCTCCTAGCATAACTAATGAGTCACGATCGTAGAATGGATGTTTTGCAACTGTATACTCAAGTTCGCTACCTTTTACCGTTTTCACAACTTCAGCATTTTCCCACTCTAACGTTTTTGCAACTGTCTCAAATAGTTCAGAAGCGATGATATATTTCTCATCATTTACTTTCACAATAGCATATTCAAGTTCTGGGTGAACAGAAATACCTAAGTTTGCAGGTAACGTCCAAGGCGTTGTTGTCCAAATAATGTATTTCTCATCACCTTCTAATACGTTCTTTCCATCTTTTACAGGGAATGCTACGTAAATAGATGCTGATTTTTTATCTTGATATTCAATTTCAGCTTCTGCTAAAGCTGATTCACTTGTTGGAGACCAGTAAACTGGTTTTTGTCCTTTATAGATATAACCTTTTTTCGCCATGTCACCAAACACTTTAATTTGTTGTGCTTCATAAGCTGGCTCTAAAGTAATATATGGATTATCCCAATCTGCACGTACACCTAAACGCTTAAATTGTTCACGTTGACGTTCCACTTGCTCATATGCATACTCTGCACATAACTTACGGAACTCAGCAACTGTCATTTCTTTACGCTTTACACCTTTATTTGTTAAAGCTTGCTCAATTGGTAAACCGTGTGTATCCCAACCTGGTACATATGGTGCACAGTATCCAGTCATTGATTTAAAACGAACAATAAAGTCTTTTAACACTTTATTTAGTGCGTGTCCCATATGGATGTCACCATTTGCATATGGAGGTCCATCATGTAGTACAAATAAAGGACGGCCTTTCGTATGTTCTTGTACCTTTTCATAAATATTCATTTCAGCCCATTTTTCTTGCATTGCAGGCTCACGTTTCGGTAAATTCCCACGCATCGGGAATTCTGTTTTTGGCATTAGTAATGTATTTTTGTACTCCATGCTCAATTCCTCCTTAAATATATAAACGACAGACCTTAAAAAAGGGAATAAAAAAGAGACCTCTCATCCCCAAAAAGGGACGAGAAAGTCTCCCGCGGTACCACCCTAGTAGACCATATACAAATGCATAAGGTCCTCTTTATATTCTTAACGCGAATATACGCCTACGCTTACTAAATTTGTTCAGCGCGGAACTCCAGGGTGATATTCCCATTATCTCCTTATCCTGAGCTTACACCATCCTCAGTTCGCTATATAAGGTATGAAAAAGGTACTTATCCCTATCTTCGTTTTTCTTAATAAATATGCTGTTTAAAATTATATGTAATAATGAGAAAAACGTCAAGCTTACACTGTTTCTTCTTTTTTCAACAGTTCGTCCACTTCGTCTTCTAATTCAATTAGTTTATCCCAATCATCGTTGTTTAACATTTCAAGTTGTGTTTCTAATAACATACGGAAACGAGTTCGGAATACTTTCGCTTGTTTCTTCAACTCTTCAATATCAAAAGCAACTTTTCTTGATTTCACTAACGCTTCATTAATGATACGATCTGCATTTTTTTCTGCTTCACGTACAATTAATTTTGCTTCTTTTTGTGCATTACGCTTCACTTCTTCAGCAGCTTCTTGTGCGACAATGATAGATTTGTTCAGCGTATCTTCAATATTAGAAAAATGATCTAACTTTCCTTCTAATTGTGCAACCTTTTCTTCTAAAGCTTTTTTCTCACGAATGACTAATTCATAATCTTTGATGATTTGATCAAGAAACTCATTTACTTGATCTTCATCGTAGCCACGAAACCCGCGACCAAATTCTTTGTTATGAATATCTAATGGTGTTAACGGCACAACGCCACCTCCAAGTAGTTATCTAAATTTCCTCTTTCAATTATATCTTTTCTTCGACAAAATAAGAGAATTTCCTTCTAAAAAACCAATCATTTTAGTATACCATACAAAACTCTCCATTTGTCGCGCTTCGTTTTACCTTCTACAGAAAATAATTTACTTCGTCCATACCCTCTAACCGAGAAAACATCCCCTGGAAAACATTCATACGAAGTTTGCTCTACTGTTTTCCAATTGACTTTTACTAAGCCACCTTTTATAAGAGGCTGTACCTTCTGCCTAGATATATGTAGCATTTCAGCTAATAAAACATCTAGACGAAGTGACGAAACAGTCCCAGATTTTTCTCCCCATTTTTCACCTACACGCAAAATTTTCTCTACTTGTATAGGAGAGAGTGTGACTTTCATTTTCCCTATTGATTGTAAGTTCATTTCAATATACGATACAACTTCTTTGGCAACTGCAATTTGGGCACGGTCTTCTTGAAGCAAAATATCACCACATTTTTCCCTTGTTAAACCAAGCGACATGAATGCACCTAATATTTGCCTATGTTCTAGCGTAAAAAACTTGGAAGGATAGTCAATTTCTAATACTTCTACTTGAAATTCCTCTTCATTTAATTCTAGATAATCTGGATAAATTAGTGCTCTTTTCCGTTCGGCTTCAGGCATCGCACCATCAAACCGTACAGCTACATCTCCTTGCCCTATTACCATAGAAACAATTTGTTGCTGTCTTGGATCAAGAAAATCTGTTAACTTGACTTGATGGTACTCAGCAGCCTGTTTCCACTCTAATACTTTATCCACAAAGACCTCTTCATCAGGTCTAAAATGCTCATAGATGCTCATGTATTTAACCTCACACTATAAAAAATAGTTGAATAAACTCACTAAACCACCTCTAGCAAGTTTCAAGGCAACAATAGCAACAAGTGGAGAAATATCAATCATACCAAATGGTGGAATAAACCTCCTAAACGGCTCTAAATACGGTTCGCAAATACGCGCAAGAAAATCTCCAAAAGCTGATTCCTTTGCGCCAGGAAACCATGATAGGAGAATGTAAATAATTAGTGCCCACGAGTAAATCTCGATAGCAGTAAGTAACACTGTTAAAACTGTTGTCATGGCGTATTACCACCTCTTTATATTTGTCTCTTCTTCTTCACCGAATAACTCTGAAATCGCACCAACGATATCAACATTTTCAGGTGTACACATAAATGTTTTCGGGCCTATTTTTTGAATATCCCCGCCTATAGCGTATACAGTACCACTTAAAAAGTCAACGATACGTACAGCTTGATCTGTAGACATTCTTTGCAAATTAATTACAACAGCTCGTCTACCTTTTAAGTGATCCGAAATGCCTTGCGCTTCCGAATATGTACGTGGTTCTAGTAAAACAACTTTTGAAGATTGCTTCGCTGTTTCAATACTCACTACATTTTGCTTCGGTTGCACTTTCGCAAACGGAACATCTTGTTGTTCTGGGGGATCTTGTTGCTTTTTCATGTCTGTTTGCTCCTTTTCATAACTATATTGAGCTGCTTCTTTTTCTTCCGGTGTGTCAAAAAAGAAGTATTTTACTTTTGACCAACTCATAATAACTTTCTCCTTCCTCCTACGCTTTTCCTACTAAAACCGTTCCCAAACGAATATATGTAGCGCCTTCCTCAATTGCAATCGTGTAATCATTTGACATTCCCATTGATAATTCTTTACATGGTGCATGTAATAATTCTAGCTCCTGCACCTCTGTTTGTAGCATGCGCAATTCCTTAAAGCAGCGACGAATCTCTTCCTCTTCTCCTGTAAACGGAGCCATTGTCATTAATCCTACCACTTCAATCTTATCCAATTCTTGCAAACTTTGAATAAAAGAAATTGTTTCTTCTATCGCCAATCCTTGCTTTGATTCTTCAGATGATGTTTTCACTTGAATAAAGCATTTAACTTTCTTATCAGCACGTTTTTGAATTTCTTTTGCAAGCGAAAGACGATCTAATGAATGTAAATAATCAATCTCATTAATGATTTCTTTTACTTTTCTCGTTTGCAATGATCCAATAAAATGCCAATTCACTTTTGAACCGAAATGCTCGTATTTTTGTAAGAAACCTTCATTTCTATTTTCACCTAAATCAATAATTCCTGTTTCAATTACTTCGCTTGTTTTTTCAATCCCTACAGTTTTTGTAACTGCAACGAGCTTAATATCTTTCATCGAACGTCCAGCTCGTACACAAGATTCTTTAATTACTTCGTTTACATCTGCTAAATTCCCTTGCACTGTCACTTACTTCACTCCTCCTTAAAACCTATGAAACTCAACATTCTCCCCGTCTTACCTTGATCACGACGATGAGAGAAAAATAATTGTTCTTCACAGCTTGTACAAAGAGATGACATTACAATATGTTCTTCTTTTATGCCTGCTTGTACACATAATATACGATTAACTTCTTTTAAATTAATTGCATACTGACCATCAGAAATTACTTTATGAGGAACAGATCCGTTTACTACTTGCTGTGCTGCTGTTAATACACGATTATCAACAACATAACAACATGATCCGATTGCAGGACCAATTGCGACATGAATTTCATCACTTGAAACACCTTCTGCATTCCACTTTTGAATCATTTCTTTCGCAATCTCTGTTACAGTCCCTTTCCACCCAGCATGCGCAAGTCCTATCATATCATGTGATGGTGCATAAAAATAGAGCGGAACACAATCAGCGTAACAAGATGTTAAGAGAACATCTTTGTTAGTCGTATAAATGCCATCCGTTTTTGGAATACCGTCTTCATATGAATAAACGCCTTTCCCTTTTTCTTGCAGTCCTACTTTCTCAACATGATGGTCATGAACTTGTTCAGAGCAAATCCATTTTTCTAATGGTTTTTGTAACTTATTAGCTAAAATGCGTCTGTTTTCATGAACATTCTCCACGATATCATTCACATGTAATCCTAAATTCATCGCATGAAAGGAGCCTGTACTTACTCCACCATCTTTTGTCGTAAATCCAACAGTAATGTTTCCAAGTTCTTTCCACGCTTGTAAATACAGTATACCGTCCGCATATTTAAATGGTTCTCTCATAAAGCGACTCCTTTTAATTAAAATAACAGAAAAAAGTATGGTACTTCCTGTCTATTTTACCATACTTTTATTTTTTCATAATGACAACAGAAAAAAAAGAGGAATTTGTAATATTCTTTATGAAATTGTCGGTGTTTGTATTGATTCTGTTACAGAATTAACATGATCTACTTTTACAAGTATGACATCTTCTCCAATTTTCATAATTTGCTCCCAAGGAATCACAAATTCTACTTCCTTCCCAAAGAGTCCAAGCATTCGTGCCTGCTTAGAAATAATAACCGCCCTAATCTTTCCTGTGTCTATATCAATATCAATATCTCCAATATTCCCAAGCCTCTTTCCATCTGAAACATTTACAACATCCTTCATTTGAAACTCCGAAATCCGTATCATATTCATCCTCTCCCTTATATCATGAATCGTAAGTACGCTCTCAAATAAAGTGGAACCTTAATCAGTGAGATTATCCCCATCCCTACTGATTATTAACCCATGCCAATCGGACTTTTACGGGCAGTCCCGCTTCCATCTAACTTTTTACTTCAGCCTAATTTCGAAGCGGATAAACAGTATATAACCGCTACTAATAGAACATCCATTTTATTTTCATTATATGAACCTACCCAATCTACTATGAGCGCAAAATATTATATATAAAAAAGACCTCACCATAACTGGTGAGGACCTTATCCTTGAATCGTCTTATTCATTTGCTTAATAGCAGACTTCTCCAAACGTGATACTTGCGCTTGAGAAATCCCAATTTCTTCGGCAACTTCCATCTGTGTCTTTCCTTGAAAGAAACGTTTTCGAATAATCATTTTTTCACGATCATTTAAACGCTTCATTCCTTCTTTCAACGCCAGTTCTTCAACCCACTGCTCGTCCTTTTGTTTTTCATCCTTTAATTGATCCATAACAAAGATAGGATCTCCTCCATCGTTATAAATCGGTTCAAATAATGAAACCGGATCTTGAATCGCATCTAGTGCAAAAACAATCTCTTCATGTGTCACTTCAAGAACTTTCGCAATATCCATTGCTGTTGGTTCTTTTGAATTTTCAGCAATCAATTTTTCTCTTACTTGCAACGCTTTATACGCAATATCTCGTAATGAGCGAGATACACGAATTGGATTGTTATCACGCAAATATCTGCGTATTTCTCCAATAATCATCGGCACAGCATACGTTGAAAACTTTACATTTTGGCCTAAATCAAAGTTATCAATGGATTTCATAAGTCCAATGCAACCAACTTGAAATAAATCATCAACATATTCTCCTCTGTTATTAAATCTTTGGATGACGCTCAGTACAAGACGTAAGTTTCCATTCACTAATTTCTCTCTGGCGCTTATCTCTCCACTTTGCATTTCACGAAATAATTTACGCATCTCTTCATTTTTTAGTACTGGAAGTTTAGCTGTATCAACACCGCAAATTTCTACTTTGTTTCTCGTCAAAGTGTTCCCTCCTATCGGGAGTTGCTGTACAGTGTAAAGTATTTCCTTTGAAGGGGATTTTATGCATACGGTTTTTCCATCATTTTTCACAAATATCATATTTCCTCATGCACAAAAAAAGAATAAGACCAGTCTAGATACCGACTGGTCTTATTCTTCACACCATTTTATTAAATTCTTTTCGTAATCTTTTTATAATTCTTTTTTCCAAACGAGAAATATAAGACTGTGAAATTCCAAGCATATCAGCCACATCTTTTTGTGTCTTCTCTTCGCCACCAGCGAGTCCAAACCGA
This sequence comes from Bacillus sp. AR13-1, assembly GCF_008042285.1. NCBI lineage: Bacteria > Bacillati > Bacillota > Bacilli > Caryophanales > Bacillaceae > Bacillus > Bacillus sp. AR13-1. Next base: position 123,141 of record NZ_QNUA01000010.1, read on the forward strand.
AGCTCCATAATTTGTTTTTCACGGTCATTTAATTGATGCAATGCTTTCATTAAAAGATGACGATCTACAGTAGCTTCTAAATCTTTTGTAATAATGTCATCATCTGTACCTAAAACATCTGATAGTAACAGTTCATTTCCGTCCCAATCAATGTTAAGCGGTTCATCAAAAGAAACTTCCGAACGATTTTTATTATTTCGACGCAAATGCATTAAAATTTCATTTTCTATACAACGAGATGCATATGTTGCTAATTTAATTTTCTTTTCTGGATTAAATGTATTCACTGCCTTAATAAGACCAATTGTTCCTATACTAATCAAATCCTCAATATTGATCCCTGTATTTTCAAATTTTCTTGCTATATATACAACAAGCCTTAGATTACGTTCAATAAGCATCGACCTCGCAGCTTGATCTCCATTTGGCAATTTATTCAAAAGAACTGCCTCTTCTTCTTTCGTTAACGGCGGTGGCAACGCTTCACTTCCACCAATATAATAAATTTCATCGGTCTTAATTCCTAATTTCAGCAATACTTTATACCAAAGGTATACCAAATAAAATTTAAATTTCACCATATTATCCCGCCTCTCATAATTAAGCAATTACCATCTTTTGCGAAATCAACATTTTCGGATGTACAATGCATTGATACTCTCCATTAGTAGATAATTGTTGTGTATTTAATCCAATCAGTACTTTGTTTACAACAACCGAACTACCTTCATGATAAACTCGCACACAATCTGGCTTAATTGCCCATAAAAATTGATTCTCTACTCCTACTGCTCGGAAAGGAATTAAACGTAGTTTCGTCGCCCATCCAGAATCATTTTCTGGTATTTGAGGAATTTCTGTTTTGGAATAAATTTGTTCTGTTAACCAAGCTGGCAAACAATGTTCTAATGATGAAATATGCATAATCATAACGGGTGTTTTCGTTAACGGGTCATAAAGTTGGTTCCCACTATCAATTAGACCTGCTAATTCTAGTTCCTCTCCAGCTAATTGAATTTCCACTTTCACGATTTGATCATAGTGTATCTTTGTGACCTCTACGCTTTCTATACGCTTTTTAGAAAAATAATAAATTACTGGAAAACCAAAAATAACAAATACCCAACTAATTGGATCACCGTAAGAAACTGATTTAGATTGAACTAATCCATTTACCATTTCGTTCGTTTGCAAAAAGTAATGCGTTCCAATTAATCCTCCACCAACCATAAAGGTTACAAAATAGAAAGTAAAAACAGTTTGTGTATAATTTCTAAATGTCGAAAACCCAAATGCTGTATACACAATAAGTAACGAGTACAATAGTTTCATAATTGGATGTGTCATCATAGAAGCAAAAGGCGTAAAGGCGAAAATAACAATAGTTGAACCTATAAATGCCCCTAACACAAGCCTCCATCTTTTGATTCTCTTTTTTAACACGGTGGCTGTTAATAAAAGTAAAAGAAAATCAATGCAGGCGTTTAACAACCAAACGATGTCGGCGTAAACAACCAAACAATTCACCTCTTTTTTTAAGTTGAGACTAGTATAATGCATATCCAATAGGAAAGTGTGTCAATTGGTGGAGGGATTTTTTTGTTATTTTGTGATTTCTAGACATAATCTGTCGGTAAAAAATAAAAGTGTATTTTTCATAGAATAATATAAATTTTTTACTTGTATACATAATAATTGAATTATATATATACAAAGTTTATCTTGCTATTTGCGGGCAGTAAGACCCTGCCTCAAAATTCAGCTATAAAAAAGTACAGAAGTTAAGTGGGCGTCGGGCTAACAATCATTTTTGGATGAACACCCCCGACTAATTAAAGTTTCAATTTATTTATCACAGCTTATGGTTTAAAAATAGGACTGGGCTCTCCATATGCAAAATAATAAAAAAAGATCTGCTTAGCAGATCTTTTCCATTTAGACAACAAAAAAAAGGAGCATGAAAGCTCCTTTTCTTTTATCGTCTACGACGGTTACGTAAGAATGCTGGAATATCGATGTCATCTGAATCAGTATGACGATCATGCACAACCGGCTCTTCACGTTTCATTTCACGCTTAACTTCACGTTGTTTTGAAGGTTGAGCTACTGGTTGTTGTTGCTGTTGCGTGTGATTCGCAGTCGGACGGATAATTGGTTTTGGTGGTTGTGTCGAAGCACTATCATCAAAACCAGTTGCAATTACAGTGACAACGATATCATCTTTTAATCCTTCATTAATAACAGAACCGAAGATCATATTTACTTCTGGATCCGAAGCTGAAGCTACAATGTCCGCTGCTTCTTGTACTTCATATAAACTTAAGTTTGCGCCGCCCGTAATGTTCATAATAACACCTTGAGCTCCATCAATAGATGTTTCTAGTAATGGACTAGAAATCGCTTTTTTCGCAGCTTCAGCAGCACGATTTTCACCATTACCAGAACCGATACCCATTAAAGCAGAACCTCTATTAGACATAATTGTTTTTACGTCTGCAAAGTCTAAGTTAATTAGACCTGGTGTAGCAATTAAATCAGAAATACCTTGAACACCTTGACGTAATACGTTATCTGCTTCACGGAACGCTTCTAACATTGGCGTATTTTTATCAACAATCTCTAATAAGCGATCATTTGGAATTACGATAAGTGTATCTACATTTTCTTTAAATGACGCAATACCAGATGCAGCTTGAGTTGCACGCTTACGCCCTTCAAATGTAAATGGACGTGTTACAACACCAACTGTTAACGCGCCTAGTTCTTTTGCAACTTGAGCAACAACTGGAGCTGCACCAGTTCCAGTTCCGCCGCCCATACCAGCAGTTACGAAGACCATATCTGCGCCACGAAGCGCTTCTTGAATCTGTTCTTTACTTTCTTCTGCAGCTTTTTTCCCTACTTCAGGGTTTGCGCCTGCACCAAGTCCACGCGTTAATTTTCCACCAATTTGCATTTTCGTTTCAGCTTTTGATAGATTTAATGCTTGTGCATCAGTATTCACAGCGATAAAGTCTACACCTTGTACACCGTGTTCAATCATACGGTTTACAGCATTGTTTCCGCCACCGCCGACACCGATAACTTTTATATTCGCTAATTGATCTTGAGTAGTATCAAACTCTAACATGTCGAAATCCCCCTAGAACCTCATTTTTCGTGTCCAATTTTAATCCCATAAATAACGGAATGCACGTTTTACTTTTGACATCATGCGGTCATCATTTTGATTAGTATTGTTTTGATTACGAGTTTTTTGTTTCGCAGGTTGCTGTTGTACCGGCATTGGTGCTGGTACTGGTTCAAAATGTTCTTGCTTTTCCTGCACATTTTTCCCACGTAATTTAGCTTTTTGATAAGAATGTTTAATTAATCCAACTCCACTTGTATATTGAGGCTCACGAACACCAATATAATCAGGAGTTGCTATACGAACATTTTCATGTAAAATATCGTATGCAAGATCAAGAACACCTGACATAGAAGCTATCCCACCAGTTAGTACATATCCAGAAGCAGCTTGCTTTACTCCTAACTTATGCACTTCATCTTGAACAAACATTAAAATTTCCTCTACACGAGCCTCTATTATATCCGATAATTCCAACTGAGAATATTGTTCTGTTTGATCGCTTCCCATAATAGGAACCGTAAACATCTCTTCTTCAGATGCTGTATCATAAAAAGCATGTCCATATTTCAGCTTAATTTGATCTGCATTTTCTGTTGAAGTTTTCAGCCCAATCGCTATATCCTTCGTTATATGATCTCCACCTAATGGCAATACGCTCGTTGCTTGCAACTCTCCATCTTTAAAAATAGATAAGGTTGTAGATCCTCCACCCATATCAACAAGGGCTACCCCTCTATTTCTTTCATCCGAAGATAACGCAACTGTCGCTGCCGCTAAAGGTTGCAGACAAATATCAACAATTTCAAGACCTGCTTTTTCTACACAACGAAGTAGGTTATGTAGTAAAGTTCTCGAGCCTGTAATAAGTGTACCTTCCATTTCTAATCTTACACCGATCATCCCGCGTGGATCGTTAATCTCGTCAAGACCGTCTACAATGAACTGTCGAGGTACCACATCAATAAATTCACGTTCAGGAGCAATTGACACAACTTGCGCTGCATCTAGAACGCGTAAGACATCTTCATTCCCGATTTCACGATCTTCATTTGAAACAGCGACTACTCCGTGACACGGGAGCAACTGTACCTGGTTTGCATTGACACCTACTACAACTTGCTCAATGTGGATACCCACCATGCGCTCGGCTTGTTCAATTGCTTTTTTAATTGATCGAACAGTTTCATCTATATCAACTATCGATCCCTTTTTCAAACCATTTGATTTTACGTTTCCAACACCAATAATGTTTAAGCTATCATTAACCATTTCACCAATGATGACTTTAACATTGGATGTACCGATGTCAAGACTAACATATATTTCATTGCTGTTCATTCTTTGGCACCTCCTTCTTTATTTATACCATACAACTCAATATATGGAACAACAATCGCAACTTTACTATTTATAAGAAAAATATTCAACGTCTTTGTACGTTTCCCTTTTTTAACCCTATATTTTTCTTATTTTTATTTAACATTCATTTAAGAATATCGCAGTAACCTGTGAATAACTGCTCTATCTTGAAATAATTATATTTCAAGTGTAAAGATTACCGCCAAGTATAAGTCTACACTAAGATGTACTTGTAGAAAAGTGAAACTTGTACCAATCCTAGTATGAATCTAAGAAAATTTACATTTTTTTCATCAAATTAAGCATTCTTGCAAATTAGCATCCATATAAAAGAACGTTTGTTTCATTTCATACGTAATAACGCAGTAAAAACTATCATTCTATTCTTTCTTTTCTTCAGCACCTAGTTCCTTCGTATATGCACCCACTTCTAAGTCAATTAAAACCTTCTTACCAGGTTCAATTGTTTTTAAAATAAGTGGATAAGCTTCCATTCGCTTTGCGAAATTTTGAATAGTGGTGCTCACTTCATATCCTTCATTCATATATAAAGTAAGATGATCTTCATTTGCGTTCGTTGGTGTATAACGAATTTCAGAAATAGACCTTAAAATAGTTGGCGTTAATTTTTCTAGTTCTGCAATTAATTCCTTCATTTTTTCCTCTTTAAATGGTTCAAAAATTGGTGCTGCAACTGGAAGCTTTCCGTTCGGAAGTACATCGAGTGTTTTCCCATTTTCTAATAACGGTTGTAATTTCCCATCTTTGTTTATATAGCCAATTGTTAAATATTCTTCGATATGAACATCAATTTTGTTTGGGAAACGTTTTTTTACATTTACCTCTTTAATTTCTTTTCGTTTCGTTAAGTTTTCTTCTGCTTTATGAGCTGTTACTCGGAAATAACTCGTATCATATGTCACACCTGATTCCTTCATAACTTGTTCATCTGTCATATAATGATTTCCAAAGACACTTATCTTTTTTATATTACTAAGCGGAGACCGAAAATAAATTAAAAAGAGTACTAATAAAAATAAAATCGATATGTATAAAATTAACCGATGATTAACAGGTTTCTTATTTTTTTTATTTTGATTCTTTAATTTTGGTACACGATCTTGTAGTTTAATCACTTTACTATTTTTCATGTACGATCCCCCTATGTAACATAAAGAACGGCATGTTCCTCATGCCGTTCTTATCTTCTTATTATAACATAAATGATAATGAGCGGAACGAACAACCGTTATCTTCCAATTATTTCTACTTCTGTATGCATATCAACACCAAATTTATCTTTAATTGTACGCTTTACCAATGCGATTAAGTCTAATACATCTTGCGCTGAGGCCACACCAGTATTAACAATAAAATTCCCATGCATTTCAGAAATTTGAGCTCCACCTATTGTATAACCACGAAGCCCTGATTTTTCTATTAAATCTCCTGCAAAATAGGGGACTGGATTTCGAAATATACTTCCTGCACAAGGGTGATTCCAAGGCTGCGTTTCACGGCGATACTCTTTATTCTTTTGCATGCTTCTTACAATTCCCTCGCGTTCGCCTACCTCCAATTGGAATTCAGCTTCCAAAACAATACCAGGGCGTTTCATTTGCAATACAGATGTGCGATAAGAAAAGCCCATTTCGGTATTCGTCAACCAATTAATTGTTCCATTGTCAAACAAAATACGAGCTTTCGTTAATACACTCGATATATCGGACTTATGAGCGCCTGCATTCATATACACTGCACCGCCAACACTTCCTGGAATACCACTTGCAAATTCCAGGCCCGCTAATCCCTGTCGACTAAGTAAAGTTGACAATTTAATAAGGGGATATCCAGCACCGACTCTTACTCTATGTTTTTCGACTTCTAAATGGTCTAATCCTTCTCCTAAACGAATAACCACACCTTCTATACCTTGATCAGATACGAGAAGATTTGAACCACGACCAATTGCAGTCCACCCTGTCTTGTACTTCTTTACTAACTCTAGAGTCTTCTCAATACCAGCAACATGCTTTGGTACAATTAAAATATCAGCTGGTCCGCCTATTTTCATAGTCGTGTAACGCGCTAACGGTTCATTAACTAACACGCGACCAACATTTGCTTCTAAAAGCTCTTTTACTAATTGTTCCATAGACAATCTCCCCCATATCAAGTCTCCTTATTACAGTAATATGCAGGGCGTTCACCTAATGTTATTTTTTAATAAGCTTGTTCATTACTTCATATAGCTTATTTGCTGCATCTGGAATACCAAGTTGCTTAGTAGCCAGTTTCATATTTTGTAATGTTTGTGTATCCAATAAAATCTCATCAATGTCACGAATAAGCGTTTCAGATGTTAAATCTTTTTCAAGTAGCATTTTAGCTGCTCCTTTATCAACAACTGATCGTGCATTTTTTTCTTGATGGTTATTTGTTACGTACGGACTTGGAATTAATACACTCGGCTTTCCTAACGCTGTTAATTCTGCAAGCGTTGTAGCCCCTGCCCTTGAAACAACAAGATCTACACCCGTCAGTACCTCTGGCATATTATGAATAAAAGGTTTAATAATAACATTATTCGGATTCCCTTTTTGTTTCACGGCTTCCATAACTTTATCATAATGTACTTCGCCTGTTACATATAATACTTCGTAACTTTTATTCCCAAATTGTTCAATCGCTTCTACAAAAGCATCGTTAATCGGTCTAGCCCCGCGGCTCCCACCAAAAATAAGCACGGATTTTTTAGAAAGGGATAGTCCTACCGAACGTTTTCCTTTCATTCCATTTTGGTCCATTACTTCTGATGCACGTGGATTACCTGTCATAACCACTTTTGACTGTGGAAAATGTTCTGCAGCTGCTTCAAAACAAACTGCAACTTTATCGACATAACGACTTAAAAATTTATTCGTTACACCAGGTACACTATTTTGTTCATGGACAATAGTCGGAATACCTAATTTAGCCGCAGCATATACAACTGGCCCACATACGTATCCACCCGTACCAATCACAATATCAGGGTTAAAACGACGAATATATCGTTTACTATCTTGAACACCTTTTAGGAAACGCATCACTGTTTTTACATTATCAAGAGATATTTTTCGTTTAAATCCACTTATAACAATAGATTGGAACGGAATACCCGCTTTCGGTACGATGGTACTCTCTAATCCATTCTCTGTACCAATGTATAAAAATCTTGCTTCAGGATTTAGTTTTTTTATTTCTCTAATTAAAGCAAGAGCTGGATAAATATGTCCTCCAGTACCCCCACCACTTACTAATACTCGCACTACTGATTCCTCCACTTCCCTGTTCTTATTCAATCGTATTTATTTCTATATACATATTGTATTTTCACACACACACGAAAAACCCTGTCTTTTAAACAGGGTTTAATAGCGAGAATGGCGACTTATATTCAATAATACACCTACCGCCATTAACATTAAGGTCAAACTTGATCCACCATAACTTAAAAATGGCAAAGTAATACCGGTAACAGGCATCAGTCCTGTTACAACACCAACATTAATCATTACTTGAATCGCAATCATCGCCACAATACCTACTGCTAAAAACGTACCATATAAATCTGGCGCTCCTAATGCTATACGAATCCCACGCCATAATAATAGACTAAATAATAATAACACAAATGAACCACCAATAAAACCTAATTCCTCGGATAAGATTGCAAATATAAAGTCTGTTTGTGGTTCAGGTAAATAGAGAAATTTTTGTCTACTTTGTCCAAGTCCAAGCCCAAATAAACCACCAGGTCCAATTGCGAGTAACGATTGGATAATTTGAAATCCACTTCCGAGCGGATCCGACCACGGATCTAAATATGATGTGATGCGTTTCATTCGATATGGCGCTGATGCAATTAACCCTACAAATCCCGCTGCACCAAGCAAACCAAACATTGCAAAGTGAAAGACCCTTGCTCCCGAAATAAATATCATAATAATACATGTCCCAATCATTACCGTTCCCGTACCAAGATCTGGCTGTAACATAATTATCCCAAAAGCAAGAAATACAAAACTAAGAGCCGGTAGTAAACCTCGTTTAAAAGATGTAATTAATTTTTGTCGTTCCGCTAAAAATTTTGCTAAGAAAATAATCATCGCGAATTTCATAAACTCTGACGGTTGGATAGAAAATGCCCCGATTCCAATCCAACTTCGCGCCCCTCCACGAACGAGACCTACTCCAGGAATAAGAACGAGAATAAGAAGAACGAAACAAACTAGTAAAATTACTTTTGAATACGTACGCCATACCCAATAATCAATTTTCATCAGAAAAAACATAGCTACTACCCCAAGACTTGCAAATAACAATTGTCTTTTTGCAAAAAAGAATGAATCCCCCATTTTATAAGAGGCCCAAACCGCACTCGCACTATAAACCATAATCATTCCGATTGTTAACAACGCAAGTGTAACGATGATGAGAATAAAATCAGGCGTTTTCTTCATTACCCATGAACACCACCTCTTTGGGCAGAACCTTTTGCCCTATGTAACAAAACATCAGTAGGTGTTAGCCTACTGATGTTTTGATTTACTTTATATAAGTTTATGCACAGCTTGTATAAAAATGTCTCCTCTTTCTTCAAATGTTTTAAATTGATCCCAGCTTGCACATGCTGGTGAAAGAAGAATAACATCACCATCGGTAGAATGAGCATAAGCCTTCACTACTGCATCATCTAAAGTTTCGACACTTTCAATTACATCTAATCCTGCTTTTTCTGCCGCTCTTACTAATTTTGGTGCAGTTTGTCCAAATGTCACAATCGCTTTGACATGTTTAAAATATGGAATTAAATCATCAAATTCATTACCACGATCAAGTCCACCAGCCAATAATACAATCGGTTGTGTAAATGCAGATAATGCTTTTTCTGTCGCTAGCATATTCGTCGCTTTTGAATCATTATAAAATTTACGATTATTAATCGTTGTTACATATTCTAAGCGATGTTTTACACCTGTAAAACTTTTTAACACAGCAGTAATTGCTTCATTAGAAACACCTAGTAATTTAGCAATACTCATTGCTGCTAAAATATTTTCTAAATTGTGCTTACCAGGTAAAACAATATCACTTACTTTAACTACTTTTTCGCCTTTAAAATAAAGAGCGTTATCTTTTATATACGCACCATCTTCAATTTCTTTCGTCGTCGAAAATAATACTTTCTGTCCTTTACTATATGCCGATAACGCCATGACATCTGCATCATCTGCGTTAATTATACTATAATCTGCTTCAGTTTGGTTTTTGAAAATATTCGCTTTCGCCAAACCATACTCTTTCTTCGTCCCGTGATAATCTAAATGCGCTTCAAATAAATTTAAAAAGGCTGCAATTTTTGGTTGGAACGATTCCACTCCCATCAATTGAAACGATGAAAGTTCCGTAACGACAACTTCATTTTCCTTCGCCAATTGTGCAACTTCACAAGCTACAGTACCTATATTCCCCGCAATAACTGGGTGCTTTTGTCCTTCTTTTAACATTTCAAACGTTAACATTGTCGTTGTTGTTTTACCGTTAGATCCCGTAATCCCAACAAACGGTGCTGCTGAAATGGAATATGCTAATTCAACCTCAGTTACAATTGGAATTTGTTTTTCTTTCGCCGCCACTAAGAGTGGATTAGAATATGGAATTCCTGGATTCTTTACGACAAGTGAAATGTTTCTCTCCAGCAATTCTAATGGATGCCCACCACACACAACATCCATTCCTTCCGCTTGTAACTCAGCTGCAAGCACATTACCCGCTAATGGTTTCCCATCATTTACAATGACGTTTGCCCCTAACTTTTTTAATAAAGTAGCTGCTGCATAACCACTTTTAGCAATACCTAATACAAGAATATTTTTATTTTGATATTCAGTTACAGTTTTCAATTACATCCACACCCCGATATAAATTCCTAGCACAGCTAATAAAAATCCTACAGACCAAAACGTTACAACAACGCGCCACTCTGACCAACCACATAATTCATAATGATGATGTAATGGACTCATTTTAAAGACACGCTTTCCTGTTGTTTTGAACGAAATAACTTGGATAATAACAGATAAAGTTTCCGCTACGAATACACCGCCAATAATAACGAGTAACAATTCTTGTTTTAACAAAATCGCTACAGCTGCGATAGCACCACCTAAAGCTAGAGAACCAGTATCCCCCATAAATACTTTCGCTGGATTCGCATTGAATACTAAAAAGCCAAGTACAGCTCCTACGACTGCCATACAGAAAATCGCTACCCCAAATTGTTCTTGAGCTACAGCAATAATACTAAATGCTCCGAATGCAATAGCAGCTGTTCCTGATAATAAACCATCTAAACCATCTGTTAAATTAACCGCATTTGATCCACCAATAAGCATAAATAATACGAGAACAAAATACGCCCAGCCTAATTCAAATTTAACATCAGTTCCTGGAATCATGATATACGTGTGAAATGCTTGCCCTTTTCCAATTAAAAAGAACGCAATAGCAATTACAAGCTGACCAATCAATTTTTGTTTTGATGTTAAACCAAGATTTCTTTTCTTTACTACTTTTATGTAGTCATCTAAAAATCCGATTAATCCGTACCCAAATGTAACTAATAATAACAATGATACTTCTGCACCTAAATTGTTAAATTTAATCGCCATAATAAGCGTAGTCACCATCATAGATACATATATGACAATACCACCCATCGTTGGTGTCCCTGATTTCTTTTGGTGTGACTTCGGTCCTTCGTCACGAATACTCTGTCCGAACTTTAACTTTCTTAAAAATGGAATAAATAATGGCGAAAGGGCAACAGAAATTAAAAATGCTACCCCAGCCGTTACTAATAAACCTTGTTCAAGCACATGTAGTCCTCCTCTCATGCTGTTACACTTCGTTGTTTAAACGCTCCGTGATTGCTTCTTTAGCAACTTCACGATCGTCAAAATGATGAACTTCTTTACCAATAATTTGATACGTTTCATGCCCTTTACCAGCAATAATAATAATATCTTCTGCTTTTACTTTCGAGATAGCGGAACGTATCGCTTCTTTTCGATCGACAATTACTTCATAATTATTCCCATTCACATCATTTACCATATCATCTAAAATAGCCTTCGGATCTTCACTTCTTGGATTATCTGATGTATAAATTGCATGAGTTGCATATTCGGTTGCGACACTTGCCATTATTGGTCTTTTCGTTCTATCTCTATCACCACCGCAACCAACGATACAATATACATCGCCTTTTGCAAACTGTTTTGCTGTTTTTAGTACGTTCTCTAAGCTATCAGGTGTATGCGCATAGTCAACAATAACTGTGTAATTTTGTCCACCATCTACAACTTCAAAACGTCCAGGAACGCCAGCAAGCTCTTTAATTACATCAATAATTGTTTGTAAGCTCACTCCTGAAACAAGACCTGCTGCTGTAGCAGCTAACACGTTGTATACATTAAACTTACCAATTAATTTCATCGTAACATTTACAGTTTCGTACGGTGTTACAAGTGTAAATGTTGTACCGCCACTCGTCATTACGATATCTCGTGCCATAATGTCGCTTGCAACATCTATACCGTATGTTACAACAGTAGCTGCTGTACTTCTCATATACTCTTCTGCTACTGGATCATCACTGTTTAATATAGCGTATTTTTCACGATTATGATGATAACTATTGCCAAGCTGTGCGAAAAGCAACCCTTTCGCATGTTTATATTCTTCCATCGTTTTATGATAGTCTAAATGATCTTGTGTTAAATTCGTAAATACTGCAACATCATAATCGCACCCGTGTACACGGCCAAGATCTAAAGCATGAGACGAAACTTCCATTACTGTGCTATCCACACCTTGTTCAACCATTTTTGAAAATGTCTGTTGAAGTGTTAGTGCATCTGGTGTTGTATTTTTCACCTCAAATGTTTCATCACCGATTTTCATATTAATCGTTCCAATTAGCCCTGTTTTATGACCATGTGCGCGCATAATTTCATCCATAATATGCGATGTTGTTGTCTTTCCATTTGTACCTGTAATACCGATTAAATGTAACTTGTGTGTTGGTTGGCCATAAAAATAATCAGCTAAAACCGCTAGCGAACGAAAAGTATTTTTCACAAGTACAACTGGAACGTCAACATCAATTGGTCTTTCCGCAACAATAGCAGCCGCTCCTTGTGCGGCTGCTTGCTTAGCAAAGTCATGGCTATCAACCGTATATCCTTTCATACATATAAATAAGCTTCCCTCTTTCACTTTACGTGAATCCGCTTCAATAGATGTTATTTCTGGATTTTCTGTTGGAACAACTGGAAAATCATGCAAACATGATACAAGTGTATGCAACTTCATTTCACTAAACCCTCTCTACATTGTTTATTTATCTCTTATTTTAGCAAGTAACACGTTACCTCCTAGTTATATAAAAATAGGAGGTAAGTGCTACTATAGTCTAATCAATAGATTTATTTATTAATGAGACACTTATCGTCTCAAGTAAAGCAATTTTTCTATAAAGAACTCACTTCCACCAATTGTACCATAAAACACAATCAGTTACCTTTAATTCCCGAAGTAAATTCTAACTTTTGAACCCTCTTTTACTTTAGCTCCTGCTTCTGGTGATTGTTTAATTACTTTCCCACCATCACCACTTATATCAAGCTTCAAGTCTACAAGTTGCGTTTGTAAATCTTTCTTTTTCATACCAATTAAATTCGGAACTTCCACAGTTGGTGTATCGCCCCATTTATATTCTTTCTCAACTTGCTCTTTTCTCGGTTCCACTCCCATTACAGGAAGTGCGTCACGAAGAATATTCCCAACAATAGGTGCTGCTACAACTCCACCAAATTGAGTGACTCCTTTTGGATTATCCACTGCTACATAAACAACAATTTGCGGATCGTCAGCTGGAGCAAAACCGATAAATGATACAATATAGTTATTATCTAAATATTTTCCATCTTTCACCTTTTGAGCAGTTCCAGTTTTTCCACCTACACGATATCCATCAATATAAGCCCCTTTACCCGAACCTTTCGCTACAACATTCTCTAATGCGTAACGAACTTTCTCTGAAGTTTCCTTGGAAATAACTTCCCTTTTCGCAACAGGTGTCTTTTTGCTGACAACTTGATTATTCTTCGGATCAATAAATTCCTTCGCTATATATGGCTGATACAAAGTTCCACCATTTACAGCGGCCGCTACAGCTGCTACTTGTTGAATCGGTGTAACAGAAACACCTTGCCCAAATGAAGTCGTCGCTTGCTCGACTGGACCAACTTTATCTAAATTAAATAAAATCCCGCTACCTTCACCTTGTAAATCAATTCCGGTCTTCTGTCCAAACCCGAAATTGCGAATGTATTTAAACAATCGATCTTTACCAAGACGATCACCGAGTTCAATAAATCCTGGGTTACAAGAGTTTTGAACTACCTCTAAAAACGTTTGGCTACCATGGCCTCCAGCTTTCCAACACCGCAATCTAGCTCCACCAACTTCAGCTGCCCCATCATCATAAAATGTATCTTTCTCTAAGTCTACTAAATTTTCATTCAAGGCTGCAGCTAATGTAATAATCTTAAATGTTGACCCCGGCTCATACGTACTCCATACAGGTAAGTTTCTGTTATATACTTCCGGAGAAACACTTTGGAAATCTGCTGGATCAAAACTTGGTCGACTTGACATACCTAAAATTTCACCATTTTTCGGATTCATTGCAATTGCTATCATACCGTCAGGATTATACGTTGATTCCGCAATATTCATTTCTCTTTCCATAATCCTCGTAATGCGTGAATCAATTGTTAATCCTAAATTCAAGCCGGCTTCTGGTTTTTTGAAATCATCTCCAACGTTAGGCATTCTCTGTCCTTTCGCGTCTGCAAAAAATCGCACATGACCTTTATCACCATTTAGCTCTTTATCATAATATTTCTCTAGTCCCATAAGCCCTTGATTATCACTGCCCGCAAATCCTAATACGTGTGATAAAAAATTACCGAATGGATAGTACCGGATAGAATCCTCTGCGATGTACACACCCTTTAAACTTAATCCGCGTACTTCTTTCGCTTTGTCATGCGATATTTTCCTTCCGCCTTTATCAAGCCTTACAATCGATTCTTTTTTTGTAATCCGCTTATAAACATCATCTTTTTCCACACCTAATACTGCAGCTAACTTCTCTGCAGTCTCTGCTGGTTTTTCAATTTGCCTCGGCACAACAAAGACGGTCGGTGCACTTTTATTCGTAGCAAGCTCCACACCATTTCGATCTAAAATTTTCCCTCGCTCTGGTTCAAAAGTAATATTACGACTCCATGAATCCTTCGCACGATCCGTTAACATATTTCCAAGAAAAAATTGCACATATCCAAGACGAATATCGATAATGGTGAAAATGAGTATACCCGATATAAGTATAAAAATAAGTCGTTTTCTAACTGTTACATTTGATACACGCATATTGGAACAAGCCTCCCTTACGCCTAGCTTGTTCCAATATATGCTTGTACTTATTTAATTAGAACTTCTTCCCTATTACCATTATGGCTTTTCTGCTTCTTGCTGCGGTTCAAGTGGTGGTACGAGTGTTACACCTAATTCTGTACCAGGTTGCAACAATGTCCCTTCCGCTACACTTTGCTCAGTTACATATCCTGTACCAGAAGGTTTTAAGTTAAGCTTTAATGTTTTTGCTAAATTCATAACATCACGCAGTGCCCATCCCTGTATATTTGGCATTGTAGGTTTATCTCCTACTAAGAAGACTCGATCACCCTTTAATGTTTGTTCAGTTGCTTTTGGCACTTGCTGCTGCACTTTACCTTCACCTAATACGATTGGACGAAGTTTTGCTTTATCAATTGTTTTTTTCGCTTCTTCCATCGTTTTTCCGGTTACATCTGGAACGACAGTTTGTTGTTCTTTCACATATTTTTTCGGGTCTTTTACTTCATTCGGCTTAATCTTTAAGTACTCTAAGCTATTTTTCGTTACATATTTAAAGATATCAGCTAAAGGCTTAGCCCCGTTTTCATCATCTTTTAATTTTGGTTGTTTAACTGCCACATACACAACAAGTTGCGGATCGTCCATCGGTGCCATACCTAAGAATGAGAATATATAATTCTCTCTTCCCGTCATATAGCCACCTTTCCCGTCAGGAATTTGTGCTGTACCTGTTTTCCCCCCAACTGAGTACCCATCAATTTTATATGCAGTTCCTGTTCCTTTCGGTGATGTAACAACACGTTCTAGTAATTGCCTTACTTGCGCTGCTGTATCTTTGGAAACAGGTTTCCCTACTTCTTTTGGTTTATGCTCTAGCTGTACTTTACCTGTTATTGGATCCACAATTTTATCAATTGTATAAG
This sequence comes from Bacillus sp. AR13-1, assembly GCF_008042285.1. NCBI lineage: Bacteria > Bacillati > Bacillota > Bacilli > Caryophanales > Bacillaceae > Bacillus > Bacillus sp. AR13-1. Next base: position 139,092 of record NZ_QNUA01000010.1, read on the forward strand.
GTTTCATCATTTTCCCATCATTTGCAATCGCTGTTGCAGCTTGTACAAGTTGAATTGGTGTAACTGTAGAACCTTGTCCAAACGCTGTTGTTACTTGTTGTATTTGTTGATCAAATAAAATTGTATTTGACCCTTCACTAGGTAAATCAATGTTTGTTTTTTCATCTAATCCAAAATTATGAATATATTTCCGGAAACGATCTGGACCAAGTTTTTGATCACCTAAAATTGCAAACGCTACGTTTGAAGAGCGCTCTACCCCTTCATCAAAAGTAATAGAACCCCATCCAGCGCCGCCGTTGTGATCTTTTATTTTGCGATTACCAACTTGATATGTACCAGACTGATAAAAGTCTTGTCCATTGTATACACCTTCATTAATGGCCGCCGCTAATGTGAAAATCTTCATTGTTGATCCCGGTTCAAATGCATTTGCAATTGCATCGTTATAATAATAATCCATCTTTCCCTGGTTCGGATCATAACCAGGTTTACTAGACATCGCTAATATTTTCCCCGTCTTTGGATCCGCAACAATTCCAATTAAATTTTCTGGTTCATAATGTTTACTCGCTTCTTTCATTGCGTCTTCTAAATAACTTTGAATACGTTGGTCAAGCGTTAAATACACATTATCTCCATTTTTAGGTGCCTTTACATTCACTTTCCCACCGTCAAGAGATACTCCTTTACGGTCCCCTGTATAAGCTACCTCACCATTAGAAGCACCTAAATACTTATCCAAACTCTTTTCTAAGCCAAATTGACCTACTGCGATTCCATTCTCATCAGGGCTGGCATGCCCTATGACGTAAGATGCGAAATCACCGTTTGGATACACTCTCGCATTTTCGGTGATAAAAGAGATTCCTGGCAATTTCAACGCTTCTATTTGTTCTTTCTTTTCTTTCGTCAAGCCCCTACCTAATGTTCCAAATTCCACTTGACTTCTATCTTTATTTAAAGCGGCTAAGATCGCATCTTCGCCCGTTCCGAGTACTCCAGCGATTTTCTTTGCAGTATCCTCTTTATCCTCAACAGGCCTAGCACCTTTTAATTCCGCTACCATTTTATAGGAATTTGCGTCTTGTGCTAGCACATGACCATTTTGGTCATAAATTGTTCCTCGATTCGCTTCGAGAACTCCTTTTTTACTATGTTTCTGTTCAGCAAGTTTCTTCAAATCATGATTGTCCACTGTTCCTGTTGCTTGTATGTAAAAAAATCGGGCTAATAACAGCAAAAAGAGCAGGAGGAAAAATATCATAAAATAACCTGCTCCCTTATTGGTATGAAATTTGGTCATATTTCTCTTCATCTTTTCTTCACACCTATTTGCCTTACTTTAGGCCTTTCACATTATTCGCATTAATTTCTAGCCCGTGTTTTTTTGCAACTTCAGCGATACGTTCATAACGACTTAACTTTTCTACTTCAGCCTGCAATTCTTGATTTTCCTTTTGTTTTTTCACAATTTGTTCTTCTATCGTCGCTGCTTCTACATTAACTTGATATAGACCCGCTTTATTCCCAATAAAAGCTACACAAGCATATAATAAAAATCCAATAAACGTTACGTACAATAGCTTTTCAATTCTTGTAATTTTCGTTTTAACTTTTGGCTTAACCATCTGCTGTGGCGGCGCTTGAATTTGTACCTCTTCTTGCGCCTGTTGTTTATACTTTACAGCTAAATTAGTCATACCTCTCTCTCCTTTTTATCGTTTTTCAGCGATTCTCAACTTCGCAGAACGCGCTCGATTATTTTCTTCTAATTCAATGTCAGAAGGTAAAATCGGTTTCCTTGTAATAAGCTTTAATTTCGGCTTAAATTCATCCGGAATAATCGGTAGTCCCTGTGGTAATTGCGGCGTTGTGCTATTTCGCTTAAACGTCGTTTTACAAATACGATCTTCTAAAGAATGGAATGTTATAACACTAACTCTTCCACCAGGCTTGACCATATCAATTGCAGATTCCAACGCTTCTTCAAATACTTTTAATTCATCATTTACAGCAATACGAATCGCTTGAAATACTCGCTTCGCAGGATGTCCACCTGTTCTACGTGCCGGAGCTGGAATACCTTCTTTAATTAATTCCACTAATTCTCCTGTCGTTTCAATAGCCTTATTCTCGCGATAAGCTTCAATTTTCCTTGTTATTTGCTTTGAAAATTTTTCTTCTCCGTATTGGAAGAAAATTCTTACGAGTTGTTCATATGACCAGCTGTTCACAACATCATATGCTGTTAATGGGGCATCTTGATCCATCCGCATATCTAACGGTGCATCATGATGATAACTAAAGCCACGCTCTGGTGTATCTAATTGTGGGGATGAAACACCTAAATCGAATAAAATCCCGTCTACTTCTGTGATACCTAATTCATGTAGTTTTTCAGATAAATAACGGAAGTTGCTCTTCACTGTTACAAATTGTTCACCATAAGAAGAAAATTTTTCCTTCGCATTTTGAATCGCTATTTCATCTTGATCAAATGCTATTAACTTTCCACCATCTGTTAGCTGAGATAATAAATAAGAACTATGTCCTCCTCCACCCAGTGTACAATCTACATATGTACCACTCGGTTTTATATCTAAGCCATCTACTGTTTCTTTCAAAAGTACTGTTACGTGTTTGAACATTGCTGCACCTACTCTTTTTCCAATTAATTATGTTAAATACATTTCTCACTCTACAAACACAATTTACTACTAGAGGATGAAATGCTACTAAAGAACGACTCATTTAACTTCCAACAAGGTAGTACGCTATACAAATCGCTATTTTATTTTATTATATACTAAATTTTATCATTTTTTGCGGGAATTTAAACAAAAACCTGTCGAAAAAGATATTAATCCGTTTACATTTTGTGCTATTTTGTCATATATATATACCTGATACATAGCGATTCATTACATTAACATAAGATGGATAATTCAGAAATATTTCACTTCACAGTTAATTCAACAGAATAAAAATAAAATCCTGCTCAAAAGAGCAAGATTTTATAGTTTTATTACATGATGTTTTCCATCCCACGAAAAAGATTGTTCCATTACCCGGTCAACAAAATCAAGGCCGAACTGATTTAAATAATAACACACATTCCACACACGTTCTTGCGGTGCTCCTAATGGACGAAGCGCGAATTGTAAACGGCGGAATTTATTCAGTTGAACCTCATGTTTCTTCTCAACATTTCTTTTCAACATTTTTTCTAACAGTTCAATTTGCTCATTAATTTTCAGTTCATTTTTCCCCGCAAACTCATTTAACCCTGGATCTATTTTTTTCACGAATTGTTGTAATGATGTATGAATATCCATTATTTCTTTTTTCGCTTCTATAAATCGCTCGTCTATCGGTTCCTCTATTTGATTAGAAAGCCAATTGTCACGCAGATTATCTATATTATTTAGAAATGGATCAATTTCTTGCAAATCTAAATCATATAAATCTGTCGCTATATCTCGCTCCATATAAGTAATTGTAAGCCGCGGAACAACAGGTGGCATTTGGAAACCTACCGTATGAAACACTTGTTGCAATTCACTCCAATAAGCTAACTCCCCTGGACCGCCAATAAACGCTAACGTAGGAAACACATATTCTTGCATAAGAGGGCGCGTTACAACATTATTACTAAAACGTTCTGGACTTCTTTCCATCTCTTCCATCAATTCTTCATACGAAAATGAATGCACTCCATCTTTTCCAATAAACTTCCCTTGATTCTCTTCAAGCAATACTCGCTCATTATCAATTTCCATAAATATATGCACTGCATTTGTCTTCGTTTCAATAATCGGTTTAAATCCTAATTCCTTAAGTACTTCCTGTTGATTACGAAGCCCTACTTGAATTTCTTTATATTTACTTATAATTTGTTGTAAAAACGGCACTTCTAATTTTCTTAATGCAGGATGATGTGAATCTACAAGAATTAAACCAGAATTTGCGAACATTTTCGTAATAAGGTGCGCAAAGAAATCTACATATGTATGCGATTTACCTAAAGCATCATCAACAAATTGTAATACATCCTTTGTAAAATTCGTTTCCGGATATGTTTTAAAAATCTCTTCGACCCATTTTCTACAGTCTTCAATAGCAAACTCAGACTCAGAAGCACTCGCCTTTTTCGGATAACGATCATGAAAAATGGTCTTTTTTATTTTTTTATTTTTCGTTACAAATGTATGATTAATTTCATCCATATCATGGTCTTCACCAGCAATCCAAAAGACAGGAACAACCCGAACCCCTAAGCTCTCTTCTTTTTCTTTTGCAAGCTGTAAAATTGAAATGATCTTATGAACTGTATAAAGCGGACCAGTTAATAAACCAGCTTGTTGTCCAGCTATAACTACATATGTATTTTCATCTTCAAGCGCTTTTATATTTTGAATTGTAAATTCTCCCGCTTGCAATTGTGTATTATATTCTAATAAATGCGTTACTAAATCTTGACGGAAAAACTCTCTCTCACGTAAATCATGTAAACGCTGTTTAAAAGCATCCTCTGTTAACAGATAATCAAAACATGACTGTATCTCTTTTTTACCGTTCATATAGTCCGCTACAACACCTTGTAGTGGAACAGAGATTTCTTTTATCTCCATATAATTCTTCCTTTCGTATCCTGTTCTCTCACCAACCCACATTGTATTCAATGTTTCACGTAAAAGCAAAGAAAAACACTTATAATTCCATTCCTTTTATTGCATTGAACAAAAATCGAAGTGTCGGAACAGATTGTTGTTGTTCCTTAGCTTCTTCTAATACATATCCAACAATCGCGTTAACTTCCGTTTGTCTATTCGCTCTTACGTCCGCTAACATAGATGAAGTATTATGGGATGTTTTTTCACATACTTGGCATACCATTTTCCATAGCATTTCCTTATCTTCTTCTTTAACAAGAAATGCAACTTCCTGAAATACTTGCTCCATCATTTGATAAAAAAGCGGGTTTGAAATTAACTCCCCGTTCTCAACCCGCAATAATGCCGTCAACGGATTAATACATACATTGACTACTAATTTATTACGCATAATCCCCTTCCAATCATCTTCTATCTGAATCGGAAAATAATCAAAAGGAAAACAATTAAATACCTTTTTAAAACAACTAGATTGACCACGCACTACACCAAACTTTGTAACACCTATTCCAGTATGACGAACTGTATGTCCACCCTCTTTTTTTGCACCATGCTCCACAATCCCGACTGCTATACGTTCATTTCCTATTTTTTGCATAACGTGAAGATGTGACATTCCATTTTGCAAAAAGATTAATGACGATTCTCCCTGCACAAAAGGTAATATATCAGTTACATGATATTGCTTTACAGCAATAAATGTATAATCTAACTGTTTATCCAGCATACTTTCTATCGGCAAAATAGATGGAAATACCGTTTCACGTTCTCCATTCCTAATACAAGTTACACCCGTTAAGTTTAATTCTTCTGCTTGCTTATCGTTTCTTGTAAACAACGTAACATCTTGATTACTTTTTTGTAAATAAAATGTATATAGGAGACCAATAGCTCCCGGTCCAACAATTCCAATTTTCATCTTCACACAAAGAACTCATATTAACAAGTGATATAAGTTCTCTTGCCTTTCCCCCTTTATATCTTATTAAATTACAATTACATAGTTGAGGATTCAATTATCTTTTAACAAATGCAACCTCTTCTTTCACTACGTATATACTACCTATATACATAGTTCTATTCTTAGTTTAGCAAATCCTCAAAAAAATAATGAAAGAAATATTCTATCTTCTTCATAAAAATTTAAAAATGAGTTATAATATTATTATAAATATTTTAACTTTTCTGCATTCAACAAGATAAGAAAAGGACGTGATGTAATGGGATTCCCAAAAGTTGAACGCTTGCTCATCAATTATAAAACATTAGATGAATTTAAAAAATTTAAAGGGTGCGGAGCTCAAGAACTATCCATGTTGGAAGAATTACAAGCAAACATTATTGAAAATGATAGTGAGTCTCCATTTTACGGTATTTATTATGGTGGATCGCTAATCGCACGTATGAGTCTATATATGAAAAGGAACGGTGGAGAACCATTTGAAATTACAGGTACTTACCTAGAACTTTATAAACTTGAAGTATTGCCGACTTTTCAAAAACAAGGATTCGGACAAATGCTTGTTAATTATGCGAAACAACTACAATTCCCAATTAAAACGATAGCACGTATCCAGTCATCTGGTTTTTGGGATAAATTAAGTTTCCAGCCAGTATCAGTAACTGATGGTGATTTTTATATTTGGCATCCAGAAACAAATTCGAATGCGATTACAAACGAAGAATCTGCATAAGAAACAAAAAAAACAGCTGTTACGCAGCTGTTTTTATTTCTTTAATTTTTCTAATTCTCCATTCGAGCGAGCGCCATTTCTTTCCGCTACCATTACACTTCTTTTTTGATCGATATAATCAAGTAATGTTCTATATTCTTCCTCATATACTGATAATCGCTCCAGAAGACGTTCTTTCTCTGTTTGTAACGATTCAATTTGTTGTTGCAACACCATTAAAGAGCTTTCATCTTTATAATTTCGCAAGAATTCAATAACATCATTCAATGTAATTGATGTAGGCTCTACTACCTTTGTCTCTTTCACTTCATAATTTTCTACTTTACGAAGTTGCTTTGCTTCTTCAATACGTTCTTTGTATTGCTTTCTAACATAAGAATTCCATCTAAATCCACATGCTGCTGGTGTGCGAGACAAATGTCTCCCCACTTCTTTAAAGGCAGAAAGTTGCGTTCCACCTTCTTGAATATGCCGGAGTACTACTTCTGCCAGAAGCAAATCTTCATCATCAGTCCAAGCATCTTGTCTTGTTGTCGCCATCTCTCTAGTCCTCCCTATGCATTTTTTATTAAGCATATGCAGTTACTAGAAAAGATAGAATACAACAAATAAAGAATAAGACAAAAAAAATAAACGTAGAAGATATCTTCTACGTTTATTTTCCTGCAATTACTTGCTGATTACTTCTTTACCTTTGTAAGTACCGCATGCTTTACATACACGGTGAGCTAATTTCGCTTCACCACAGCTTGGGCACTCTACCATACCAGGTACTGATAATTTGAAATGCGTACGACGCTTTCTTTTTACTGTTTTAGAAGTTCTTCTAAAAGGTACAGCCATTCTTCCCACCTCCTTAAAAGAAATAGTTATTTTCATATGAAGGCCTAAACCAGTCTTCCGATTATTTGTCAAAAAACTTTGCAAGTCCTGCTAATCGTGGATCAACAGTCTTTTCTTTGTTTTCTTCCGAAATCACTTGCCAGTCTTGACCTTGCATCGGTGCTCCACCAGAAACATCATCACTGAAAATTTGCATTGGAATCTCCAAAAGTATATTTTCCTTGATTACGGGCAGTAAGTCAAGTACTTCTCCTTCTAAACAATGAATTTCAGCTTCTGTTTCAAATTCTTCTTCCGAAGTTTGGAACACCTCAGTTGTTTTAATGTCAAATGGTAATGTCACATCTACTAAAGAGCGAGAACATGGTAAAACCATGCTTCCAGTTATATGTAGATGAAACGTAAACTTACCGGAGCCAAAATCAACTCTTCCTGTTACATGAGCAGGATTAATTTCACGAATATCTTTCTCGACCTCTTTTAGTTCACTTACATCTACCATTTCATTTAATGTCAATCCTTTATTTCTCAATTTATTCAATTGATGGATGGACCATTTCATATCATATCACCTCAAGGCAACAAACAAAATTATAGCTAGCCATTTTATATTTGTCAATGTTTTTTCTTTACACTATAATGAAGTCATCATAGGAAATAATATATAGACTATCACGTTTTCCAAAAAGATGCTACATCGAAAGGAGAGATTACCATAAAATCCAGTGGTATTGTTGTTGAATATAACCCTTTTCATAACGGTCATGCTTATCATGTGCAACAAACAAAAAAGTTAACACAGTCTGATATTATTATCGCCGTTATGAGTGGTCCTTTTTTGCAGCGTGGTGAGCCCGCACTCATCTCCAAATGGTATCGTACCAAAATGGCCTTAACAAACGGCGTAGACCTCGTTGTAGAGCTTCCATATGCATTCGCAACACAAAAGGCCGAAACTTTCGCAAATGGCGCAATTTCGATTTTAAACGCCCTTGGTGTTTCTGAAATTTGTTTCGGTAGTGAAGATGGACAAGCTGAAAATTTCTACAATACCATCGCTATACAAAAAAATGAAGAAGAGACTTTTAATCGTCTTGTGAAGCGATTTATGAATGCAGGTAATAGTTATGCCAAAGCTACATCTGAAGCCTTTCTACACATCTTACCACCCGAAAAAAACGTAGATATGTCACAACCAAATAACATTTTAGGCTTACAGTACATTAAAGCAATTCTCTTACAAAACAGTTCGATGCAAGCACAAACTATAAAAAGATTCGCCTCTCATTATCATGATGAAACATTTCACGATCAACATATTGCAAGTGCAACAAGTATTCGCAAACAGCTATTTAATGAAAACAGTTCCTCTACAACTATTGAGCCTTTTATCCCGAAGATGACTGCTTCTCTTTTAGAAAACTACAAGCAAAACTACGGGACGTTACATAACTGGGAAAAATACTTTTCATTTTTTAAATACAAACTTATGACGATGTCTTCAGAGGACTTACAACATATATATGAAATGGAAGAAGGTTTAGAGCATCGTATTTTATCAAAAATACAAAACAGTTCATCTTTCTATTCATTCATGGAAGCATTAAAAACAAAACGTTATACATGGACTAGATTGCAAAGAGCTTGTACACATATTTTAACAAATACAACGAAGGAAGAAATACACAAAGCAAATATAGAGCAACATGCGCCGTATATCCGTCTTCTCGGAATGTCACAAAAAGGACAAACTTATCTTTCTAGAAATAAGAAAAAAATAGAACTCCCAATCCTTACTCATACAAAAACATTCGAACATCCAACTTTAGACATAGAACGAAAATCAAATGCTGTATATTTCTCCATAATGCAAGAACCTTTGCGGACACAACTGCTAAAACAAGACGCAACGCATCATCCAATTCGTTATGATGAAATAACGAAAAAATTCCTATAAGAAAAACCTCTCTTCTTCAGAGAGGTTTACTTTGTTTTACCCATTTTTTCCAAATAAGTTAATGCATCATCCAGTGTGTCCACCGGTACAATTTTCATCTTCGTTTTAATATCTTTCGCAGCTTCAAGAGCATCTTTATAATTCGATTTCTCTACACCTTTTTCATTTGGCGCAAAAAACACTTCAGCTCCCGCATCACTAGCAGCTACTACTTTTTGCTGAATACCACCAATTGGACCAATTTCTCCTTTATCATTGATTGTACCTGTTCCAGCTATTTCATGTCCGTTTGTTAAATCTTCTTCAACGAGCTGATTATAAATTTCTAGTGTAAACATTAACCCCGCTGATGGACCGCCTATTTCATGGGAATCGATTTTCACTTTCGGATCTACTACTAACTCTCTTTCTGTAACGATAGAGACCCCTATACCGACGCGTCCATTCCCATTAGGGATCGTCTTTACATTTAAATTTTCTTTAAACTGTTTTCCGCCCCGCTTGTATTCAATATTTACTGTGTCCCCTTCTTTTTTCCCTGTCATATACTCAATAAATTGTTCCGTCTTGTCGAATATTTTTCCATCGACAGCTATAATAACATCTCCAAGCTTAAGCTTTCCCTCTGACGGCATACCCTTTGCTACACCAGCAACCAGTACACCTTTATTTTCAAAAGAAACAGAGCGATTTGCACGTTTATAAGCATTATAGATTGCTGCATTTTGCGAATCTTTCATTGCATAATTTTGGCGAAATTGATATTCTTCATCACTCTCGCCTTTTTGCAATATTTCTTCCGCCTTCGAAACGTGTGTATATTTATTAAATTGCGCGGCTATTAAGTTCACCACATTAGCAGGTCCCATTGAGACAGTGACAAGCATGAAATCGCCAGACTCTTTAGTTCCACCGTCAACTTGCACGTACGGCGCTAATTTCGCGGCCATACCTGGTTTTGTCACATAATACGGCAAGCGCACATAAACAAGTAGCATCGCCAATATAACCCCTATTAAAATTGCATATATAAACCGAAAACGCTTAAACATTATGTTTCTCCTTCCACTGCTCAATTAGTAAATAAATGTTTGAAATATGTTTTTCCGCTTCCACTTCTCCGACCCTAATAATGTCTTCAATATGTGTAAAAGCACGCGAACTAAATTGTTCCACTGCTGGCCGCATCATTAAATCTGATGCTATTTGCCGATTCATCACAAGTTCATGTTGCATAATTTCAATACTTTGCATAATTACATCATAAATCGATGTAACCTCTCCATTCACCTTAATTGGAGATACATCAACAGCAATAACAATATCAGCACCTAAATCTTTTACAACCGATACTGGAATACGGTCAATTACCCCTCCATCCACTAATAAGCGGCCATCTATTTTTTCTGGAACAAACACCCCTGGTACAGATATACTAGCTCGAACCGCCTCCGCAATCGGACCACTTGTAAAAACAACTTTCTCCCCCTTCAAAATGTCAGTAGCCACAACAGCTGTCGGGATATCTAACTCTTCTAAATTTTTATTATATGTAAACATTTTAATCATATCTTTAATACGTTTTCCAGCAATAAATCCCATTTTAGGAACTGTAAAATCCAAATAATATTTCCTTTTGAAAACAGCTGCCAATTTATACAGTCTTTCAACGTTACAACTCGCTGCATAAAATGTACCAATTAATGCCCCTATACTACTACCTGCTATCATGTGAATAGGGATGCCAGCTTCCCTCAACACTTTTATTACCCCTATGTGAGCAAAACCTTTTGCACCTCCGGATCCAAGCGCTAAACCGATTTTTGGTTCCTTCATTTTTCTCACCCTTTAATTTTTTTCATTCCTTTTTCATACTTATGGTCTAAATTCACCACATATCCACGTATACTGAAATGAACGTTTTTGGGACAAAGGGGGATTTTCTTACATGTACGAAAAATGGAAAACTGCTTTTCTTACCATATCAATGTTGTTTTTAACCTTTTCTCTTGTACTTCACCCCCAAGATGCTTTGCAAGCTTCAATTCGCGGGTTAAATATATGGTGGGAAGTTGTATTCCCTTCACTACTACCGTTTTTCATCATTGCGGAACTTCTAATCAGTATTGGTATTGTAAAATTTATCGGTGTTATATTAGAACCACTAATGCGTCCACTGTTTCGTGTTCCAGGGGTAGGCGGATTTGTTTGGGCAATGGGAATGGCTTCAGGATTCCCCGCTGGCGCCAAATTAAGCGCTAGACTACGCAAGAGCAATCAACTAACACAAATTGAAGCGGAACGACTCGTATCTTTCACAAATTCTTCTAATCCACTTTTTATTTTCGGAGCGGTTTCTATTGGTTTTTTCAATAATCCGAAATTAGGACTCGTATTAGCAGCAGCACATTATATAAGTAACTTTATCGTCGGATTACTTATGCGCTTTTATGGTAATAACGATACTTACATAAAAGACAAACATACGAATCAAAAGCGTGCCTTTCAAAACCCTTTTTCCATCCTCCACCAAACACGTATGCAAGAAAAAAGACCAATCGGAAAACTACTCGGTGACGCTATCGTTTCTTCTATTCAAACATTGCTCATGATTGGTGGGTTTATTATTTTATTCTCTGTTTTAAATAAAATGATTACTGTTTTCAAAATTACAGAAGCGCTTTCTTTTATTATGCAACATATTTTATCATTCTTCCAACTTACATCCCAATTTAGTATTCCGATATTATCCGGTATTTTTGAAATGACGCTTGGAAGCCAAATGATTAGTCAAATTAATGAATCAACACTTCTTCAACAAGCGATGGTAACAAGCTTCATTTTAGCATTTAGCGGTCTTTCTATTCAGGCACAAGTAGCAAGTATATTAGCGGAGACAGATATCCGCTTTAAACCATATTTTTTAGCTCGAATTATCCAAAGTATTCTCGCTCCTATTTTCACTTTTATATTTTGGGGACCATTTTATGAAAAAGTTCATTCTTTCTCGCCTACGCAAGAAGATCTTCCCGTATTTTTATTGAATCATTCTTATACACTAACTGATATTTGGACATCATTTATACACTACGGACCAATCTTCACCTTATTTTGTTTATATTTGTATGTCATCTTATTGCTTTTACGCATTCATAAAGAAAAACCCCGTTCACTTTAACGGGGTTTTAAACTTTTCTTTTAAAGCACGCTCTACAATCGGAGGAACAAGGTCTACTACACTCCCACCATATCTCGCAACTTCTTTCACAATACTTGAACTTAAAAATGAATATTGATTATTTGTCATAATGAAGAAAGTTTCGATATTTTCGTCTAATTTTCGATTCATTGAAGTAACTTGCATCTCATATTCAAAATCAGAAACTGCTCGCAAACCACGTAATATTGCATTTGCATTACGCATTTTTGCATATTCCACCAATAATCCACTATGTGAATCAACTTTTACATTCGGAATATCCTTTGTCGCCTCTCGAATTAACTCTAGGCGTTCTTCTACCGAAAAGAATGGTTTTTTTGATGAATTGTTTAAAACAACTACATATACTTCATCAAATACTTTTGCTCCCCTTTTAATAATATCCAAATGTCCAAGGGTAATTGGATCAAAACTCCCTGAAGAAATAGCTATACTTGTCATTCTGTCCCCTCACCTTCATACTTATAAATCGAAATTGCTGTAATCCCGTAGTTTTCTGCCCGTACTTTTACAAGCTCTCCTATAGAATCAGGTAAAACCACGTCATCCCCATGCTCTGCCATAATGATGCCATCTTTATTTAACAATCCATGTTGATCCATTACACTAACTAAAGACACAATTTTTTGAGCTTTATATGGAGGGTCTATTAGTATAAGATCGAATGATATTTCACGCTTTATAAGCGCCTTTACCGCACGCTCTGCATCATTTCGGTACACTTCAGCTTGTTCTTGTAGTCTACAGCTTTCTAAATTTTGATGAATGACTTTTATTGCTTTACTATCTCGGTCAACAAAAATCGCTTTATCAATCCCTCTACTTATGGCCTCAATTCCAAGACCACCGCTACCACCAAATAAATCAAGAGCGATACCACCATCATAATAAGGACCTATCATATTAAAAATAGATTCTTTCACTTTATCTGTCGTTGGACGCGTTGTATTACCAGGTACCGCTTTAAGTGGGTGCCCTTTACATTTTCCTGAAACTACTCTCATCTGTTGTCACTACCTTTATTTCAATCTATAGAGCGATTACAGCAAATTCATTTCAATTCGGTAACCGCTACCGATTCATACTATTTCATACATTTTTTCATTAATCTGTTATTTAACTAATTGAAAACCTCAGTTAAAATAATCGCTCGCTATTTCTTTCATATCCATTTCACTATTTGCAAGCAACAACCCTCTATGTACATCAGTTCCACTTTACCTTTTTTATCCTATCATAAAATAAAAAAAAGAAAAATAAAAAGCCTAACATAAATTTTAATTTCATTATGTATATCTTCATTTTAGATTGGACATAAATAAATATAACAACATCATTTTCGATGTTGTTGCCAACCGCGGAGAAGACTTACGTTTCCCCATAAGTTCTTCCTCCGGTTTCTCCTCTCCCTTTGCCTTCTTACTAGTAGTACATACTAGTATTAGAAGGGCCCTGCTTTGCAGGGTTTTTTTATTTGTCTACTTTTCATTTAAAAAGTCAGGTGGTACAGTAAAAGAAAGAGGAGGAAAAAATATGATTCAACGCTTTATAGAACTCGGAGAAGGCTACTCTGACTTATATGAATTACTTGAAATTGCCAAAACAAACCAAGAACGTGTAACACATATGTTACAATTCGAAACTGTAAAAAACGAAAAAAAAGTGTGTTCACTTGTTGTAATACTAAAACCGACAACTACTGGTGATTTCCAACCATTATACATATGTCGTGAAGGCATTCCTGTACTTGAAAATAAAAAAAGTAAACGTGTCGTTTTATTTGAAGAAATGGCGGAACAAATAGGGAAAAAAGTTACTCCCTTTACTGTAAAACCATCAACAACTTTCCCTGAAAAAGAACTATTTTTTAATCATCTAATTGGTATTTTACGAATGAACAATTTCATTCCTCCAATGAAATAACACGTTATTTCAAGTAAAAAAATCCCCTGCTAAATTTAGCAGGGGATTTTTTTACTTAGCTATAATCGTATTCTTTTGCCCGATCAGGACGCGAATTTTCGAATTCCGTTTTTAAAAATGGGCGATACGACTGTTCTACTTTTTTTACAAAAGGAAGTTTATTCAATTTTTGCATCATATGCTCAATTTGTTCCATATCACAATATACAACGGCATATTTCAAACGTTTTGATATGTAATGAATGTTACCATATTTCCTTAAAATCTTGGCATGTTTCAATGAATGTAAATAAACAATCATACTTTGTCGTTGCCCGAACATAATCTTCTCCATCTTCTCCTTTTAAAAACTTATATTCTTATATTTTATGAAAACCAATCATAAATTTATGACATTAAAGAACAAACTCTGTATACGTTTTCTTCTATATTCTAAAAAACGGGGTAAATTACCCCGTTTTTTTACAACCACAACCGCCTCCGGTACCACAACCACCGCCACAGCCACCCGCATCAAAAAACGGATTTCCTGTTGGAACTTTAACGGAAGAAGACACCTCAGAACCAATTGCTACACTAACTTCATCTAATAACTTCTGTAAAGTTGTTTCTGCTCTTTTAAAGGTCGCAACCTTATCATGCATATCTACAGAACGCTTTAATTCCCTCATTTTCGTCGAAACGAAAGTATAATCAGGATGATATTTACCAAAACGTTGCACTTCTTCGTATCGCTCTTTCATCGCTGTAAATTGCTGAATTAGCGTCTGAACTTCTATATCTTCTTGTAAATCCTTATAATACTTACGGTAATCTTCTGCTATATCTGAACAGATGATCGCTTTTGCAAGCTGCTCTGCCTTATCTAAAATCAATACGCTTTCCAGCGTCGCTACAATCATGAGAGACACCTCCGAGTATTCATCATAACACATTTGGAACAGAACTACTAATTGAAGTGTCTCACCTAAAAGAAAGATATGATTCTAATTACTTTTCATACAATCTCCTTGCACTCTTATACACTAATATGCTCCGCAATATTATATTTAAGAACATCCCATTTCCCGCTATTCTCTTTCACGTAGCTAATACATGCGTTTTTTAACGGCGTTTTAAATGTAATTTCATTTGGTGCAATTGCGTGTAAAATAGCTTTTATTGCATGTGAATGCGCAACAATGATAATACGTTTATCTCCATGTGTTGCTGCAACCTGTTGTAAAGCCGTAAAACAGCGCTCTACAATTTCTTCATCCTGCTCCATTCCTTCTACATTACCTTCTGTAATTAACTCTCTAACGGCCGCAACTGGTTTCCCAGAAGCTTCGCCAAAATTACGTTCCATAAATCGCTCATCTAATAAAATAGATGGTAATCCAATAGCCCCAGCAATTTCCTTAGCTGTTTCTTGCGCTCTAATTAACGGGCTACTTATAATTATATCCCACGATTCCGCTTGCAAGGCAGCTGCACTTTGACTCGCTTGCTTCTTCCCAACTTCATTGAGTGGAATATCTTCGCGCCCTTGAATAATCTCTTGAAAGTTCCAATCAGTTTGTCCATGTCGTACTAAACAAATTTCCGTCATGCTGCAACTCCTTTTTTAAATAATCCGATTCTATTGTAACAAAAGTTTTGCATAACGGACATAGTTTTCCCTTCCAATTACGTCGTATTTTGCTGCTTCATATACTGGAACATATCAATCATAATTGAAGCAACGGCCAATTGATTTTGAAATTTTTCCACTTTATCTGGTATCGTTTTTTTGAAATGCTGCATGGCAGCTAACTCGAAAGCTTCTTTTTCTTCTGGGTTACGCGTCAATTTCCGGTACCAGTATGGCTGTTCCCGAATATAGCGAGCTAAATCCTCATCAGCTTTTATAAACTCCATAAGCTCTGCTCTCATTCTCTTTCCCCCTAATCCTTTTGAAAGAAAAAAGGATTATTTTCAGAAGTACTTTGTTCTTGCTGCGCACGGTTTCCTTGAAATTGTTGAATAACTTGTTGCACGCTACCAATCGCACTCGTTACATTTGCTAAATGATGTTGCATTTGTTCTACGTCTAGCTTTTTAAAGAAAGAAAGCATTTGCCCCATCACATCAGCAGTTTTTTCCTCTTCTGTTCGATTTTCTTTTTCTTCTTTATTTTCTTTTACCGAAGAAAAAGCAGGTGCTCCATCAGGTCTATATGCTGTCCATATTTGATCTTCTTCACCAAGTAAGTACCATTCTTCATAAAATTGCTGCCAAGTTTTTTGACCACTTCTAACCTCATGAACCATTTTAGGGTGATGGTTTACAAACTCTTTAAATTGTTGAACCGATGGATGTAACGGCCCTTTTGTTGTTGGCATAATCCTCACCTCTTCATGTATATCTACTATATTGTAAGAAAAAAAAGGCACATGGTTCGCCTATTTTTAGACGATTCATGCACCTTTTTATCTTCCTATTTGTGGACAGTTAAAGCCCGATTGGTGAAGGCTAATAATCATTGAAGGATGTCCCCCACTGATTAAAGTTTCATTTTATTTTCGGATAAAGTTTTGAGTATAAAATTTATCATATACCCCAACACCTAATCCAGTAAATTGCTCATTTAATAAATTCTTTCTGTGACCCTCACTATTTAACCAACCTTGTACCGCCGCAATTCCATCGCTATGTTGCGCCGCTATATTCTCACCAGCAAGTTGAAAAGCCACTTGCCCACGTTGCAAGCGATCTCCTAACGTACCAAAAGTAGGTGAATCGTGTGAAAAATAATTATTATCCTTCATATCTTTACTATGGCCAAATGCAACATCTGCAGTTTGTTGATCCAACGTTAACAACGGTAATTGATGACGACTCCGAATAATATTTGTTAAATCGAGAATTTGTTGCATATTTCCATTTTCTACTTGCTTCATTTTTTCTGGCGTCAGCGGCTGTTCCGCTATTAATTCACCTGAATAAACAAGTTGATATGGTCTTTGTCGTAATAGCGTTTCATCATCCATATAACGAAGACCAACAAGCTCATGTGTAAAGTGATCAAAGTATAATTGTGCCCATCCATCTTCTACAGGTACTAGCGGTTGTTCCATTACTTCCGTATCAGATAACTCAAATTGATAACTATTCTTTCCTCTTTTTAATGAAATCTCATGTGAAAGTGGATTCTTTTTATATACCTCTTCATACTTTTCATTTATATAATAGGGAGCCACCTTAACTTGCTCACCAGCAACATACGCCGTTACAACTTTACGTTCAGCAACTCCAAATTGAACATACTGAGCTAAATCTTGATTATACACCCACCATTCATATCCATAAGCAGACGGCTCTATTCGAGATGGTTCGCCCCACTTCGCTAATAAATTCTCAGAGTCCCCACCGATCATATTTAAAACAGTGTCTGTGGATTCTTCATTTACTTGCTTCTTCTTTTTCACAATTTTATTTTCTTGCTTAGAGTGAGATGGGGTTAATATATATTGTGACACGAGTAACTTCCCGTATAAATCAACAGCTAAAATTAAAAATGTAATCATTACGATACGCAATAATTTCTTCAAACGATATACCTCCTGAACAAAGCATAAAATCGAGATATACACAAATCCTTTTTTTTCCTTTTTTGTGTGTACCGTACTCTTTTCACTATATCATATTTTCACGAAAAAAGTCTGGATTATCCCTTTTCTCGCAATACGAATTGCACTTTCTTATTATTCGTACTATTATAAAAATAATGAACTAACATTAAAACAAGGAGGTATTTTATGCAATTTACAAATACAAACTTTACTGATGCAGTCGTTGATCTAACTCTTTTAACTGAGATTATGGAAAACAATCATTTTGTACTTGCCGGACAATGGGATTACGAACGCGTTACATATGATTATAAATTTGAAATATTAAAGGATATTTATTATTTACGTGTACAAGGATTTGCTGTTGAAGGTGACATCGGCGGCAGACACGCTCAAGTAAAACTATTGCCACCCTTATTAGG
This sequence comes from Bacillus sp. AR13-1, assembly GCF_008042285.1. Classification (NCBI taxonomy): domain Bacteria; kingdom Bacillati; phylum Bacillota; class Bacilli; order Caryophanales; family Bacillaceae; genus Bacillus; species Bacillus sp. AR13-1. Next base: position 157,420 of record NZ_QNUA01000010.1, read on the forward strand.
AAAACATTATTATCCTCATGGCGTTGAATATGGCGATGATGAGATTTTTCCAACGAATGTACTTCAAAAAAGCGAACAACTCCTACAAAATATTGAAAAAGAGTTAAAAGAATTTCAAATTATTGAATAACAAAAAAACTAGCGCATTAACACGATGCGCTAGTTTTTATTTCGTCTGCAAATAAGGAGGTAACTCTTGCAGCTGCTCTTTATCCTTTTCACGCTCTCTACGTGCCCATTTAAAGAACACATAACCGATAATCGTACCGTACACTATTTCCTGGACAATTTTCATAATAATACCACCTGTTTGCTGGTCTTGTACTACCGGCATCCAATGTAAAAATTCTGGTCCAGTTATATTTAAATCTGATAAAGTACCCGCCGGTACACAGAGTTCCATTGCCTTCATCCAAGCGGCCGGATCTGTATATGTTGCAAATAATGGTGCAGTCGCAAAAATTATTAACGCACAAGCTGGCGTTAATAAAATACCATTAGCAAACATGTAACCAAGCTTCTTAATATCACTTAAAGTTTGATATTCTGGCAGTGGATTTAACATTGGCCACCACATCATCATTGCTGCAAAAAACAATATAGCAAGGCAAATAGGATGCGCTATTTGACTTTGTTTTACTGCATCAAAAACAATTGGCAAATGATAAAAGGAAAACAGGCCATTAAATACAAACAACGCAATAAGCGGCTTAGCAAAAAACTTTATCACAATTTGAACGAACTTAAAAGAAGTAATATAACGATATAACCAAACAGGTATACCAAGCAGTAATAACGGAGGCACCGCAATATACATTACTGCCATCTCAAACATATGTGCACTAAATATGATATGACCAATTAAATCAATAGGTCCTCCCTTTACAACATACAAAAGAACAATCCCGGTCGTAAAATAAAAAATTTGCTTCTTACTTACCTTCGTCGCATTTTCAAATCGCGTTCTATACGGTCCAATAATTAAAAAATAACTAATAAGAATCGAGATCATAAATAATAAAAAAATTGGACTCCATAAAGCTTGAAAACCAAATACCCATAAGTTTTCCATTTCCACACCTACCTTTTCAAAATTCTTATATTTCATATAAAAAGAGGGCTTTGATATATCAGAGCCCCCTACTATCACTGTTTAAATCCACACAATTGTCATAAAGGCTAATATTGTTAATAAACCAATTAACAATCCAGAGTACAAGAAGAAACTCGCCGCTTCATGCCCTTTATGACTCATATGCATGAAATAATATAACTGAAATATAACTTGAATGACTGCTAACAATAATATAAATGGAACCGAAAAAATCGGGCTAAATGTTTTCGGATATGCCACCGCTGCAAATGCAACTAATGTTAAAAAAATCATTAGTGAAAATGTAACAACTTGGTGCTTCATTTCCTCTGCACTTTTTCTCTTCCGATAAACAAGATCCACCTTAGGATTATTCGTTTGCTTAACCGCCATTGTTTATCCCACCATTCCCATCAAATATACTACAGTGAAAATAAACACCCAAACTACGTCAATAAAGTGCCAATAAATTGATGCAACATAAAACTTTGGTGCGTTGTATAAATTTAAGCCTCTCTTCGCGTTTCTAAAGATTAATGTTAAAATCCAACATAATCCAAACAACACGTGGAGCCCGTGTGTACCAACAAGAGCATAAAATGCAGAACCAAATGCACTACTTCTCATAGTATGCTTAAATTCATGCGTATAATGATAAAACTCATATATTTCAAACCCCAAAAATCCTAAGCCAAGCAACACTGTTACAAGTAACCAAAGTTGCATTTTCTTAAAGTTAAAATTTTTCATATGATACATTGCGTATACACTCGTTAAACTACTTGTTAACAAAAGCATCGTCATAATGAAAACGAGTGGCATTTGAAACATCTCTTGAGATGTTGGTCCACCATTTGTAGAGTTCTTTAACGCTAAATATGTGCCAAATAAGGAAGCGAACAACACTGTTTCGCCTCCAAGAAATAACCAAAAACCAACAAACTTATTTTTCCCCTCAAGGGTTGCTTTTTCAGGCTCTGCTGGAAATGTTTCATTCGTTAATTTCTCATCTACATGCATTACGCCTTGCCCCCCTTATCATCTAAATCTTCCTTATGAATATGATATCCATGATCATCAATTACTGAACGAAGGAACATTGTACCAAACGTAATGATTAAACCGATAATCGCTACTAATAACCAAAATTTATCTTTGCCACCCTGCATATACATCGCACCGAATGCTGCTATGAATAAGCCTAGAGAAATGATAAATGGTGAAAATGAAGCATTTGGCATATGAATATCACCAACTGGTTCCGCTGCTGTCATCTCTTTATTACCTTCACGTTTTTCAATCCAAAACGGATCTAACCCGCGAACAAATGGCAATTGTTTAAAATTGTATTCCGGTGTTGGTGCTGGCATTGTCCATTCTAATGTACGTCCATCCCATGGATCACGGCCAGCCTTCTCTTTTGATACCGTTGTTTTTATTACATTGAATAAAAGAACAATCGTTCCAAGAGCCATAAACACAGCTCCGATAGAACTAATCATATTCCCCATTTCCAACCCTTGGCCCTCAAGATATGTGTAGTAACGACGTGGCATACCAATCAATCCAAGGAAATGCTGAATAAAGAATGTTAAATGGAAACCGATAAAGAATAACCAAAATGTTATCTTACCTAATGTTTCATTTAATACTTTATTAAACATAAGTGGCCAATAATAATGCGCACCTGCAAGTAAACCAAATACAACACCACCAACAATTACATAATGAAAGTGTGCTACTACGAAATAATTATCATGAAACTGATAATCAGCTGGTGCAGAAGCAAGCATAACACCTGTAACTCCACCCATAACGAAGGATGGAATAAAAGCTACCGCCCACATCATTGGTGTTGTAAACCTAATACTTCCACCCCACATTGTAAAGAGCCAGTTAAATATTTTAATACCCGTTGGAACTGCAATCGCCATTGTTGCAACCGAGAAGATAGCATTTGCAACAGGCCCAAGACCAACAGTAAACATATGATGCGCCCATACCATAAATCCTAAAAACCCTATTAATACTGTCGCGAACACCATAGAGGAATAACCGAATAATCGTTTTTTCGAAAATGTGGCGAAGATTTCTGAGAATATTCCGAAAGCTGGGAGTATAAGAATGTATACTTCCGGATGACCGAAGATCCAGAATAAATGCTCCCATATAATCGTGTTCCCACCTAGTGCCGGATTAAAGAAACTTGTGCCAAATAAACGATCTAACATTAAAAGTCCTAATCCTACAGTTAATGGTGGAAATGCAAATAAAATAAGTGAAGATGTTACAAATGTTGTCCATGTAAACATCGGCATGCGCATGTACGTCATCCCTGGCGCGCGCATATTAATAATTGTAACAAGGAAGTTAATACCTCCAATTAATGTACCAATACCTGATATTTGCAAGCCGAGTACATAAAAATCAACACCATGTCCTTTAGAGGCTAAAGCTAAAGATGCATACGATGTCCACCCTGCATCAGGCGCTCCTCCTAAAAACCAACTTAAATTTAAAAATAATCCACCAAAGAAAAATAACCAAAATCCGAGCGAATTCAAAAACGGGAACGCCACATCACGTGCTCCAATTTGAAGTGGTACAGCGGCGTTCATAAATGCAAACACGAGTGGCATAGCTGCGAGGAAAATCATTGTTGTACCGTGCATCGTTAATACTTGATTATAAGCATCCCCAACAAGAAAAGCATTGTTAGGAATCGCTAACTGCAGGCGAATAAATAGTGCTTCTATTCCACCTATTACAAAAAACAATCCACCTGCAATTAAATAGAGAATGGCAATCTTTTTATGGTCTACTGTCGTTAAATAATCCCATATGACAGCACCCATCCCCTGTTTTTTTGCTACAGAACTCACGTTTTCAACCTCCCCTTCGCAAATGATCCCTCTTTATTTTTCAATCTTTAACGTTTGTAAATATGCATTTAATGCATTAATTTGATCATCCGTTAAGTTGCCATATTTACCAGTCATTTTATTACCTGGTTTCATATTTTCAGGATCTTTGAGCCATTTTTTTAAGTTCTCTTCATTATTTTCGGCAATACCAGCAACCATATCGCGATCTGCGAAGTTTGCTAAGTTCGGTGCGATACGAGCAGAAGGTGGTCTACTATCATTTGATCCAACTGCATGACAACCAATACAGCTTTTATTAAATATTTCTTGACCCTCTTGCGCCTTTGTAGAAGCTACTTCTTTTTTTCCATCAATCTTCTTCATGTCAGCAAGCCACTTTTTGTACTCGCTTTCATCCAGAGCTTTCACTTTGAACTGCATTAAAGAATGTGATGGGCCACAAAATTCTGTACAAAAACCATTATAAGTGCCCGATTTATCTGCCTTTAACCACATTTTGTTTACATTATCTGTATTTGTATCCATTTTCCCAGCTAAAGATGGAACCCAAAACGAATGTTTAATATCGGCACCCTTCAAATTCAAATACACTTTCTTACCTGTGGGGATAACTAAATCTTGAGAAGTTACTATTTTTTCTGATTTATAAGAAAATTCCCACCAATAAAGATTCGCTGTTACATCAACAACGATAGTATCTTTATCAATATTCTTTTTCTCCATCGCACTTACATCAGCAAGCTTGAATGTATATGTAACAGTCGGAACAGCCAAGATTAACAAAAGAATAATCGGAATGACTGTCCATATAATTTCTAGTTTGTGATTTCCTTCAACTTGCTCTGGAATATAATCTTCCTCACCCTTTTTTTGTCGGAAACGCACAATTACATATAAGAAAATAATAGTAACTACAAGTACTACTCCTACCATGATTGCACTCGCTAGTAAGAGCAAATCATATTGCATTTTTGCTACTTCCCCTTGCGGAATTAAAGTAGACTGAAAAGCTTTACCGCATCCCCCTAACAGTAAAGCCAGCAGTGAAACGAACGAAAGCAGTCGCCACTGTTTCTTCATACAAACAACCCCCACTTTCTTTGTGAATTAGATTGTACTTTATAGTTAAGTAAAGTAAATCTCAACGTAAAGAAATCCAATCATGTCGTTGTCTTAGAAGAATGTAACTACAATCATTGACACAAATAAGATTGTTAAGTAATTCAGGGAATAAACAAACATTTTTACGGACCACTTGATGTCATCTTGCTGACGGAAGCCATAAAGCCCTAATGCGATCCATCCGATGTTAAGCAATGTTGCAATTACCATGAATGTTATTCCAAGTCCACTCATATAAAATGGTAGTGGTAATAAACATACTGTCCAAATCATAATCTGACGTTTCGTAATATCAAATCCCTGTACAACAGGAAGCATTGGGATTCCTGCATTTCGATATTCATCAACACGCTTCATCGCTAATGCGAGGAAATGTGGGATTTGCCAAATAAACATAATTAAAAATAACATCCAAGCAATTGGATGATTTAAAGACGGATCAATTGCCGCCCATCCAATTAAAGGTGGAACTGCTCCTGATATACTACCTACAACAGTATTTAACGTATATTTTCTCTTCGTCCATAACGTATATAAAACAACATATGTGAAGGCACCAATAAATGAGATTAACACTGCCATCGGTGTAGTAAGTAATAAAAATGCAAAGCCCAGAAGTAAAATTACAAGTCCAAATGCAAGTGCAAAGCCAGGTTTATATTTACCTGTTACCGTTGGACGGTTTTTTGTTCTTTCCATTAATGGATCGATATCTCGGTCAATGTAGTTATTTAAACAACATACCCCTGCCATAATTAATGCCGAACCAACGATTGTGAAAAATAACTTATCTAGATTGTCCATAACACTCAATCCATTAAAATGTAAAGCCAACCAAAATCCTGTAAATACAGTAAGTGTATTTGAGTTTACAATCCCCATTTTAACGAGCGCTGATAAATCTTGTAACCGAGTTGTTTCCGGTACAATTGAAACAGCTGACTCATCATGCAGCTCACTTGTTGCATGGTTCATCACTTTAACCCCCTCTTAAACCTATCATCTTTCTAAGCATATATTTCATGTGAAATATTTCGCTTCTATATAGCAATATTATTACAGTAGAAATATTGTTAACCCATTCTACTACTAATCTACGCCCATACTCCAATATATTAAATCACATTTCCCGAACATTTTGTGAAGAAAACATGAACTTTTTGTGTCGAACATTAAAAAACTTTATTCTAATTTATCCTTATCATAACATGATGTTATCTTCTATAATAAACTATTTTGTCATATTTAGCATGTATTCTCCCCATTTCTTTTCAAAATAGCCTAAATTCCTCCTAAAATATGTATTTTAAATCCCATTTTTTTCTTTATAATACGTACGTTGTCCTCGCCCTCCATTTCTTTGCTATTTTATTATTTTTTATATATCATAGGACTGTAGCACGTTTTATTCTATACATAATGGAATGAAAATATTTCGCAATAACTTCATAGCAGAAAGATGGTGAAAGAGATTGCAACGCTTTATTAAATGGTTAGCAGTCATTACAAGTCTCGATTTATTAGTAGTTTTACTAGGAGGCGCTTTAGTTACAAAAACGGGTTCAGGCCAAGGATGCGGCAAATCATGGCCTCTTTGTAACGGTGAATTTGTTCCATCTAATTTATCAATGGAGACTATTATTGAGCTAAGTCACCGCTTAACATCTGGATCAGCAGGAATCCTTGTTACTCTTCTTTGTATCTTGTCCTGGAAATATTATAAACATGTGCGCGAAACAAAGACGTTAGCAATTTTATCCTTCGTATTTTTAGTTGCACAAGCATTAATGGGGGCGGCGGCGGTTGTTTGGGGTCAAATGCCTGCTGTATTAGCTATTCATTTCGGTATTTCCTTAATTTCATTTGCTTCTGTCATCTTGTTAACGTGTCTTATTTTTGAAATTGATCAGAAATTTGATGCACGTTCACTCATTATGGACAAAAAAATGAAATTTCATATTTATGGTGTAACAATTTACAGTTATATCGTTGTCTACACAGGAGCTTTAGTACGTCACGAACGAGCTACCTTAGCCTGTCCAGACTTCCCTTTATGTAGCAAAAATAGACCTATGCCAACTCAACTACATGAGTGGGTTCAAATGGGACATAGAGTTGCAGCGATGTTAATTTTCGCTTGGATACTATATGCGATGATTATCGCTATTCGCCATTACAAGCAGCAGCGTGTAGTATACTGGGGATGGATTATTTCATTTATCCTTGTTACACTTCAAGCTATAGTAGGGATTTTAGTCGTATTTACAAATGCTAGTTTAGCAATGGCATTATTACATTCGCTCTTCATTTCTTGCCTGTTTGCTGTACTATGCTATTTAGTTATGATAGGTACAAGAAGTACAGTCAATGCAAAAGAAACTGAATCAACTTCTAAGCAAACAAAATAAAGTAAAACTTTAATACCTTGCCAATTCGGCAAGGTATTATTTACACACAAAAAAGAGCTGCTTTCGCACAGCTCTTTTTCTTTATTTTAATGATCTAATTCAATGAGTAAATCTCCCGTTTGAATTGCATCCCCATCATTTACATATACTTTTTTCACTTTACCACTAAATGGCGCTTGAACCGTCGTTTCCATTTTCATAGCTTCTGTAATTGCCATGGAATCACCTTTTTTCACTTCATCGCCTTCTTTTACAACTACTTTAATAACAGTTCCCGGCATCGTTGCGCTAATATGATTTGGATTTTCACGATTCCCCTTCACACGCTGTGCAACAGTTGATTTCACGCTTTCATCTTTCACTACGATTTCACGCGGTTGTCCATTAAACTCCAGGTAAAGCACACGATTTCCATCTGGCTGTGGCTCCCCAATGGAAACTAGTTTAACCATCAATGTTTTACCTTGCTCGATTTCCACATCAATTTCTTCACCAAGTCTCATACCATAGAAGAATGTCGGTGTATCAAGCACAGATACATTTCCATAAATCCCAGCAACTTTTTCGTAGTCCATAAATACTTTTGGATACGATGCATATGCGACTACATCAAAAATTGTTACTTCGCGTCCAAGTTTGTGGAATAACTCTTCTTTTAAAGCATCAAAATCTACTGGTTCTAATAATTCACCCGGTCTTACTGTTAATGGCTCTTTCCCTTTTAAAATAATTTTTTGTAATTCTTTCGGGAAACCACCATATGGTTGTCCTAAATCTCCAGAGAACATTTCAACAACAGATCCTGGGAAGTCCATAGCATGTCCACGTTCTAAAATATCTTGTTCTGTTAGGTGATTTTGAACCATAAATAATGCCATATCACCGACAACTTTAGATGATGGTGTTACTTTTACAATATCGCCAAACATATCATTAACACGGCGATACATCACTTTAACTTCATCAAAGCGATCTCCTAAACCAACCGCTTTTGCTTGTTGTTGAAGATTACTATACTGTCCACCCGGCATTTCATGCATATATACCTCTGTGTGAGGAGCATTCATACCACTTTCAAATGGAGCATAGTATTTTCGTACATCTTCCCAATAATGAGATAGTTTTTCTAATGAGTCTATATTAACATCTGGTTGTCTTTCGTTTCCACCTAACGCATAGTATAATGTATTCGCACTCGGCTGTGACGTTTGACCAGCCATAGAACTCACCGCTACATCGACAATATCAACACCTGCTTCAATCGCCTTCGTATACGTTAAAATACCATTTCCGCTCGTATCGTGTGTATGCAGGTGAATTGGAATCGACACCGTCTCTTTTAGTGCTGAAACTAAATCATATGCTGCGTTTGGCTTTAGTAAGCCCGCCATATCTTTAATTCCTAAAATGTGAGCTCCTGATGCTTCCAACTCTTTTGCTAAATTTTTATAATAATTTAAATCATATTTACTGCGTAACGGATCATGAATGTCTCCTGTGTAACACATTGTTGCTTCTGCAATCTTACCAGTATCTCGTACAGCATCAATTGCAACTCTCATGCCTTCTACCCAGTTTAAGCTATCAAAAATACGGAACACATCAATTCCGGCTTGCGCGGAACATTCTACAAATTTTTGAATTAAATTATCTGGATAGTTTTTGTATCCAACTGCGTTTGAAGAACGAAGTAACATTTGGAATAAAACGTTTGGCATTTTTTCACGAAGATCTAGTAATCGTTCCCATGGATCTTCTTTCAAGAAACGATATGCAACATCAAACGTTGCACCGCCCCACATTTCTGCTGAGAATAAGTTTGGTAACATTCTCGCTGTCGGCTCTGCAATGTGATGTAAATCTTTTGTACGAACACGAGTTGCAAGTAATGACTGATGTGCATCACGGAATGTTGTATCAGTTAAAAGTACACGCTTTTGATCTTGTACCCACTTTACTAATCCATCCGCTCCACGCTCATCCAAAATTTGTTTCGTTCCATTTTGCATTGGCTCTGAGTGTATCACATTTGGTATACGAGCATCTGGGAAAATTGGTTTCTCTTTTTTCCCTACTCCCGGGAAGCCATTTACTGTTACTGTACCAATATAATTTAACATTTTTGTTCCGCGGTCTTTACGTTTCGGGAACAAGAATAGTTCAGGTGACGCGTCAATAAATGAAGTGTCATATTCTCCTGATAAGAAGTTTTTATGTTTTACTACATTCTCTAGGAATGGAATATTTGTTTTAATACCACGAATACGGAATTCTTTTAAGTTACGTTCCATTTTTGCAGCGGCTTGTTCAAAAGTAAGTGCCCAAGTAGTAACTTTTACAAGTAAAGAATCGTAGTACGGTGTAATAACTGCACCTTGGAAACTATTACCTGTATCAAGACGAACACCAAAACCACCACCTGATCGGTACGCCATAATCTTTCCTGTATCAGGCATAAAGTTATTAAGTGGGTCTTCTGTTGTTACACGAGATTGGATTGCAAATCCATGCACAACCACTTCCTCTTGCTTAGGAACACCTACCATTTTGCTATGTAATGCATGTCCATCAGCTATTAAAATTTGCGATTGAACGATATCCACTCCTGTAATCATCTCTGTAATCGTATGTTCAACTTGAACACGTGGGTTTACTTCAATGAAGTAAAACTCATCACCTTTTACAAGGAATTCTACCGTTCCAGCATTTAAATAATTTACATTTTTCGTTAACTTTACTGCAGCATCACAAATACGCTGACGCAAATCATCTGAAAGCGACACGCTCGGTGCAATTTCAACTACTTTTTGATGGCGTCGTTGTACAGAGCAATCACGCTCATACAAATGAACAACATTACCTTCTTCATCTGCTAAAATTTGTACTTCTATATGTTTAGGTTTTTCAACGAATTTTTCAACGTACACTTCATCATTACCAAAGGCTGCTTTTGCTTCTGATTTCGCGCGATTATACGATTCTCTTAATTCTTCACTAGCACGTACAATACGCATACCGCGACCGCCGCCACCAAGGGATGCTTTAATAATAATCGGGTAATCATACTTTTCAGCAAATTCTTCAACTTCTTCTATTGAATTTACTGGACCATCACTACCAGGAATAATTGGAATTTGTGCTAGCTGCGCTTGTGTTCTTGCTTTAACTTTATCTCCAAACATGTCTAAATGCTTACTTTTTGGACCGATAAAGATAATCCCTTCTTCTTCACAACGTTTTGCAAATTGAATATTTTCTGACAAGAAACCATATCCAGGGTGGATTGCATCTACATGATTACTTTTCGCAATCTCAATAATGCCTTCAATATCTAGATAAGCATCAATTGGCTTTTTCCCTTCCCCAACTAAATAGGACTCATCGGCTTTATAGCGATGATAAGAACCGCTATCCTCTTTAGAATAGATCGCAACTGTGTTTAATCCAAGTTCTGAACATGCTCGGAACACACGAATTGCTATCTCTCCACGGTTAGCTACCAATACTTTTTGAATACGTTGCAGCTTTGTCATGATTTTCCCCCTCTATTTTCCTACCACTCTAGAGATAAAATACATACACACTCTAAAGAGCGTGAAGTTCTTCACTTTCTACATTATATTATACTTAGAAAGCTTCACTTTATTTTTATCCATCATACCTTATTTTTCAACAAATGATAAGTTTTCTGATCGATTTGTTTCACAAAAATAGTATAGCATACCTCTTCCTTTTCTAACAACAATATTGTATATCACATTCACTTAAATGTAATATACTTTTCGTTTTATAACAATCAATATTGTATCACATTTAAAATCTAACAAAATAAAAAACACATTGAACTCTAGAGCTCAATGTGTTTTTTATTTTACAACAACAAGATGCGGTCCACCTTGTTCTATTTCGTTAGTCAATTTGTTTTGTTGTTTCTCTTGTCGTTTTACATAACTAGCAATATTTAACAGTATACCCATTGCAAGCAGATTAGCTAACAAAGAACTCCCACCATAACTAACAAATGGTAATGGCACCCCTGTAAGCGGTATTAACCCAGACATACCACCGACATTAACAAAAGTTTGAACTCCAAACAAACTTGCAATTCCAATTGCTATTAAACTTCCAAATGGATCTTTACACTTTTGTGCAATTCTAAATGCCCGAATAATAATAAGTAATAAACAAATTAAAATGACAGCTACACCTATAAAACCAAGCTCTTCAGATATAATTGCCATAATAAAATCTGTTTGCGGTTCCGGTAAGTATCCATATTTTTGCACACTGTTCCCTAATCCTCGACCATTTAGCCCTCCTGAAGCAATTCCAATAAAAGAATTTATTAATTGGAATCCATCATTCTGAGGATCATTAAATGGATCAAGAAAAACGGAAAAACGTGCCTTTTGATACTTGCTTAATGCATAATTCCCGAGAAAATATAGTGCCGGAATCCACACTATGGCAGTTAAAACGATTCGTTTTATCCATAAATTAATCCGTACCCCCGAGCAAAGAAACATAATTCCAACCGTTCCCGCAATTAATAAATCGGTACCTAAGTCATTTTGCTTTAAAATTAAAAACATTGCCAATCCAACAAAACCAAGCGTAAGTCCCGATCCTTTAAAAACAGGAGTATCTGTCTCTTGTCTTCTCGCAAAAAAACGAGCTAATATAATAATAATCGATATTTTAACAAATTCAGCGGGCTGTATACCTAATATCCACCCTTTTGCACCGTTTACTTCCTTACCGAAAAACAAGGCTGCTGCTAATAAACCAACACTACCTATTCCCATTGCTATTAAAACTATACGCTTCCTCCAAAGTTTATAAGGAATAGCAATGATAATTGCTAACATTATCGCTCCAACAGCTAGAATTAATACTTGCCTATTAAAAAAGAAATCCGCTGGTTTCCCATGCTTCGAAATCGCAACAATGGAACTAGAACTATATACCATTATTACTCCCAGCACACATAAGATAACAAGAGGAAGTAATAAGGAATAATCCATCGATTTCCATACTTTTTTCATTTCATTTCCTCTTTCTGTTTCAATTTAATTATTGTTGTATTCCATATGTATATAGGTTCTTCCTTCTTTATTATACAAATAAAAAGCCCAAACTATTTCAGTTTGAGCCCCCTTATTTGAACCCGTTATTGTTGTTTGTTTGTAAATGCTTCATGAAGTGCAGACAACTCACGTTCGAGCTCTCCTAACATTGCTTTCCCTTGTTCTTCTGCAATAAGACCAAGGCGAACCGCAAAATCGACCTCGCGGGATAGTCCAAACATTTGTGTGTCTAAAACTTCTTCATATAATGGACATTGCGGCATTGTAAGATTGTCCATTTGTACCTTAATAAGTCTTAAAATCTTCTCTGCATCCGCTTGTAGAAGGGCTAGTGCCTTTTCCTGATGATTTGATACTGTCTCAGACGCCAAATTGATTCCCTCCGTTTCCGTCCTACTCTCTCATATCTATTAATATTAGCGATAGTTTTAATAAATTGCAATAGAAACATTTTTTGTGACAACAGTGTCTAATACTATTATACTGAAAAGTGGGAGTATAATACAAATGGGGGAACAACAATGAGCGAAATTTTATTTATTAATGGAAAAGTTCGTTTTCCAATCACTATCGATCCAACTGTATGGATTTTCGATGATCGAAAAATAGATTTGACAACCTACTTTGATGAAACTAGAGAAGAATCATCCGAATTAGAAACATACTTAAAACATACTTCAGAGCATTGGGATCGCGAAATCCGTGATGGTGCTGCCTTCCCGCCAATACAACAAAGTGTAAAGAAATATAAAAAAGAACAGCTTATTAACGGGACCTTTGGCATACCACTTCATCCATTTCTAAAAAATGCTGAAATTTTAGAAGATGCTACTCATGTCGAAATTGAAACCACAGACAATACAATTACACTTCCGTTAGAAACAGCCCATAAAGCTATTCTCGGTTTTTCAAAAGAAGGTAAACCATTACGAGAAGACGGGCCTGTTCATCTATATTTCCATGATGGATCTAATAGACAAAATCCGATTCGTAACATCCGTAAATTTACAATCATTTAAATTGTATAATTAAAAGGCAAAAAAGGAGTGAGCTTAAGCTCACTCCTTTTTATAATAAATCCGCTGCTAGTTGTGCTAAATTAGAACGCTCTCCTTTAACAAACTTTACATGACCACTAATACGTTGTTCTTTAAACTTCTCTACAACATATGTTAAACCGTTATTATATTCATCTAAATACGGGTGATCAATTTGCTGAGGATCCCCCATTAATACAATCTTACTTTTTTCGCCTACCCTTGTTAGTATCGTCTTTACTTCATGCTTCGTTAAATTTTGTGCCTCGTCAATTATAATGAACTGGTCTGGAATACTTCTCCCGCGTATATAGGTAAGCGCTTCTACTTCAATCGAACCCATTCCAGCTAAAATAGCATCTAGCTCCCCAGGCTTTTTCGTATTGAATAAATACTCTAGATTATCAAAAATCGGCTGCATCCACGGTCTTAATTTTTCCTCTTTCTCTCCTGGTAAATAGCCTATATCTTTCCCTACCGGTACAATTGGTCTCGCGACAAGTAGTTTTTTATATAACCCTAAATCTTCCGTTTGCATTAGTCCCGAAGCTAATGCAAGTAACGTTTTTCCTGTACCTGCTTTCCCTGTTAACGTTACAAGTGGAATATCTTCCCGAAGTAGCAATTCTAATCCCATAATTTGCTGCACGTTTCGTGGGCGTATCCCCCACACTTGTTCATTGTGAAAAATAAGTTTTTTTACCTTCTTACCTAAATGATCCACAATCCCAAGTGCAGAACTAGAACCCCCTAGTGCATCTTTCATTACAACAAACTGATTTGGATAAAAAGGATGATTTGCGATTTCAGATAAAGGTAGTTCACCTTTTTCATAAAAATAATCTAACTGTTCTTTTGATATATACCCTTCTAAAAATCCTGAATATATATTTTCCACTTCGATTACTCGGTCACTTAAATAATCTTCGGCCTGCAATCCGATTGCATCAGCTTTTACCCTTACGAGTACATCTTTACTTACTAAAATAACTGATTTCCCGTCCTCTTTTTCTTGTTCTTCTAAAGAGAGGTTTTTCGCTACCGCTAAAATTCGATTATCATTTGTTTTTTCTACAAAAATATCTTGCAGTTGAACAAATGAGCGATGATTTAATTCAATACGAAATGTACCGCCGTTTTCTAACGGAATACTTTCATGCAGCTTTCCTATTTCGCGAAATTTGTCGATTAACTTAGATACATAGCGAGCATTTCGTCCTACTTCATCCATATAACGTTTTTTCGAATCAACCTCTTCTAATACAACTGCTGGAATCACTACTTCATTTGTTGCAAATGAAAAAATAGATAAAGGATCCTGCAAAAGTACATTCGTATCTAACACATAAATTTTATCCAACCTGTTACCCCCTGACTCCACTTTTAAATTTGTAGAACAAGGGTTTCATCCATAAAATATGGACGAACCATTGTTATAATTATATGTACCGTAAAAACGAGGTAGAATCGAAATTCATAGAAATTAAACCTTTTCTTTATTTTTTATTCATTTCTATTCAATATATTACTTTTTATTATAATTTTTCACATTAAATCACAATACTCACTTGTAAAAGTTTATGAACGATGTTCCTATTCATCTTCTTTATAATTCTTTCATTCCTACTAATACTTGGTTATCAAGCTTTTTAGCTGCTCGAAGATCATATGTTTTTTCATATGTTGGTTCAGTAGCAAGTTTCGCACCATAAAACATAACATCACGAACTTCTTGTACATTCACTTCTACTACCGTTAATTTTAGAGGAATCCCTTCCATTCTATCTGTTAAAATTTCACTTTCACCACTTATGGAAAATACGGATTCATTCGCCATTATAGTCAATACAACCCCTGCACTATGCCGTATATTCCCCACAATACGTGAGCGTTGATCTACCGCAAATCGAATACTAGTTTCACTCACTGCATATACCCAAGAAATAGCACTTACGTTAGGAATTTGTTTTTCGAAATCTGTTGTTGCTATCATAACGATACACTCTTTACGCAAAGATTGTACTAAATCACCTGTCAATGTAGGCTCAACTACATTCGCCATATTTCCACCTCCAAATATTATTTATATATCCTTATCATAACCTATTTTTCGAATTGCGAAAATATTATTTTTTCCCGCTATTATTCAAAAACATTATGCTTCCATGATATACTTATACTGATAGAATTCGTATTGAGGTGACGAAATGAGAGTCAGATGTATGATTTGTGATAAAAAAGATATGTTAGATGACGAAAATCCTATGGCAAAAAAACTGCGTAATCGCCCTATTCATACATATATGTGCATGGAATGTACGGAACGAATTGCAGAGCGTACTATGGAACGCCATGCGAGTGGTAATTTCCGATTATATCGTGATAAAAAAGTAGAAGACGATTGGTAAACCGGAAATAAGTCCTTAATCATATAGATAAGGACTTATTTGTATTTTTCTGGTTCACGATTCATCTGATCCAAAAAACAATCAATGGCTTCTACCGGAAATCTTGCACACCTTATTTCTCCATCAATTTCATATGTAATCAAATACATTTCCTCGTTCTTTTCAACTTCTACATTTCGTAATTTATGCTCTTCATATATCATATTTTGAAATAATACATACGTTTCTTGTGCAGCTCTATCATCTGGACGTGCTTCCGCAACCGTTTTAATTGTTAACCAATTATATAATGCATCTTGTACTGAGCGCATGAAAGCCCCTCCTTTTTTCACCCTGTTTTTTGTTGTTTAGCTTGACGTAAACGCAGTCTATAAATTCCAAGTACAATTGCCGCTACAACGAGCCCCTCTCCAACGGGTAAAAAAACTGCAAAAAAAGTTAATACCGTGCATCCAATTGCTAAAGAAATATATATCACTATATTTTTTAGTACCGATAGCTTCCTTGCAAATCCTAAATTATATACAAGTGCACTTAATAAAATTATTGTTCCATAAAGTAACCACATCCCTAACTCTGGATTTTCATCAACTTTACAAAGTTTCGCGAAAAATGACATTCTTTCTAACACTATCTTTCACCCCTTCTCATGAAACAAATTCTCTTTATGTACTTAATACAAGAGTAACTCGCAAAAAAAATACTGTCTACAAAAAAGAGTAAATATTCTAAAAAAATAAACATAAAACAAAAAAACAGCTACCTTTATAAAAGGTAGCTGTTCTATTATTTTATGCTTCAACAGATTTCTTTTTCTTAGCAGCTCTTTCGCGCTCACTCTTATCAAGAATCTTTTTACGTAGACGAATTGATTCTGGAGTTACTTCACAGAACTCGTCATCGTTTAAGTACTCTAATGACTCTTCTAAAGTCATTAAGCGTGGTTTTTTCATTGTTGAAGTTTGATCTTTCGTCGCAGAACGAATGTTAGTTTGTTGTTTCATTTTTACAACGTTAACTGTTAAATCATTCTCACGTGTATGTTCTCCAACGATCATACCAGCATATACTTCTGTACCTGGTTCAACGAAGATTACACCACGGTCTTCAACTTGCATAATACCGTATTGTGATGCTTTTCCTGCTTCAAGTGAAACTAGAACACCTTGACGACGTCCACCCACTTGTCCAGCATGTACTGGTTGGTAGCAATCAAATGTGTGGTTTAAAATACCATAACCACGAGTTAATGTTAGGAATTCTGTTGTGTAACCAATTAACCCACGTGCTGGAACCATGAAAGTAAGGCGAACTTGACCGTTTCCGTTATTCACCATATCTAACATTTCACCTTTACGTGCGCCCATTGATTCCATAATAGAACCAGTGTATTCTTCAGGAACATCGATTTGTACGCGCTCTACAGGCTCACTTCTTACGCCATCGACATCTTTAATAATTACTTCAGGCTTAGATACTTGTAGTTCATAACCTTCACGACGCATGTTTTCAATTAAGATTGATAAATGTAACTCTCCGCGTCCAGATACGATCCATGCATCAGGAGAATCTGTATTATCTACACGTAAACTTACATCTGTCTCTAATTGTGAACGAAGACGCTCTTCAATTTTACGAGAAGTAATGAATTTACCTTCACGACCTGCAAATGGGCTGTTATTTACAAGGAATGTCATTTGTAATGTTGGCTCATCAATACGTAATAATGGTAAAGCCTCTTCATGCTCAACCGGACATACCGTTTCACCTACGTTAATGTCTTCCATACCTGAAACAGCTACTAAATCTCCAGCTTTTGCTTCTTCAATTTCTTGACGTTTTAATCCAATGTAACCAAATAATTTAGTTACACGGAATTGTTTTACACTTCCGTCAACTTTCATTAATGCAACTTGTTGTCCTACTTTCATTGTACCGCGGAATACGCGTCCAACCCCAATACGACCAACATAGTCATTGTAATCAAGAAGTGCTACTTGGAATTGAAGTGGCTCTTCGCTGTTATCAATTGGTGCTGGAATATGTTCAATGATTGTGTCAAACAATGATTTCATATTCTCTTCTTGATTTGCTGGATTTGAATCTAAGCTTGCTGTTCCGTTCATTGCTGATGCAAATACAACTGGGAACTCTAATTGATCTTCGTTTGCACCAAGTTCGATGAATAAGTCAACTACTTCATCAACTACTTCATCAGGGCGAGCGAAGTCACGGTCAATTTTGTTTACAACAACGATTGGAGTTAAGTTTTGCTCAAGAGCTTTCTTTAAAACAAATCGTGTTTGTGGCATACAACCTTCATATGCATCAACTACAAGTAGAACACCATCAACCATTTTCATGATACGTTCTACTTCTCCACCGAAGTCAGCGTGACCAGGTGTATCTAAAATGTTAATTCTTTTATCTTCATAGTGAATCGCAGTATTCTTCGCTAAAATTGTAATACCACGTTCTCTTTCTAGATCATTTGAGTCCATTGCGCGTTCTTCAATATGTTCATTCGCACGGAACGTCCCCGCTTGACGTAATAACTGGTCAACAAGTGTTGTTTTACCATGGTCAACGTGGGCAATAATTGCTATATTTCGTAAATCTTGTCGTTTTTTCAACATGTCCAACTCCTAATGTCTTTTTAATCCTTCTCTATTATAAGAGCGAAGGGGATACAATGGCAATCAAAATAAAATCAAGAATGAAAATATAGTTGTATTCTTACTTTTGTGAAAGTAAAATAAGATTGGAGGGTGAAGAAATGGAACACATTCAATATCGCTTTTTATTAACAGCAATTATCGGTGTTATCTTCTTAATTGGTATCGGAATTATGATTGCTGAAAATAGTCCCATCGGCATTATTATTTGCATTATCGGCACATTTGTTACAGTTGGATACGGTTTTGTAACAAAAAGAAAAATGCGTAAATCGCAATAACATTAAAAAGTAAGAAGCTTCTTTATGCCTCTTACTTTTTTCATTATTGCGATACAAATGGTAATAATTCTTCGTATACTCCTGGTTTTGCAACTAACACACTGCTTTTCTCTACAATAGAAAGAGGCGTTCCCAAGAACGTTGTCACTTTACCGCCAACTTCCTCTACAATAATCTGTCCCCCGCCAAAGTCCCATGGCGATAAGCGCGGTGTTACATATGCGTCTAATCTTCCCGTGGCAACATATACCATTTCTAACGCTGCACAACCATATGACCTCGTACCTCTCGCCTTCTTAACGAGCATCATCATTTTTTCCATATTAAGCAATGGATTATCAGTAAGCCATATCGCATTCAAAGCTATAACTCCATGCTCTACCGTTCCTTTTTCCAACATGGGAATAGCTAAATCATTGCAAAAAGCCCCTTCTCCCTTTACCGCATGATATAGTTCGTCATGAACTGGATCATAAATAAGACCAATCTTTCCGATACCGTTCTCATAAATCCCGATTGAGATTGCGAAATTTCTTTTTTGATGAACAAAGTTCATCGTGCCATCAATTGGATCAATTAACCAAACAACCCCATTAGAAGAGGTAATCTCATCTCCATAGCCTTCTTCTCCTAAAATGTTATGAGCCGGGAATGTTTCTTTAATTTTCCCAATTAAAAACTGCTCCGTTTCTCGGTCCATATTTGTTACTAGATCAGCTGCATTTGACTTTGTTTCTATAATAAGTGTTTTTTTCAGTGACGCCATTAATTGTTCTCCGGCTTCTCGAATCCACTGTTTCGCGTGTGTATCGATGTCTTTCCATACTTCTTGCATGTTTAAACACTCCGATCTATACTGTTCACAGAAAAAACGAACCCTTTATAAGGTTCGCACCAACTAATTATTTATACATATACTATTATTACGCTTCTAAACGGATCATTTCAAGTCTTAACACTTCTAATTTTTGTACGCACTCTTCTTTTTTCTGTTTGTCGTTATCCATCATCGCATCATATAAAGTTGCTAATTCATAATCTAGCTCCAAACGTAGCACCGGAATTCTCTTTTCAGCATCTGTTCTCTTTAACGCATTAATCACCTGTCTCATTTTTTTGCCTCCTCCCAATATTCGTCTGCCCTCGGACTAGAATTGATTCAATTTTCTGATTTTTTGTTTTATACTATACTATGTTGGATAAATCATCTATGCAACAAAATTATATTTTTTTATTTAAATTTTTTTGTGCTGTTTTTTTTATGAATAGTACAAGCTATGCTAAAATTAAAACAAAATAGGAGTTGGAGGAACAATCATGACACTACAAACATTCACATCAACTGATTTTGAAGTCTTTACTGTTGATGGTCTTGAAGAACGAATGAGCGCAATTAAAACGAATATTCATCCTAAGCTAGACGCTTTAGGGGAACAGTTTGCAGAATATTTATCACAACAAACTGACGAAAACTTTTTCTACCATGTAGCAAAACATGCACGCCGCAAAGTCAATCCACCAAACGATACTTGGGTTGCTTTTTCAACAAATAAACGTGGATATAAAATGTTACCACACTTCCAAATTGGTTTATGGGGTACTCATGCCTTCATATACTTTGGTTTAATCTATGAGTGTCCACAAAAAGTGGAGACGGCTCACGCCTTCTTAGAACATTTAAATGATTTAAAAACAAATATTCCAAATGACTTCGTTTGGTCCATTGACCATACTAAACCAGGTGTAAAATTACATGAAACGCTTGAAACGGAAGACTTACAAAAGATGATTGAACGTTTAGCTACTGTGAAAAAAGCAGAATTATTAGTCGGTATTCATATATCACCAGAGGAGTTTTCAGCAATGACCAACGAACAATTCCTTGCTAAGATTGAATCTACGATGCAACCACTCCTTCCTTTATATGCACTTTGTAATCGATAGTAGAAAACGGACAATTTATATTGTCCGTTTTTAGTTGTTATCACATTATAGCACTTTGCATTTTAATTTTCAAAATATTTTTACATTTTTACAATCTTTTTTTCTGCTACTTCTTTTGCTCTTTGAATCGTACGATATATAGAATATCCACTTACTTCTTGAAATTCTTTATCAATTTTTTTCTCCGCTGCCTTCGATGGCACAATCTCTTTAAAACGACGATATAATTCCATCAAATCTTCTCTCAAAACTCCTTTTTCATATACCTTTTCAATCGCTTCATAAAACTTTACAACTGCTACCATTTCTTCATTTGACCAATCGTAATCAAGTGGATATTGATATTCCATTTTTGCACCTCATTCAGTATTCTTTCTTTTTCCATTATGCTACCTTTAAAAGAACCTTTTATTCTTCACTATAGCCACTCTGCATTATACACCATTTATCCATTTCAATGGAATTGTCTTCCTCTTTGCAGCATTTAAAATATAACTATTAAACATACTCACCTTGAAAATGAGATTTTTCTATACATCTATAATTATTGGTGATATAATGCTTTTGTTTTATAGAAAATAAAGTGAGACTACCATCCCCAAAAAGGCTTTTGCGAATGGCAGAAAAACAAGTCAAGTTCTAAAAGTTTGTCATCTTAATTTCCTTTTAGAATGAGATGAAATCATATAAAACAAACTCTAATAAATATTACGAAGAAGAAGGGGTGTATAGATTGTCCCAATACGAAACACCATTGTTTACCGCTTTAGTTGAGCACAGTAAGCGAAATCCAGTTCAATTCCATATTCCTGGTCATAAAAAAGGACAGGGCATGGATCCTACATTTCGCGAATTTATTGGGCATAATGCATTAGCAATTGATTTAATTAATATTGCGCCGCTCGATGATTTACATCATCCAAAAGGTATGATTAAAGAAGCACAGGATTTAGCAGCCGCTGCTTTCGGTGCAGATCATACGTTCTTTTCTATTCAAGGTACAAGTGGTGCAATTATGACAATGGTGATGAGCGTGTGCGGTCCTGGGGATAAAATCCTCGTGCCACGGAATGTGCATAAATCAGTAATGTCAGCTATTATTTTCTCAGGTGCAAAACCAATTTTCATGCATCCTGAGATTGATCCGAAGCTCGGTATTTCACATGGGATCACAATTCAATCTGTCAAAAAGGCTCTTGAAGAGCACTCAGATGCGAAAGGCTTACTTGTTATAAATCCAACATATTTTGGGTTTGCTGCAGATTTAGAGCAGATTGTAGAATTAGCTCATTCTTACGATATTCCTGTACTTGTTGATGAAGCTCACGGTGTTCATATCCATTTTCATGATGAACTACCAATATCAGCTATGCAAGCAGGTGCAGATATGGCAGCAACAAGTGTTCACAAATTAGGTGGGTCTTTAACCCAAAGCTCTATTCTTAATGTAAAAGAAGGTCTTGTGAACGTAAAGCATGTCCAATCCATTATTAGCATGCTTACGACTACATCAACTTCTTACATTTTGTTAGCATCCCTTGATGTTGCTAGAAAACGTCTTGCTACAGAAGGAACAGCTCTCATAGAACAAACAATACAATTAGCTGAGCATGTTCGTGATGCTATTAATGCTATTGAGCATCTTTATTGTCCCGGAAAAGAAATGCTAGGAACAGATGCTACTTTTAACTATGATCCTACAAAGATAATTGTATCTGTAAAAGATTTAGGTATTACAGGCCATCAGGCTGAAGTATGGCTTAGAGAACATTACAACATTGAAGTAGAACTCTCTGATTTATATAACATACTTTGTCTTATCACATTTGGAGATACAGAAAGTGAAACAGATACACTTATTACAGCATTACAAGATTTAGCAGCAACATATAGAAATAGAGCAGACAAAGGTGTTCAAGTACAAGTAGAAATACCAGAAATACCTGTGCTAGCACTTTCTCCTAGAGATGCTTTTTATTCAGAAACAGAAGTCATTCCATTTGAAAACGCAGCAGGTCGTATTATAGCTGATTTTGTTATGGTTTATCCGCCAGGGATTCCAATCTTTACTCCGGGGGAAATTATTACACAAGATAACTTAGAGTATATTCTTAAAAATTTAGAAGCTGGGTTACCTGTACAAGGTCCTGAAGATATGACATTACAAACATTACGTGTTATTAAAGAGTACAAGCCTATCAGTTGATAGGCTTTTCTTTCACCTTTTTTCTCTTTTTTTCATACGATACTAAAGAATTTGACATTCCCACCCTAATGGGGCAAGCTGACTAACATCAGTGGAATTCTTGCTACCTAAGGCGAAGTCCATTTCTGGTATCGCTGACGTGCAAGATTGCGGTGTGCCATCACCACTCTCACAACAAATCGTATAGGTTCGTGAGCTACGGTACTTATACCATACCGTACAGATTCGTGTTCAGGTGTTTTAGCGTCTTGTTCTTGACGACACATATCATTTTACCGATAGCTTGAATTCGGCTATCGAACTCCCTATGCTATCTTTTTTCAAAGAACACATTGGCGTTTTAAAGACTTGTACTTGTCTGTAGTTAAAGTCTACCAAAATATAAAGTGAAACTTTAATCAGTGGGATTTTGTTCATCCCCACTGATTATTAGCCTTCACCAATCGGGCGTTTACGGGTAGCAGGGCTCCAGCCGAATTTTGAGGTGGAATTCTTACTGCCCGCAAATAGCGGGATAAATGTTTTTCTATGAAAAAGCGATACTTTCATCCTATGTCTAAAGTCCAATATAGGCTTTCCCGTATCGCGAAATCTGTAACGTATAGGTGGGGATACCATTATGATTGTGATAGGCCGTTCTATTGTACACCCTTATATCACAAATGAATATGAGCCATTTGCAGCTGAAAAACAACAGATTTTATCCATAATGGCGGGAAATCAAGAAGTTTATTCCTTCCGAACAGCCGATGAACTCAGCTTTGATCTTAATTTACGAGTTAATATTATTACTTCCGCGCTAGAACTTTTTCAAAGTGGATTTCAGTTTCGTACGTTTCAACAATCTTTTTGCAATCCTCAGTTTTGGGAAAGAACATCACTTGGCGGATTTCAACTACTTCCAAACATAGCCCCTTCCATTGCCATCCAAGATATTTTTAAAAACGGAAAACTATATGGAACTGAATGTGCCACCGCAATGATTATCATTTTTTACAAAGCATTACTATCATTATATGAGGAAAAAACTTTCAACCGTCTATTCGCAAACCTCTTACTTTATACATGGGACTACGATCGCGACTTAAAGCTCATAACAAAAACGAGTGGCGATATCGTTCCAGGTGACCTCGTTTACTTTAAAAACCCACAAGTTAATCCAGCTACGATTGAGTGGCAAGGAGAAAATACAATCTATCTAGGAAACTTCTTTTTTTACGGACATGGCGTAGGCGTAAAAACGAAAGAGGAAATTATTTATTCATTAAATGAACGAAGGATCCCTTATGCTTTTATTTCAGCTTATTTAACCGATTTTATTACTCGTATTGATAGCCGTATGATGAGTCAATATGCCCCTCCTAACACGCCACAAACATCAATTGGATTTATTCCTATTAGAGATGATGCAATTGTTGCAACAGTCGGACATACAACTACAATCTATTAAAAAAACGCCTACATGTGTAGGCGTTTTTTCTTAATTATTAAGCTTTTGTATGTTCTTTATGGTCACATTCGCAATGAGATCCACATTTCCCATAAAGTACTGTTGATTTTTCATCTTCAAAATGTGCGATTGTTCCTTCACAAACTTGGCATACGATTGTTCCCATCTTCATTTCCCCCTGATTTTTAAGAATAATCTACTTATATATGATTAAGCTTTCGCATTGTCTCTACTAGCACAGTCACAATTGGAACCACATTTCCCATAAAGTACTGTCGTTTTCTCATCCTCAAAATGTCCGATTGTTCCTTCGCAAACTTGACATACGATTGTTCCCATTTTTCATTTCCCCCTAAGTTTATGGTCCTAAAAACTTTTAGCTGTCAATTTCCTATCAATTATTGGGCTTTTGTATGTTCTGTGTGATCACATCCGCAAGATCCACATTTCCCGTAAAGTACCGTTACTTTCTCATCCTCGAAGTGTGCAATTGTACCTTCACAATCTTGACATACGATTGTTCCCATTTTTCATTTCCCCCTAAGTTTATAATCCCAAAAACTTTTGTAACCGCTTAACTTTCTGTCTTTATTTTAATATGTTATACTTTTTACGTCAATAGGTTTTTAGTATAACACATTAAATATTTTAAAATTAAATTAGTATGCGATATTAACACAAAAAAACAGCCATATCTCATACGTACGACTGTTTCTTGTTAATTATTCTTCATACTCCGCATGCAAAGAAGTAGACGGAACAAGAAATTTAAAAAATTGAGCTAACTCCTCCGCCTCCTCTTCCGATCCTAACTTAAAAGTTTCCTGTATATATGGAACATTTTCTACATCATCTCTCCCAAGCAAAGTAGATCTCCCTGTTTGCATACAAACAATAAGTGGCTTTCCAAAAAACATATTTGTATAAATAACTCCAAAATCATAACGTGTATCATGCGTCATAAATCCTAAAAATCGTACCTTCACACTTTCATGCTCATCATACAATTTTTCAAACATGAGTTTCCACCTTTCTAAATAACACTTCCTACTCATTAATATATTAAACAAAAAAAGTAATACTCCTTTTAATTGTCAAAAAATTCAGTAGGATGTAGAATGATATTATTCTACTAAGCTAAGGGGGAATTTGTATGCAACACGCCTTTATCACACTTGTACCTAAATCCAATCAACAATCTGTTTCAATAGAAGATGTTAAACACCTTTTTCATAACTATAAAACCGTTACTTCCAAGACTGGTAATCAAATTAATTATGCTTATACAAATACAGCTTTTCCTTATGAAATATTAGATACATCAGCAACAACATTAAAACTCCAATCGAGTCACGATCGATATGATTCTATTTATGTTGGGATTGGAATAGAAAAGGAACAATCTTTTATTCAGGTTTCTTTGCCTACTACAGCAACATTTGGTGATAAAGGAAAAGCAAATGAATTTAGCCGTTTTCTAGCGAAGAAATTAGAAGGAGAGTTACAACTATTTAATGGAAGAACAATGTATTTCTATAAACGTTAATTTAAAAAATAGAGAATATGATTAAAAAAAGTATGCAATTTGAACACGTAAGGAATAATGCCTGCTTTCTTACGTGTAATACAAAACATGCAATCACATATGCCAAATAAAGAAATACGAAAAAGAGAATTACTTTATAATGAAACTTATCACCATTCGATAATGTTAATACAATGGAAAAACCACTCCATAATAGAAAATGATAAAATATAACATGTAATATTCTCATGGAACCTTCTCCTTTGACATGCTCTATTTTATTAATATATGGGATTAAGTTTGAATCAATTACATATTATATAACGGCATATATGCTAACGGTTCATTTAAAGTATTATATATTCATTCGACAAGTACATATAAAGACCTTGCAAGTCATTTTATGAAAATAAAAATACCCCATCTCTTTAAATAAGAGATGGGGTATTTACATTACTTAAATTATTTTACAATGTGAATTGGCATTCCAAGAGCAACTTCAGCTGCTTCCATTGTGATTTCACCTAATGTTGGGTGAGCATGGATTGTTTGAGCGATATCTTCAGCTGTCATTCCAGCTTCGATAGCTAAACCAATCTCAGAGATAATATCAGAAGCACCTGCACCTGCAACTTGCGCGCCTACAAGAAGACCATCTTCTTTACGCGTTACAAGTTGTAAGAAACCGTCAGTGCTGTTTAATGATAACGCACGACCGTTTGCAGCGAATGGGAACTTAGATACAGCTACTGTCATTCCTGCTTCTTCAGCTTGTTTCTTAGTGTAACCAACAGATGCTAATTCTGGATCAGTGAAGCATACTGCAGGAATTCCGATGTAATCGATTGCTGATGCATGGCCACTAATTACTTCAACAGCTACTTTACCTTCGTAAGAAGCTTTGTGAGCTAATGGTGGTCCAGGAACGAT
The DNA here is from genome assembly GCF_008042285.1 of Bacillus sp. AR13-1. Lineage (NCBI taxonomy): Bacteria > Bacillati > Bacillota > Bacilli > Caryophanales > Bacillaceae > Bacillus > Bacillus sp. AR13-1. The sequence continues at coordinate 184,471 of NZ_QNUA01000010.1, forward strand.
ATCACCGATTGCATAGATGTTTGAAATATTTGTACGGCATTGCTCATCAATTTCGATAATGCCACGGTCAGTCATTTTAATTCCAACTTGCTCAAGACCGATTTCTTGAGTGTTTGGACGACGACCTACAGTTACTAATACGTAATCTGCTTCTACAGTTTGGATTTCACCGTTAACTTCAAAGCTAACTTTTACGCCAGTTTCTGTTTCTTCAACGCCTTTAGCCATAGCTTTTGTATGGATATTTACGTTACCTTTTTTCTGTAGAGCACGTTTAACAACAGAGCTCATAGCTTTTTCGAAACCAGCTAAGATTTCGTCGCCAGCTTCTACTACAGTAACTTCTGTACCGAAGTTAGCATATGCAGTACCTAATTCCATACCGATGTAACCGCCGCCGATTACAACAAGTTTTTTAGGAATTTCAGGTAAGCTTAAAGCGCCTGTAGAGTTGATAACACGTTTAGAGTATTTGAATCCTGGAATTTCGATTGGTGTAGAACCAGTTGCAAGAACAGCATTTTTAAACGTATAAGTTTGTGCTGCATCTTCAGTCATTACGCGTAATGTGTTAGCATCTACGAAGTAAGCTTCACCGCGAATGATTTCAACTTTGTTACCTTTAAGAAGGCCTTCAACACCGCCAGTTAATTTCTTAACTACGCCGTTTTTCCATTCTTGAACTTTTGTAAAGTCAACTTTTACGTTCTCTGCAGTGATACCCATGTCATCAGAATGCATTGCATTCTCATAACGATGACCTGCATTGATTAACGCTTTTGAAGGAATACATCCAACGTTTAAGCATACGCCACCAAGGTTAGATTTTTCAATAATCGCTACCTTTTGACCTAATTGTGCTGCACGAATTGCCGCAACGTATCCACCAGGACCTGCACCAACAACGACTGTATCTAATTCAATTGGGAAATCTCCTACTACCATTGTTATTACGCCTCCATTACTAATAATTGTGGGTCATTCAATAGACGTTTAATTTGGTTTAATGCTTTTTGAGCAGTTGCGCCGTCAATTAAACGATGGTCAAAGCTTAGAGATAATGCTAATACTGGAGCTGCAACGATTTCACCGTTTTTCACAACTGGTTTCTCAGCGATACGGCCGATACCAAGGATTGCTACTTCGGGGTGATTGATAACTGGAGTGAACCATTGTCCACCTGCAGAACCAATGTTTGTAATTGTGCAAGAAGCACCTTTCATTTCAGTTGGAGCTAAACGACCATCACGTGCTTTACCAGCAAGTTCATTGATCTCGTTAGAAATAGTAAAGATAGATTTACGATCTGTATCTTTAACAACTGGTACTAATAGACCTTTGTCTGTATCAGCTGCGATACCGATGTTGAAGTAATGTTTATGAACGATTTCTTGAGAAGCATCGTCTAAAGCAGTATTCAACATTGGGAATTCACGTAATGCAGATGTTAAAGCTTTTACAACGTATGGAAGGTAAGTTAATTTAATACCTTTGTCAGCTGCAACAGCTTTGAACTTCTTACGGTGAGCAACAAGTTCTGTTACATCTACTTCATCCATTAATGTTACGTGAGGAGCTGTATGCTTAGAGTTAACCATTGCTTTCGCAATCGCTTTACGGATACCACTCATTTTCTCACGAGTTTCTGGATATTCACCAGCTGGGATTGGTTGTGCTTTTGGTGCTTCTTCTTTCGCTGCTGCTGCTGGAGTAGCTTCTACTGCTGCTGGAGCCTCAGTTGCTGCTACAGTTTGTCCACCATTTGCAAATGCATCGATGTCAGTTTTCACAACACGGCCGTTCTTACCAGAACCAGCTACTTTATGAATATCTACACCTTTTTCACGAGCATATTTACGAACAGATGGCATAGCGATTACACGCTCATTTACTACTTCTGCAGTTGCTGCTGGAGTAGTTTCCGCTGCTGGAGCTTCTACTGCTGCTTCTTCAGCTTTTGGAGCTTCATCATGATCGTCACCTTTAAATTTAAGGTTTTCGTATCCAGGAGCATCAAATTTAATTAATGTATCTCCTACAATTGCAACTGTTCCTTCTTCTACAAGTACTTCAAGTACTTTACCTTTAACAGGAGAAGGGATTTCTACTACTGCTTTATCATTTTGTACTTCAAGAAGTACATCATCTTCATTTACTTCATCGCCTGGTTTAATAAACCATTTTACGATTTCACCTTCGTGGATACCTTCACCGATATCTGGTAGTTTAAATTCAAATGCCACGGAATTCAGCCCCCTGATTCATTTCATTATTATGGAATATGTACAAAAGAAACCAGCATGTGCTGATTTCTTTTGCACATGAAAAACTAAAAATTAGAAGTTCATTACTTTGTTAACAGCTTCAACAATATCTTTATGGTTTGGTAACCATACGCTCTCAGCTTGAGAGAATGGGAATACTGTATCAGCAGCTGCAACACGTACAACTGGAGCTTCTAAGTTTAAGATTGCACGGTCGTTAATTTCCGCTACAACGTTAGCTGCAATACCAGCTTGTTTTTGAGCTTCTTGAACTACAACTACGCGGCCTGTTTTTTCAACAGAAGCGATGATTGTTTCGATATCTAATGGTTGAACTGTACGTAAGTCAACAACCTCTAAAGAGATACCTTCTTTTTCAAGTTCTTCAGCAGCTTTTAATGCAGCATGAACCATAGCACCATAAGCGATAACAGATACATCTGTACCTTCACGTTTGATGTCAGCTTTGCCTAAATCAATTGTGTAATCACCTTCTGGTACATCTTGACGGAATGAACGGTACAATTTCATATGCTCTAAGTAGATAACTGGATCGTTGTCACGAATCGCAGAGATTAAAAGACCTTTTGCATCGTATGGAGTAGATGGAATAACAACTTTTAGACCAGGTTGTTGTGCCACTAATCCTTCTAAGCTATCAGCATGTAGTTCAGGAGTATGAACACCACCACCGAATGGAGAACGAATTGTTACTGGAGCAGTCCAACGTCCACCAGAACGGTAACGCATACGAGCTAATTGACCAGAAACTGAATCCATTACTTCATAAATGAAACCGAAGAATTGGATTTCTGGAACTGGACGGAAGCCTTCAAGTGCAAGTCCAACTGCAAGTCCACCAATACCAGACTCTGCAAGTGGAGTATCCATTACACGATCTTCACCGAATTCAGCTTGTAAACCTTCAGTAGCACGGAATACTCCGCCGTTTACACCAACGTCTTCACCAAACACAAGTACGTTAGGATCATTTTTCATTTCAACGCGTAAAGCATCAGTGATTGCTTGAATCATTGTCATTTGAGCCATGGCTTACTTCGACTCCTTTTCTTTGTAAATTTCATATTGTTCAGCTAAGTTGTAAGGCATTTTTTCGTACATGATTTCCATTAAATCAGTAACTTTTTGTTTTGGAGCTTGGTCAGCCTTAGCAATTGCTTGTTTGATATCTTCTTTTGCTTCTTCGATAACTTTCTCTTCAACTTCTTGAGACCATAGGCCTTTGTTTTCTAAGAATGCACGGAAGCGTACGATTGGATCTTTTTGTTCCCATTCGTTTTCGATATCTTTTGTACGGTAACGAGTTGGGTCATCACCAGCCATTGTATGTGGACCATAACGGAATGTTAAAGTCTCGATTAAAGTAGGACCTTCGCCATTTACTGCGCGCTCACGAGCGAAAGCAGTTGCTGCGTATACAGCTAATGGATCCATACCGTCTACTTGAATTCCGTAAATACCTGCTGCTACTGCTTTTTGTGCTACAGTTTTAGCTGCAGATTGCTTTTCTACTGGAGTAGAGATTGCATAACGGTTGTTTTGTACAACGAAGATTGCTGGAGCTTTGAATGCACCCGCAAAGTTCATACCTTCGTAGAAGTCACCTTGTGAAGCACCACCGTCACCAGTGTAAGTAATTGCAACAGATTTTTTACCACGTAATTTCATACCTAACGCAACACCAGCAGTTTGGATGATTTGCGCACCGATAATGATTTGTGGAGCAAGTGCATTTACATTCTCAGGCATTTGGTTACCCATGAAATGTCCACGAGAGAATAAGAATGCTTGGTATAATGGTAGACCGTGCCACACTAATTGTGGAACGTCACGATATCCTGGTAAGATGAAATCTTCTGCTTCAAGTGCGAAATGACTTGCTAATTGAGAAGCCTCTTGTCCAGCAGTTGGTGCGTAGAAACCTAAACGTCCTTGACGGTTTAAAGAAATAGAACGTTGATCTAGTACGCGAGTATACACCATACGGCGCATTAATTCTTTTAATTGATCATCAGATAATTCAGGCATAGCTGCTTCATTCACAACTTCGCCTTTTTCATTTAAAATTTGTAATGTTTCAAATTGAGCTGCGATAGCTTTCATTTGCTCATCAACATTAAATAGGGTCTTTTTTGTTTTAGTACCCATTCCGTTCACCTCTTCCTCTCTTGAACCATATTCTGAAACGCTTTCACTATCTATTAGCTAGACTGAAAGCGCAACAATGTAAACCAACAAATTTGTTTGTCGGTTGAGAATAATTTTGTGTACCTAACAATCTGTACTAATGTTTTTTCAAAAACATATTAATACAATCTTGATCACGTTTTTTAGTTTACAACTATTCTAATTACGATGTCAATTACTTTGAATACGTTTTTTTATAAATAATATGCCGGTTTCCTCTACACAAACGTGTTTTTATTTTTCACATCTGTATTAGTAAGCAATAACCTGCTGTTATATTATTCCCTTTTTAACTTATTTTTTCTCTTAGAATAATATGTAAACGATTTAATTCTCCTTAGTTTTTCTCTCTTCTCAAGAAAATTATACAAACACTTCTTCCTTTTATAGGTAAATACCTATACATTTCTGATCATTCCTCCATACATTATAGTAACCGCAGTATTAGCGGGAAATGATAAAGGAGGTCATCTCATGTACGGATACTCATATTGCTATCCAACAACTTGTTCATATCCTTCCTACGGTTATGGCGGTTCTTGTGGCGGATCTGGAAGCGGCTTCGCCTTAATCGTTGTGTTGTTTATCCTTTTAATTATCGTTGGTGCTGCTTGCATTCGCTAATTAATGTAAAATGAAACAACTATGGAAAGAAACAGACGGCTTTGTCGTCTTTTCTTTTTATTACATAACTTATCTGTAGAAGATTTGTTTCCAAGTAGCTCTTCCTTACTTGCCGATGACTTTTTTTATCTCCTTTGGTAGACTAAAGGAGAAAGGAGAGATTACATATGCTTACAATGAATGAGGTAATTCGTGAAGGAAATCCTATTTTGCGCGACGTCGCAGAAGAGGTCTCCTTACCTGCTAGCGAGGAAGATACAAATACTCTTAAAGAAATGATTGAATTTGTAATAAATAGCCAGGACCCTGAAATGGCTGAAAAATATAATTTACGCCCCGGAATCGGATTAGCGGCTCCGCAAATCGGTATTTCAAAGAAAATGATTGCGGTTCATGTAACTGATACGAACGATACGTTATATAGCTACGCATTATTTAACCCAAAAATCATTAGTCATTCTGTTGAACGTACATATTTACAAAATGGTGAAGGCTGTCTATCTGTAGACCGTGAAGTACCTGGTTATGTCCCTCGTTACACGAGAATTACAGTAAAGGCAACAACGATTAACGGTGAAGACGTAAAACTGCGATTAAAAGGTTTACCAGCAATTGTATTCCAACATGAAATCGACCATTTAAACGGTGTTATGTTCTATGACCATATTAATAAAGACAATCCATTTGTGGCTCCCGATGATTCAAAACCTCTCGAGCGATAATAGTAAAAAGGCGGAAGTTAATCTTCCGCCTTTTTATTATGTGAAATGGGTTCCACACTTACTTATAACAAGCCAGCCCACTTTAATCCGTGATAAATACCGTCTTCATTAACATCTTTTGTCACATAATTAGCAAGTTTTTTCAAATCCTCATGACCATTCCCCATCACAATGCCCGTTCCTACTGCTTCAATCATTTCTAAATCATTTAATCCGTCCCCAAATGCATATACTTGTTCACGATTAAATCCTATTTTCTCAATAAACTTCTCAATCCCTTTTGCCTTAGAACCACCATTAGGGATAATATCCATTGAATATGCATGCCAGCGTATAAAATGAAAATCTGGATAATGATGAATAAACTTTTCTTCTTCATTTACTTCACAAAAAAGAAGCGTTTGATAAATATCGCGTTTCTCATAAAAATCAGGTTCATATGCCGGATGCTCGAATTGTAAGCTTCCAAAACCTTCTTTTACATAATCATGATATTCCACTGACGCTCTCATTTCTTGATGGTCAAGATATACAAGTGGATATCCTTCTTGTTTTGCAAACTGAGTAAACTTATGTAGAGCATCAGGATGTAATGGATTATTAAATAATACCTCATCCTCAAATACAACATACTGCCCGTTAAAACTAACATAATTATGTATATTGAGTTCCTCACGAATATCTTCAAACATAAATGGCGCACGCCCTGTTGCAATCGCTACATGCACACCTTTTTCTTGTAAATCTCTTACTGCATCTCTTGTAGATTGCGGAATTTTCTTATCATGATCTAATAATGTTCCATCAATATCAAAAAAGACAATTTTATCATTCATTTGTCAAAATCCTTTCTGGCACTCTATATTCCTATTTTGATTATCACTTTTCAAATTTCAAAAAAAAGTATAACATATTAAACATCTGTGAAGAAAGCGTTCACTTTCTGACCTTATTTATGAAATGTGCATATACTATTAGTGAAAAAATGTGGATACTTGTTCGGATGAATTTTCTTTTCTATTCTTCCTCATACTATATCTATAACTAACGGCTACTAATCGTTACTACAAGATAACTTACACTATACTAAAAAGAACAAGATTCACTATTCACTTCTAATCTTCTTTCTTGTATGGGAGACAGAGTTATCATTAGTAATATGCATGTTTTAAATAAGGAAAGGAAGGAGTAATCATGCTGAAGAAGCTGAAGAAAAAGCTCAAGCGTTATTTAAACGATTTAGTCCGTAAGAAGACAATCGCTTAAATTGTGCCCATTTCGGGCTTTTTCTTCATTCTCATTCGAAAAAACATGAAAATCGTGACTGTTTGCTTTATAATAAGTAACAGATAATGCAAAACATAGACAAGGAGAGGTTTTCCCAATGATTTTTAAAGTATTTTATCAAGAAAAATTAACTGAGGTCCCAGTACGTGAAAATACAAAAGTTTTATATTTAGAGGCTACGTCTCAAAAGGATGTTCGTAAAAAATTAAATAAGTTCGCATATAATATCGAGTTCGTTCAGTCTGTTACTGGTGCTCATCTTGAATATGAAAAACAAAACGCTGATTTAATATTAGCGGAGATCGTATAGTCATATGAAATTCCTAAAAAATGATCAAGCTGCCGTTTTTGCACTCGGTGGTCTTGGTGAAATCGGTAAAAATACATATGCTGTTCAATTTCAAGATGAAATTATTATAATTGATGCTGGAATTAAATTTCCAGAAGACGAACTCCTCGGGATCGATTATGTAATACCAGATTACACTTATTTTGTGCGAAACGAAGATAAAATTAAAGGGTTATTCATTACACATGGTCACGAAGATCATATCGGTGGAATTCCTTATCTATTACGTCAAGTAAACATTCCAATTTACGGTGGAAAATTAGCAATTGCCCTAATAAAAAACAAATTAGAAGAGCACGGATTACTTCGTAAAGCAAAACTTTATGAAATTCAAGAAGATGATGTTATTAAATTTAAAAAGACATCTGTTTCCTTCTTCCGTACAACTCACAGTATTCCGGATTCATACGGAGTTGTTGTGAAAACACCTCAAGGACAAGTCGTTCATACAGGTGATTTCAAATTTGATTTCACACCAGTGGGTGAGCCAGCAGATTTAACAAAAATGGCCGAAATCGGAAAAGACGGTGTACTTTGTCTCTTATCTGATAGTACAAACAGTGAAGTGCCAAACTTTACGATGTCTGAGCGCCGCGTTGGTGATAGTATTCAAGATATATTCCGCAAAGTAGACGGTCGTATTATATTCGCAACCTTTGCATCGAATATCCATCGCTTACAACAAGTTGTTGAGGCTGCTGTTGAAAACAATCGTAAAGTAGCTGTATTCGGTCGAAGTATGGAAGCGGCTATTGAAATCGGACAAAACCTTGGTTATATCCGGTGTCCAAAGGATACATTCATAGACACAGCTCAGCTAAACCGCCTACCAGCTAATAAAGTTGTTATGTTATGTACAGGTAGTCAAGGGGAACCGATGGCAGCACTTTCACGTATTGCCAATGGTACACATCGTCAAATTCAAATTATCCCTGGCGATACAGTTGTTTTCTCTTCTTCACCAATCCCAGGCAATACAATTAGTGTAAGTCGTACAATTAACATGTTGTACCGCGCTGGTGCTGATGTAATCCATGGTAAACTCTCAAATATTCATACGAGTGGACACGGTGGACAAGAAGAACAAAAGTTAATGCTACGTCTTATTAAGCCGAAATATTTCATGCCAATTCATGGTGAATATCGTATGCAACGTATGCATATGAAATTAGCGAATGATTGTGGTATTCCAGAAGAAAATTGTTTCATTATGGATAATGGAGATGTTCTTGCTTTACGTTCTGATGAAGCAAGCGTAGCTGGGAAAATCCCATCTGGCTCTGTCTATATCGATGGAAATGGTATTGGAGATATCGGTAATATCGTATTACGTGATCGTCGCATTCTTTCTGAAGAAGGACTTGTTATTGTAGTTGTAAGCATTGATATGAAAGAATTTAAAGTTGCAGCAGGACCTGATATCATCTCGCGTGGTTTCGTTTATATGCGTGAAAGCAGCGATTTAATCAACGATGCTCAAACATTAATTACAACACATTTAGAAAAAGTAATGGAGCGAAAAACAACACAATGGTCTGAAATTAAAAATGAGATTACAGACACATTAGCACCATTCCTATACGAAAAAACGAAACGTCGTCCAATGATTTTACCAATCATTATGGAAATATAAGAAAAAGGACAATGCCTCCTCGGCATTGTCCTTTTCTCTTATCTTAAAAAATGCTTAAAACGATCTACTTCATCGTCATGACCAATTACAATTAATATATCTCCCGCCTGAACATTTTCTGTAGCTCGAGGAGATACGATAACTTCTTTTCCACGTTTAATTGCTACAATGTTCAAACCAAACTTCGCACGAATATCTAATTCAATTAAAGAGTGCCCATCAATTTTTTTATTTGCGATAATCTCTACAATACTATGCTCATCTGAAAGCTCTAGGTAATCTAACACATTACTTGATGCGATATTATTAGCAATCCTTTTTCCCATATCTCGTTCTGGATGCACAATATGATCTGCCCCTATTTTACTTAACACTTTTTCATGATAGTCATTTTGAGCTTTTACAGTAATATTTTTCACACCTAATTCTTTCAAAATTAACGTTGTTAAAATACTTGAATTCAAATTATCTCCAATAGCAACGACTACATGATCAAAATTACGAATACCAAGACTTTTTAATACCATCTCATCTGTTGAATCTGCAATTACAGCATGCGAAGCTATATTTGCAAACTCATTAATTTTATCCTCATCTGAGTCAATTGCCATTACTTCCATACCTAATTGAGCTAATTCACGGCAAATACTTCCACCAAAACGGCCAAGCCCAATAACAGCAAATTCTTTCTCTTTTTCGCCCACAGGAATTCCTCCAATAACATCAAATACTATGTACTTTTATTGTAACATACTTTAAATTCGCTACAAAAACCTGTATATACTTCTTATTTTTGTTTTTGCATATAAAAATACTGTTGTAAATAAAACGCGATACCGAAAATTAACATACCAAATACAAATATATTTCCAAATGAACTAAATGTTTCAAAAACGAACAATAGCGTTTCTTGTCCGAAAAAAGCAAATAAAAGTTGTGTAAATGCGAATAACAGTGCCAATATGTAATGATGTTGATGGAATAAATAATGTGTTGCGCCTAAAAAAGCTACAAGCGAAACAATGAAGATCCACCAAGTTTCTAAAAACAATTGCCAATTAGTAAATTGATATCCATTTACTAATATCGCAATAATTCCTATAACTGCCATCGTCGGCACACTCCATAATAATGCACGCCCTCTAAAGAAGTGCGCACCTTTTGCATCTCCTTTTTCATTTGCGATGTATGTTAGCACGACAGTACTTATATACAAAACAGAGAGGATTGTTAAAACAATGATAAGCCAAAAATGTAATTGATAATATTCATGTTCTATATTCGTCACAATTGCAGCTAACATACATGGAATAAACATCCCTGTCCAACCATCTATTTTCCTTTCGTTCCAAAACACCGTATTACCAATCCGAATTCCTAATAGCATAAAAATAATGATACCTAGTACAAATAACGTAGTCTTATTCCCTACTAAACTCGTTGAGAAAGCAATTAATCCAATAAATAAAAAAAGAACAAATCCATTCATAATTTCTAGTACAGGTGACAAATATCTTTTCACCCATTTGTATGTTTCTTCATATTCACTATTATTTGCTAAACGATAGGCGTAAAAACTTATCCCAAAATAAACCGCCGCAATAATAACATATGCATATAAGACGAAACATAAAATCGCACTGCTAATTTGCACGTAATTCCCCACCCTTTTTTCTATGTATCACATTGATTTTACACACTTTTCATACTAAAAGTAAACATATATAGGGTAGTTAAATAATTATCTTCCCTATTAGCAATAATTAATAATGAGCAGTGGCTAAAAACCCCCTGCTCATTATTAAGACGTCAAATTTAACTTTACTCATTTGTATGAAGATGTCTAACACTAACGAATACGAAAGATGTTTTCGTCTCTGAACTAAGAAGTCCCCACTCTAAACTATTGCACAATTAGCGAGTAAGTTCACTTTCTATTTCCCTTCCACTTCACATATTGATTTAAAAATACAATTGCTTTCTCAATAACCTCTTCGTCTGGTTTTAATTTCGCATGATGTAAACCATATTCTGAATTTACTCCAAGCCAAAACATAAATCCAGGTATCTCTCGAAGCATATAACCAAAGTCTTCACCTGTCATTGCCTCCGTACACGTAATTACGTCCATAGTCGTTTGTTCAAGTGTAAATTGCATAAACTCTCTCGTTAGCTCCTCATGGTTATACACTTGATGATACATCGCTCCGTAGTCAATAACAGCTTCACATTGAAAAGAAGCTTCTATTCCCGCAACAATTGCCTCAATTCGGCTTTTAACACGTTTCATTGATTCCACTGATAGCGTTCGAATTGTTCCTTCTAAACGAGACTTTTCTGCGATAATGTTTTGAACTGTACCACCTGTAATTTTCCCAATTGTAATTACCGCACTGTCAAGAGGGTTCACATTACGACTAATAACTGATTGAAGTTGTGTAACGAGATGACTCGCTGCAACAATCATATCATTTGCTGTATGCGGATATGCAGCATGTCCACCTTTTCCTTTTAAATCAACGTATAGCTCTGATGTATTCGCAAATAATAAACCTTCTTTTGTCGCGATTGTTCCCACAGAGTATTCAGGCGCAATATGAAGTCCAAGAATCATATTAGGCTTCCATTCTTTTAACTCATCGCTTTCTAACATAGGAAGTGCACCACCTGGACCTTCTTCAGCTGGTTGGAATATAAACACAAGATCATCATCTATTCTTTCGCTTACAGCCGCTGTTAGAAGTCCTAAACCGATTGTTGCATGCAAATCATGTCCACATGCATGCATCATTCCTTCATGGACAGAAGAGAATTCATATCCAGTTTCCTCTGTAATTGGTAGACCGTCTATATCTGCACGATAACCTATTATTTTTTCTGGATTTTTTCCATTTACTTTAACAATTACACCTGTTTTCCATGTTTTCACTTCCAAATATTCATTAGGAAGCGTTCCTATATAATCTAAAATATACTGTTGTGTTTTCCACTCTTTAAATCCAATCTCCGGAATTTTATGTAAATCTCTACGAACTTGGACAAATTTGCTTACTGTCATTTTTGCACCTCTATCTATAAAAAGCGTAAGAGCACATTCATGCTCTTACGCTTTTTATTTTTTATTTCTCTGGGTTTAATTGACGAAGCTCTTGTTTAATTTCAGTTTTTGCTTTTGTCTTCTCATCAATTTCTTTAATTACACGTGCCGGAGTTCCCGCAACAACTGTATATGGAGGCACATCTTCTGTTACAACAGCTCCTGCTGCTACAACTGCACCTTTACCTACTGTAACGCCTTCTAGAACAACTACATTTGCACCAATTACAACATCATCTTCAACGATAACTGGTTTTGCAGAAGGTGGCTCAATAACACCGGCAAGTACAGCACCTGCACCTACGTGACAGTTCTTACCAACTGTTGCACGTCCACCAAGCACTGCGTTCATGTCGATCATAGTACCTTCACCAATTACAGCACCGATGTTAATTGTTGCATTCATCATGATAACAGCGTTGTCACCAATTTCTACATGGTCACGAATAATCGCGCCTGGCTCAATACGAGCTTTAATACCTTTTAAATCAAGCATTGGAATTGCAGAATTACGACGGTCATTCTCAACTACATAGTCAACAATGTGCTTGCTATTTTCATCAAGAATTGTCTTAATTTCAGACCATTCTCCGAATAATACACCAGATTTTTTATTTACAAATGCTTGTACTGTTTCAGGGAATGTTACCTCTTTTAAATCCCCTTTTATGTATACCTTTACAGGAGTTTTCTTTTCACTGTTTTGAATAAACGAAATAATTTCGTTAGCGTCCATCATTTTCATTCTTGTTGCCTCCTAAATCCATTTATAATGTTACTCTACCAAACGATAGAGCGAGTAGCAAGACAATAATCTTATTTTCCCATTTGAATTTCTTCTATAATTTCTAAAAATGCTTGTACTTGCTTCAACTGCCTTGCCGAGTCACTCGTCAATAACCATGTTTCTCTCGTTAATTGAACAGGTGTTTTATACATATTTTCCTGCACTTCTTTTAAAACAGTCGAAGGTAAAAGAGCATAACCTATTCCATTTAAAACAAGCTGTTTGCACGTTTCAATTTGGTCAACTACAATCGTTCGCTTAGGTGGATTTGAAAATAATCCATACCACCAATTTTGTATTTGTCCATAGTAGGTCGAATCACTTTTAAATTGAATAAATGGTCTATTTGTCTCTTTTAACATCGAAATATCTTTTATTTCTTTATCAACTAAATATAATTCATCTTCAAATAATTGTTGTTTCTGCCCTTTGTATTCTTGTGATCCTCTCAGTATAGCAACATGAACGTCTCCTTCATAAAATTGCTTTTGCACTTCACTACTCCAGCCAGTAAACAGAGATATCTTCACAGAAGGATACTTATGCACAAATTTTTTCAAAACAGGTGGAAGCCAATATTGCCCAATGACTGATGCAACAGCTATTTTTAACGTACCGTATGTTTCGGTTCTAAAAAGAGCCAGTTCACTTTTAATACCCTCTTCCCGTTGTAACATTTCTTTTGCATAATTTGCAACTTTTTCCCCTTCAGGTGTAATTGTTAATCCTTTTTGTGAACGAATAAAAAATTTCATTCCCCATTGTTTCTCCATAGATTGTAATCGTTGACTAAGCGCAGGTTGGGAAACAAATAAACGTTCCGCCGCTTTTCTCATATTTGATTCCTGAGCTAACACAACCATCATTTGAAAATCATCAATTTGCAACTTTCTCCCTCTTTCCTTAGCTTCCATACACCTAATTTTAATAAGTATTTCATCCTTAATTTAATTGCATACTTTTATACATTAGAACGGTTTGTTAGTTCAAACTTTTCTTATGCTTTATGTCTTTTTAAATATAATACATACACAACTGATATGCACGAAAAAAAGTGACTTCGCCTTTTCTGTGAAGTCACTTTCCCTACGTTATCGATTATGCTGTCTCACTTTTTTATTCAACAATTTTAAAATAGCCCGCCGTGTTAAAATACCCTCGAAGTAACCTTCTTCATTGACAGCGCAAATAAAAGGATGATCAATTGTCATTTCTAAAGCTTTTGCAAAAGAATCTTCTAACATAAGAACTGGAATCTCTTCCTTCATCACTTGTTCCACTTTCATATTCTCAAGTCTTTCAAACTCAATGCGCTCTAATCCTAAAATACCATCTAAAATCATAGCAGTACTAATTAATCCATGTAATTTATACATAGGGTCTAAAACAGGAATCGCCGAATATCCAGATTTCACAAGAACGAGTAAAGCATGTTCTAGACCATTCCCTATTTGTACATGTGCTACTTTATCTGATGAAATCATTAAATCCTTCACAAGAATTTGTTGAAACTCGTCTTTCGGAATACTAATCATGTTACATCCCCCATTTTCCCTTTTTCCTGCTAATATTCTCCGGTCCTATTCACATTTTATGATAGCGTTTTCACATTATTATTTTGTCCTGACATTCTTCTAATAAAAATACATAACTATTTTAGCATATAACATAAAAAAAAGACTACCATTCCGGTAGTGCTTAATACCCTTTATTTTTTAATCGGTAAAACAATCTTGTGATTTTTTTATATTGCGTCACATCTATCTGTTTTAAACCATTCTCAATGTCTGTAAGCTCCACCGCTAAAATTTCGCTCGCGTAATTTTGCTGAAACAGAATATCCAACAATAAATTTTCTTCTTCTCTTGTTAAAACAAATTCCTTTTCCATATGCTCCTCTCCTTGCACTCGCATCATCACTCTCATTATATAAATTTTTCAGTCTATTTAACAGATGTAATATTCAGTTTTTGTTAGAAATACTTAACGACTGCGAATATATAGACATCATTTCACATTATTTTGTATATCTGTTTGCGTAACTAAATGCCGCATAAGCATCTGGTTTAATTTTTGCTGTTAATCCCATTGCTTGAATTTTCATCGTCATATCTAAAATAAATTCTTTTGTTAAACCATCATTCCCGATATCTAAATGAATCTCCATTATGAATCCTGCTCCATCTTGAGCGTATGGGTGCAATAAATCCCATATCGCTTGTATATGATTGGGAGTAAATAGATAGGCGATTTCTTGACTAAACTGTGTTTCTAAATATATTTTCTCTCGCAACGTTGCTGGCTTATTTTTCACTGATTTATGATGCAAACATCCCCATGCTCCTTTTCCAACACGATGAATATGTATCGCTGTAATAAACCTCGTATCCTTTTGATGCGCTTGTGAGTCTGTCCCAATAGATAATCGATATAAATTTCGCGGATCCTTTTCAATGAAACTACAAATACGGTTAAATACCATATCAAAATTCAAATGTCTCTCTGAAACATTATAAAATGTATGCTCACCGTCCACATAGTCACGTCCTTTCAATTAGACAGACTTTTCGTATTCTCATTGTATGGGACAAAAACAAAAATTATAACTTACTACCCTTTATTCGTTTCAATATTTCGAATTACATAATTACAAAACCTACATGTATATATTACATTTTGATTAGATTGGGCGGTTAATACGTGATTAATTTCAGCATGACTGTGACAATTAGGACAAATAACAATCGGTAAGCGTTCCATCCTTTGCACCTCCTATTAATATTTACTATCATTGTAGGAAAAATGAAAAATTCCTATACATATACATTTATAAAAACTCTTTTATTTAATCGCGACTTAAATTGAAACTTCTACTACCTATATAGCCCATTAATTAATATAACTAAAAAAGGTACCGCCATTTGGCAGTACCTTTTTTATATGTATCAAGAAATGATATCGTAAATCTCAATTGCAACCATATCGATGTTATCGAATTGATACACTTGAGGTTTTTCACCTTGTTGATACACTTCTAACTCATACATTTCACTTTTATCGAAAAATTTCACGCTACATTTGCGCTCACCGTTCACTTCAAAATAGCGTTGTGCTACTTCACCGCTTTCAGCTTGTTCTTGTAGACTAACAAGTCGAGTTAAAATTCCTTGGAGTAGAGACATGAAATCTCTCCTTTCTCTGATCTTCCTACCAATAGGTTTTACAGCTATACTCATTCTATCCGTCATAACAGAAAAAACGTTCCACAATCTAGGATAAAGGTTCTTGGCAAGAAACTCAACTAAAATTTGTCGAAATAAGAAGTAAAAAGATGAAAGAGCATCTTTTTACTTCTTTATTGCGCTTTTTATACTGGCAGAATATAATAAACAACAGAAAAAGGGAGGAATTACAATGAAAAAAATTGAGGTTTATACACAACCTGATTGTCCGCCTTGTACCATTGTAAAAGAATTTTTAAAACATAATAACGTTGTATATGAAGAATTTGACATAAAAAAAGACGCTGCTGCACGCAATCGTCTTTTATATGACTATGAATCCTATTCAACTCCAACAGTTGTAATTGACGAAGAAGTTGTGGCAGGTTTTCAAATTGAAAAATTACAACAGCTACTCGGTATAGAATAGGAATAGGCGACACCTATTCCTATTCTCATAATTGTTGTAACCTTTTTATTTCAGTCAACAGTTCCTGACTTTCATGATACCCTGCTAATTTCCATTTTCCATTATCCTTTTGCAATGTCACAATTTGATATTGTCCACTCTTTGTCCGCTCATAGACATATAAATTTTTATGTTCTTCATCATAAGACATTTTTGTTTCTGAATTAAAAGAAAATGGAGCTTCTTTTGCTGGAAGTAAATATTCACCACTTTGTTTTTCATTTCTACTGTTTTCATCTGTAAAAACTTGAAGGAAATTATTTGTAAAATATGGTGATAACGTCTCTATCATCTTATTCGTAGGTATTTGCTTCCCGCGGATTGAAAATTGCGTCTCATAACCTTTTTGTATCGTTGTAAACACTTCTTTCCGATCCACTTTCACTTCTTCTTTTCCTAAAACAGTTGTGACACTATAGCCAACTAGAAAGGCAACACATATAAATAGAACAAACCATATTCCATATTTCTTCATTTTTTCACCTTCCTTTTAAAAGAGCTTGTCTTTGTAGTATTCATTGTAACAATGATTATGCAAAGAAAGGGATGATTTCGTTCGTAAAATCTTTACAACGATAGACAGCATTTTCATCACCATTTTCACTATTACCAATTTATGATAAAAACAAACAAAAAATGCACGAATCTCTTCGTGCATTAAAATAAAACATCTTCTTCATATAAATATTCATACGATAAATCTATAAATAAAAAGTTTTCATCATCAATTGGGAAGGAAAATGTCCGTACCATCTCACCGGTTTCAATATCAGCATATAAATCTGAAAGTCTTGCCTTATTCTCAAAACGCATTTTCATAATATTTTCTAGAAAATACGGACGCCAACTCCAGTTCTTCATATAATACTCAGGCATCACAATCCATTCCCCATCTTTTTTCATAACATTTCCTGATTGTTGGAAACCATCTTCGTTACAAATAAATATGCGGAAACTACACTGTGATACACTTTGGCTAAATTGTAATAACCAATCATTTATATCTTCATTCTTTTTCTGTTTAGCTAGAACATCACCAATTCGATCACGTAACAGTTCTGTTAAATTATAAATTTTTTGTAATTTCTTCTTCTCATGTTGAATAAATTGATGACACTCATTACCAAGTCGTTCTTTCAAAACGTTCGTTTCAATAAAATCAGGTAAGCACTCTTTCAAATAATTCCCTTGATAATATCTACCACCGTTTTTCCAAGCATATTGTAGTTGATAAAAAGCATCTATTTCTTCATATAACAATGTTGCACCAATTCTTCTAGCAAGTAAAGATAAGGAATATAAAATATCTTGATAAGATTGTAAAAGTGCAGTTTGCCTTAAATTTGTTAAATCTACTTTTAAAATATCCGGTGCTAACACGCTAATACGCTCTAAATTACTTGTACCCGTTCCGACTTTATTAATCGAAATTTGAATACCATATGTACGATAATACATGAGTAAATGATTAAATTGTTCTATATCTTCTTTACATTCATGTTCTGTTATTTCCAGAACAATGCGTTGTAAGTTCAAACCTTGTTCTTCATACATCAGCAAAAGTTGAAGTAAACTTTCATCTTCATCATTCATTAATACATTAGCATTCCGATGTATAAATAATAATAATTTTTGATCCGTTTCTAAATACCTATTTAACGCTTTTTCTACGATGATGTTATCCGCTTCAAGTTGGAACTCACTCGGAATAGAATCATCATGGAAGAAAGATGCTAAACTTTGTATGCCCTCTTCTGTTTGAATACGTCCTACAACTTCATATCCAATTACTGTATGCTCATCAGCACTAAAAATAGCTTGATAATAAGGAAGGACTTTATCCAAGTTACTCATTACATCTAATGCATCTATCAACGTGCTTCCCTCCCTTTACTTTTCAAAAATTATAACACGATATTTACGGAAAAATAATAAAAAATCCCTTCAGTTTTCCTGAAGGGATTAGAGGGGTAAAATGCTAAGGGGAATTAGCAATTCTACTATGAAGAAAAAAGAGGTCTTAAATATAACCTATATATTCCCCTTTGTAAACACATTTCTCTCACGTGTCACAACTTCGTCACATTTCACCAAAGAAAAATTAATGAATCATTCATTTTTCTTTCCTTTTAAAATGGATATTGATGCAAATGCTGGCCACCATCCATTGTCATACAAGTTCCATTTATGTATGCAGCTTCATCTGAACATAAATAATAAGCTAGACCCGCAATTTCTTCTGGTGTACCCATTCTACCAAGTGGAACACTTTGCAATGTACGCTTAGCCATTTCTTCTGAAATCCATAATTTATCGGCACCACCTGTACGCTCAATTGGTCCTGGTGCGATAGCGTTAACTCGTATTCCATATTTACGTCCCCACTCAACAGCAAGAGTTTTTGTCATCGCTAGTACACCAGCTTTAGCTGCTGCCGAATGGATAACCCCTGGGCCTGCATCCCATGCATATGTTGCCACCATGTTAATAATATTTCCTTTTATACCTTTTTCAATCCAATATTTCCCAATAGCCTGACTGCAATAAAATGTACCATTTAATACAATATTAATTACCGAATTCCAGCCATTCACAGATAAGTCCTCTGCTGGACAAATAAAGTTTCCAGCTGCATTATTTATTAAAATATCAATTCGTCCAAACTTCTCATCAATATTTTCAATCATTTTTTGAATATCATCAGTATTTCGTACATCCATTTGTACAGATAATACTTGCCCTGGAAACTGTTCAATTTCTAACTTTGCTTCTTCTAGCTTTTCTTTTGTACGCCCTGTAATAACAACACGTGCCCCTTCTTTCGCAAAACGTATCGCCATCCCTTTTCCCATTCCACTTGATCCACCTGTTATAATAACTACCTTCTCTTTCACATACATCCCCTCCAAAAAATGAATACATATTCATTTTATCACTTTATTTGATAGAAATCTTTATATTTTTCAATTTTTCTGATATTTTAACGTAAAGAGGTTTCTTTTCGTTCATTTTTTTCGTAATCTATACTACTTTTTTAGTATTTAAAATATATTTTTAAAAAACTGAAGGGAGGTTCGAGTAACCTGTATATGAAGAAAATTACAAGAAGAAATTTTTTAAAATCTGGAATACGCACTTGTCTATATTCATTTATAACCGCAAGCATCGGCTATTATTATGCTAAATATATAGAGCCCTATTTACTTTCTTTTACGCAACACTCACTTAAATCACCGCTCATACCAAAAGGTTTTCATGGTATGAAGATCCTTCAATTTAGCGATTTACATCTAGGATACTATTTCTCTCTCCAACATTTATCTCAAATCGTTTCCAAGATTAATGCTGAAAAGCCAGATATTGTCCTTTTTACTGGTGACCTCATTGATGATTACCAAACATATACCGAGGCTTCTTTTGTTGCATCCATTTTAAAGAATATACAGGCACCCTTCGGTAAATTTTCTATTTATGGTAACCACGACCATGGCGGATATGGAACTGAATACTATGATCACATCATGCGCGAATCTGGATTTGAACTTTTGCAAAATAGCGAAAAGCGAATTCGTTTACTGGATAATAGTGAAATTTCTATTTTCGGACTCGATGATATGCTACTGGGTAAACCAAAAATAGCGGAAACTTTACAACATGCAAAACAAAATATTTATACAATTGTTCTCGTTCACGAACCAGATATCGCGCCACAAATCGCTACATATCCAATCAATCTTCAACTTTCTGGTCATAGCCATGGCGGACAAGTACAAATTCCTTTTTTAGGTGCTATTATTACCCCGTCGCTTGCAAAAGAATATATTGAAGGTTTCTATAACATTCAAGGTTTGACTCTCTATGTCAATCGAGGTATTGGAAGAACACGTGTCCCATTCCGCTTTATGTCAAAACCTGAAATTACACTCTTCATCCTACAACATTCGTAACAATTCGCCTATTTCCTTACATATCCTTCCTTGTACGCGCTCATCCACGCTTGGTCCACCATATGATAAAAATGAGTCCAGTAAAGGAGGTTTGTTCATGTATCCATATTATCAACCGATCCCAGTTCGTTCAGCACCTTTTGGCCCAGCAGGCGACTCACGCTTCTTTCCATTTTTCGGTGTTCCATTTCTAGCTGGAATTGCTGGAGGATTGCTCGGTGGAGCATTAGCTTTCGGGCCTAGACCGTTTTATCCGCCTTATCCACCGCCTTTCCCACCACCAGCACCTTTTCCTTGTTACGGAGGGCCTTGTCAACAACCATACTATTATTAATTTAAACCAACCATTCTTCTAATGTTTTTCTCTCAACGAACCAACTCATCACACGCCTATAATAAAAACTATTCTCTCTACTCATCCTTCCATTTTGAGAATATATGAGTAGAGAAAAAAAGTAAAAACCTCTTAAATTCAATAAGAGGTTTTTACTTTTTTCACACTATTCAGCGTCTGTATTTTGATACGCCATCTTAAATAAATTCACTTGGCTATCAATTTCTTCTATACTACTATTAATTATATAATAATAGTCACCATCTTTATTTTGTTCACGTGTTTTCACATTATCAGCTAAAACCAGCTGTAAAATTGCCTTTATTCTCGCTTTCATTTCAATATCTAAAATTGGGAAGGATATTTCTACTCGTTTTTCCATATTTCGCGTCATCAAATCAGCTGAAGATAAATATATTTTTTCATCTCCATTATGATGGAAATAATAAATACGACTATGTTCTAAATATCTTCCAACAACACTAACTACACGAATATTTTCACTTACATTCGGAATCCCAGGTCTTAAACAACATGTCCCTCTAACGATGAGCTCTACCCCTACCCCAGCTTGTGATGCTTCATACATTTTTTTTATTAATGGTTTATCTGTTAACGAATTCATTTTAGCGATAATATATCCATTTCCATATTGTCTATGATAACGGATTTCCTCATCTATTAACTCCATAAACTGCTCTCTTATATCAAACGGGGCAACAGATAAATGATGAAAATGCGGTTTTTTTGTATAACCACTCAAATAATTAAAGAAATTTGTTGCATCTACACCAAAGTCTTTTCGCGATGTAATATATCCAAAATCGGTATACAACTTCGCTGTTGCATCATTATAATTTCCGGTTCCAAGATGTACAAACCTTTCAATTTTTCCGTTTCTTCTTCTTACAACTAACGTAATTTTACTATGCGTTTTCAAGTGACTTACTCCGTAAATAACGTGACATCCGGCCTGTTCCAATTCTTTAGCCCAATGAACATTATTCTCTTCATCAAACCTTGCCTTTAACTCAACCAATACCGTCACTTGTTTTCCTTTTTCAGCTGCTACCTTCAGCGCCTGAATTATTGGAGAATCTCCACTTACACGATATAATGTTTGTTTGATCGCAAGTACATTCGAGTCATCTGCCGCATCACGGACAAAATCAACGACTGGCTGAAACGACTCAAAAGGATGGTGTAATAAAATATCATGTTCTATCGCTTTTTCAAATACATCTTCCTCATCACCTAAATCTTGAGGAGGTTGAGGAATAAGAGCCGGATATACTAGATGTTCATATAAAGGCGCTAATTTTTTATATAAGGAGAATAAACATGTTAAATCTAACGGTCCATCCATCATGTACACATCTTCATCTTTTACTTCTAACACATCATACAATAACGCTAACACTCTTTCATCAATGTGTTCTTTACCAACTTCTAAACGAACGGCAGCTCCCCACTTACGCTTTTTCAATTCTTTTTCAATTACTTTTAATAAATCGCGTGCACCTTCTTCATGGATCGTTAAATCCGCATTACGTGTAATACGGAAACGAGTAACAGGTGATACGTTATATCCTGTGAATAGTTTATGAGTAAAACCACTAATTACATCTTCTAATAAAATAAATTTATGTTTTTGCCCTTCACTCGGTAAAAATATGAAACGCTCCAGTAATGAAGGCACTTGTACAATTCCTAACTTCGTACGATTTTCTTCCTCAGCCTGTTGCTCATCATATAAAATAGTAGCTAAATTCAAACTTTTATTTAATAACATTGGAAATGGACGATACGCATCAATAGATACAGGGGTTAAAACCGGAAATATTTGTTCATCAAAATACTCCTCGATAAATTCCCTTTGCTCTTTCGTCAAATCATGAAATGTTAAACGCTCAATCCCCTCTAGTTCAAGCGCTGGCAATACATAATTTTTAAACGTTTCATACTGCACAGTCATTAACTCATGCGATTTTATCGCAATCTTATTTAACTGTTTCTTTGGTGTTAAACCTGCTTTATTTTCTGGCTGATTAAATCCCGCACTTACTTGATCTTTCAAACCTGCTACGCGCACCATAAAAAATTCATCTAAATTCGAACTAAAAATACTAATAAACTTTAGTCTTTCTAATAGTGGATTATTTTCATCTTGCGCTTCTTGTAGTACACGTTCATTAAATGCTAGCCAGCTTAATTCACGATTATTATAATACGCTGTATCATTTAAATTTACTAAATTCCCCTTTAGCAATTCCATTCTCTTCACACTTCCCTTTGAAACTTTTTCACTATAATTTAGTTACTTTCATTTTATCAAATTACAATATTCCAAAGTGTTAATTTTCTGTAAAGACATCCGTACAACTTAACGTTTTGATTCGAATGATAAGTGAATATTTGTTTTCAATACTCTTTCTAGCTGCTTTTTTTGTTTTTCAGCTTGTACTTTTTCTGCTAATGCCGATTGCTCACATAAAATTCTAAACGTTAATCCTTCTTTATTTTCTGTTATGGATATCGTATCAACAAGCGATCTTTGTCTTACATTTAAAGCAGCTGAAAATTGTAAAACAGCGCCTAATAGGCGGATTTTTTTTTGTTCGCTTTTATCAAACCACCCTTCAAATGGAGATAAATGTTGTTTAAATAGCATTTTTGATTTATAAGATGCAATAAGCGCTAACCTCACTCGATCTTTATGCATCATGCCGTCAATTGTTTTATTTGCCAATAAATAAAACGTGTGTAAACGACTCGCTTCTTCGTCTATATATTTTCCAATATTAAATACTTTCGCTGCTTGATGGAATGCTTCCCAGTCTTTTATTGAAACAGAAATCAGTCCCATTTCTTCGAGTTGTTTACAAATCAATCTTCCATGTTTAATAAGTTGAATGACAAATTCCATATCCATTTCATATTCGTGTGATAACAAATGTAAGCTTTCTTCAACTACATTCGGATAATATGAAATCCCTAAATCTTTCGTCAACTCTTCATAGAAAACACCTTCTCTTAATCCTTTTTTGCTTAATACAAATGCCGTTGCTTCTGTAATATTTACAAGTTTATGAAATACTTCAACCGCTGGAATAATTGTATCAGCTCGATCTTTTGCCAATCCTTCCATTTTCTGAAGTTCGATAAACGATTGTTTTTCCAATGCACCTTTTACATTTTCAATATCTTCTTCTTTCATTTTGTATAAATGTACTCCCGCTATAGGATAGTTTGTTAAATTTTGGTGGATTTTCGCTAAGTTTCTCGCACTACCACCAATTGCAATAAGAGGCAATTTCTTATCAATTAACCATGGTAACGTTCGAAATTGACACTCTAAATACTCTCGAATTTCCTCTAATTCATCTTTAGTAGGAATATCACCTTTAATAAATAGATGTTTTAAAGAAAGCGCACCAAAAGGAAAACTATGGTACTCTAAAATCTCTCTATTTTTAATATATGTAACTTCCGTACTTCCGCCACCAATATCTACTGTTATTCCTTCCGAAAACGAAGTAGAATTCATAACTGCTAAATAGCCGTAACGTGCTTCCTCATATTCTGATAATACTCTAAGAGTAAAGTCTGTTTGTCCTTCAACAAGTTTTTTAATCTCCTCTTGATTCTCAGCCTGTCTAATTGTTGCCGTTGCAACACAAAGTACATGATGCAACTGATGGAATTTTGTACTTTCTTGAAATTGAAATAATGTTTGTAACAATACTTCTTTACCTTCTTCATTCAAAACACCCTCGATTAAATAATTTCTTAACCGAGCAACCACTTTCGTATTTTCAATTTCTTTATAAAAACCTCCATTTTGCTTTTCATAAATAACTAAACGCATTGTATTAGATCCAATATCTATAATGGCATATTGTAATTTTAATATTTCTTTCAAACTTCTCACTCTTTCATTATCAAATTTCTGAAACATATTCTATCACTATTATACAAAATAGTTGTTTTTTGTAACAATATTGCTTTAATATTGAAAATATATACAATTACTTTTTGCATATAATAAAAACCCATTTTATTTATGCTATAATAAGGAAAAATTGAAAGGAGAGTCAATATGAAACCTTCACAACCACAATCTCCATTGCATAATCAACATTCTATTAATAGACTAGCTCAATCTATTTTCGTTGTGAATCGTCATGCTAAAGCTGCAACTAACCCTAAGTACTTATATTGGTTAAAAAAGACTGCTTTAGAACGCTTAATTACTGAAAAAAAGGCTATCAAAGAAGGATTACATTTTTCTAGAAATCCACGTTTTAGTCAACAACAATCCGATGTTCTTATACGTTTAGGTGATTATTTTTTCCATATCCCTCCTACGAAAGATGATTTTCGCATCCTACCGCATCTTGGTCACCTTGAATCCTCCTATCGAAATCCGAAAACAACCTTATCTTTAACAATAGCAAAAAAAACACTTCAAGATTATATTGGTCCTGAAGCATTAAAACAGGAAAAAAAATTAAGCGAACCAGTTCCATGGTATAGCCGTACCTATACAAAAAAATAAAACAGTTTGGCCTAATATTAGGCCAAACTGTTTTATTTTTTATCTTCCTTAATTTTAATATTAGCTTGTTTATAGAATGCAACTTTTTCTGTATTATATGATTTCGTATATTCATTAAACTTATCTTTTTCTGTCTCAATATCTTTATATGCTTGGTTTACTACCTTTACTTTCTCGCTAATATCTTTTAATTTTGTACCTTTATCTTGTAGCATTGTATATAATTCTTTTTCTTGCTTTAAAGATTTATTATAGCTATCGTACATCTTTTGGAATGAATCATGTCGTTTCTCATAAGTACTCTTTACTTTATCAGCCTGTTCTTTTAATTTATTATCTTCAATTTTCTTCACATGCTTATCAGCCGACTTCACTTCTTCTTGCGCTTTATTTAACGCCTCTTTTTCTTTAATAAGAACTTTTTCTCGTTCAGCTGTATTTTTCACCGCTTGATCAAGCTTATCCTTAACAGCCTGATTATTATCTTTTCCTTCTTGGACAATTTGATTATATAATACTTGACCCTCTTTCTCTAATGACTCTAATTTTTTCGCATCTTCAAACATTGTTTTTTCTTGCTTGGCAGCATTTTCAAATGCAACATATAGCTCCTCTTCTGGTTTTGGGCCAAAACAACCAGCTAGTAAAGTCATTGATAATGCAGTTACAATTGCTAATTTATTATATTTCAACATCTTTTCCCCCTATTAATAAACGACCATCGTGCCAAAAATCCCATGAAAAACATGTAACTTCGTTAGCTATTTCACGCTCGCATCTTTTTACGAAGATCATCAATAATTATTTATACTGCTTGTACAATTTTCGTACTTAAAATTATGTAATGTCTTAAAACATAAAGGTATTTTCCTTAATCTTACCTACTGCAAGAAACACTATAATGTTTCACCTGATAAAAGATGATCGTTGACCTCTCACGTCTATCATTCCCTTTCTCACTTTCTATCAAATAACCTCTTTGTCCATTTTACATAGTGCAAAGGGGACCTCGCAACTCTTACAAAGATTCTTTTAATTTCTTAAAAAGGAAAAGTGTAGAGCATGTTTTCCTCTACACTTTTAAACTGAAAACATTGTGCAAAATGCATTGACACATCCACACACAATTATATGCTGATTTCATATATTTTTAAAGACTTTTGTTACAAAAAAAAGTTTTCTTGTAACAAAAGACAAAAAAATGTTACAAAAAATCTTTATATCATACTTCTTTAAATCAAAGTTTCATTCATGACTTTGCAAGTTTCTATAATTATACAATTGATTTTGTGCCTTTCTAAACAAATCTTCAAAAGTTTTCCCTTCTATAGGATAACTTGCAGCCCCAAATAATAGTGTGACACTTAATAAATCATTCGCTATTTCATTTTGAATATTTTTGATTAATCTACTTGTTATTGTTGACTTTTCATAGCCATTATCAACAGCTACGATAACATATTTATTTTCATCCCACCTCGTAACTACATCGCCTTTTCGAACTGTCTTTACAATTGTACGTTCTACTCTTTGGACTAGCTCATCTAACTTTTTTTCTTGCACTGTGTCTTTTAATACATCCCATTCTTTTACGGAAAGAATATACACTGTAATATTACGAGAATCTCTTTCTGATAAAGCAGCTACTTTTCCAAAAAAATCAACGACAAAATCGTTATTCGTCATTCCTCCTACTTCAATATTTACACGCGTATTCGTTCTTTTATCGTACCAATGTCCAAAATAATAGCTTAGTATCATTTGCAATATATAAATAATAAAGACGGTTAAAAATGATCTCGAATCTAGCTTAGCAATTACATCCTGAAGTGCAATCCATTCTGTAACCGCAACTGTGTTCCCAAGTAATAACCCACTAATTTTCCCTTTATGTTTCATACTCTCCCCCTTTTATACCAATATATGTTTCTATAACAATAATGTTTTTCTATAAAATAAAAAATGTACATATTTAATGTACATTTCTACTTAAGCTTGTATACCTTTTCTATTTTATTTCATATATATACTATATATCGTTTTTAGGAAGGAGTGACCTATATGCCTCAAAAAGAAAATCTATTAGATATTATGCGCTTACTAGCTGGCTTTTTGTTATCATTAAAATTACTATTTAACTCTTTCGGAATAAACTTCATTACAAACGATCAAATTGACGCTATAGTAAATGTTATTTCATTTCTATTCATTCTATATTTTGGATACAAAAATAACTATATTGGAAAAAAGGGAGTGGAACAAAAGAAATTACTCAAGAAGCACAATCTTCATTAAAGAAGGAACCTTTCGCACAGGTTCCTTCTTATCATTTTCTGACAACCACTTCATTTGTTTGTAGCGGTCCATATGATACACCTTTATATTGAAATGTATATGTAGCCTGAAATAATGAATTGGGAGGAGCTTTATCTTTATTTGCTTTTATTTGACAAATTAATTCTACCTTTTCATTCGGTGATAAATTATCGATTCGCCACCTTACAAGCTGAAATAAAAACTCACTTATTCCCTTATCTGCTTTTAAAGAGTTTGGGATATACGCGAAATAATCACGAATCATATGACTTACAACTACTCGCGAAATCATTTCAACGCCTTTATTTTCAACTTCAAGTCGAATAATTAGTATGTCATTAACATCATAGATCATCTCATACGAAAATTTTTCTTTATACATACTACGGATTTGCAATGTGACTGCTACATCGGATGC
Source organism: Bacillus sp. AR13-1 (assembly GCF_008042285.1). Lineage (NCBI taxonomy): Bacteria > Bacillati > Bacillota > Bacilli > Caryophanales > Bacillaceae > Bacillus > Bacillus sp. AR13-1. The sequence goes on from NZ_QNUA01000010.1 coordinate 212,705, forward strand.
TTCCGTGTCCTTTTTAGAACCATCAATCCACAAAACCGGCTGTAACGGTATAGAATACCTTCCTTGATCCGAAATTCGTTTCCATATTTTCATAATATATTCACCTCATTCCAGATATATCATCTATACAACTGTATTCTGCCTCTCGATGCAATGAACTACACTTAGAAAAAATATTTAGCTTGTTACAAATCATATTAAATTTTTCTTTTCCTTTTATCCTATTCGACAATATAAAGAAAAAACCATTTTTAATAGGTTGACACAGGTTATACTTTATTAAATATTTTTTTACAATTTCCTTCCTTGACTACATAACAAAATAAATTCTTACTCTCTTTTGGTCAATATAATAAAGTGAAACTTTAATCAGTGGGGGTTTTGTCCATCCCCCACTGATTATTAGCTTTTACCAATCGGGCTTTAACGGGCAGTTAAAGCGGGATAAAATAATTTGGCGGTAGAAAACATTTGCCTTTTAGTCAAATTTGACTATAATATAATTTATGATTTCCATCCTTTATATCATGTCAGTGCAATTTTTTATAAAATGAAGAGGAACTATACAAACTGTACATAAAGTTTTTTTATGCATTGCACTAAAAAACTTAAGTTAGTTTAATTTTTATTAAAGGAGGGCTACTTTTGGAAGCACAACTATCAAAAAACGATTCAAGTAAAACAAAATTTGTTGTTGCTGGTTTACTACTTGGTATTCTAATGGCAGCAATGGATAACACAATCGTCGCAACTGCGATGGCAACGATTGTCGGAGACTTAGGAGGGTTCGACAAATTCGTTTGGGTCACATCCGCCTACATGGTAGCAACAATGGCCGGAATGCCTATTTTCGGTAAGCTGTCTGATATGTACGGACGGAAACGCTTTTTTATTGGCGGATTAATTCTCTTCTTATTTGGTTCTGCACTTTGCGGGACAGCATCAAGTATTGAACAACTAAGTATTTATAGAGCCATTCAAGGAATTGGTGGCGGCGCTCTTATGCCTATCGCATTTACAATTATGTATGATATATTCCCGCCTGAAAAACGAGGAAAAATGACCGGACTATTTGGTGCTGTTTTCGGAACATCTAGTGTTTTCGGACCTTTATTAGGTGCTTACATTACAGATTATATAAGTTGGCACTGGGTCTTCTATATTAATATTCCGTTAGGACTTATTTCCTTCTTCTTCATTACTAAATACTATAGCGAGTCTCTAGAATATCGAAAACAAAAAATTGACTGGGCTGGTGCTATTACGCTTGTCATTAGTATCGTTTGCTTAATGTTTGCTTTAGAACTTGGTGGTAAAGAATATGCATGGGACTCTAATGTGATTATTGGTTTATTTTCAACTGTTGTTATTCTGCTTATTATTTTCTTCTTCGTAGAAAGAAACGCAACCGAGCCTATTATTTCTTTCCATTTATTTAAAAAACCTTTATTTGCAGCTAGCCAAGGTGTTGCCTTTTTCTATGGCGCAGCTTTTATCATCTGTACAGTTTATATTCCAATCTTCGTTCAAGGTGTTCTCGGTGGTTCAGCCTCAAATGCTGGGTTAATTTTGACACCTATGATGGTAGGATCTGTAATCGGAAGTCAAACTGGTGGACAATTAGCTTCACGAACAAGTTATCGTAACATCATGACAGTATCTGGAGTTTTCTTCGTTCTTGGTATTTATTTACTAAGTACTTTAACTATGGAAACACCTCGTACACTCGTAACAATGTTTATGGTGCTTGCTGGACTTGGAGTTGGATTCTCCTTCTCAGTTTTAAGTATGGCATCTATCCACAAATTAGAAATGAGAGATCGCGGTTCTGCTACATCCACGAACTCATTCTTCCGTTCACTTGGAATGACCCTTGGCGTCACGATTTTCGGTACGATTCAAAATCATGTTTTCACTGATAAATTAAAAGCAGTCTTCCCTCCTGAACTAGAAAAAATGGCTCCTAAAGGTGGAGACACAAGCTTTTTATTATCACCAAATGCTACTGAAAAGCTACCTCCTGAAGTACTGAGCGGAATTAAAGAGGCTCTTGCAACATCTATTGCTAATACATTTTTCTGGGCACTTATCCCAGCTACGCTAAGTATAATTTGTATTTTACTTATGGGAAATGAACGTCTTTTAACAGGACCAAAAACAAAGCAAAAACAAAAACAAGTAAGCTAATATAGAAAAACGAAACGGTATATCCCTTTATGAAAGAGGATATACCGTTTATAATATATATAAAGTTTCTATATACAGGAGTTGAGACAGCATGAGCATGAAGTTAGTCATTCTCGGCTTGTTACTCGAAGGAGATAAACATCCCTATGAAGTGCAGCACATAATGAAAGAAAGACAAATGGATTGTTATATTAAATATGCCAAGGGATCGCTATACTACGCCTTCGAGCAATTAGAAAAACAAGGTGCGATTAGCATTACCAATATTGTTAGAGATACGAATAGACCAGATAAAACAATCTTCCATATAACAGAGGAAGGAAAAGCCCTTTTCCACACCTTATTATTAAAACAATTTGAAGCGAAAAACCAAATATATAAACCTATTTATTCAGCGCTCTCTTTCGCTCACTTTAGCGACGAACAAGCTCTAGTTCCTATTTTGAAAAAAAAGAGAGATGATACAATGCTCTATTTACATACAATGCAAACGATATACGATCATAATAAACAACTAGTTCCTCGTGCTCAACTATATATTCTACAAAGCGTCATTGAGCATATTAATGTTGAATTACGTTGGCTAAACACGCTCTTACAAGATGCAACTGCAGGTCGTCTTTCAGAAATAGGTGTAGATAATGATTAAGTTTTTCTAAAAGAGGTGCCTCCTCTTCTAGAAAAACTTAACACTATAATTATTCCTCGCAACTCAAAACACCCTCATTTTAATAATAAATAAACATTAAAAAACTTAATTTTCCGAATAAAAAGAAATGAAAAACTTTAGAATTTTCTTATTTTAAAACAGTGGACAAAATTCCGAAAATTGTGTTAGAATTTGTTTCAATATCATATCGCTTGTTAAATTCCTTTCAAAAGGAAAATAGGTACACGAATATTTCACTTCGTGTTTAAAAGGGAAGTTTGGTGAAACTCCAACACGGTCCCGCCACTGTAAATGCTGAGATTTCTTTTTTGTGCCACTGTGAAAACGGGAAGGTGAAAGAAATTATATGAAGCATAAGTCAGGATACCTGCCTATTTTAACAACACTGATAGACTCACGGATGATGATGAGGTGTTAAGAACAAAAAGGAAGGCTTATTTTTCTATGCCTTTATGCTTTTTGTTATAGGTATTTCCGAGTAAACGGAAATGCTTACTTTCAATTAGGGAGGAATTTAAAATGGCAATTCAAACAAGTAACTTAGGTTATCCACGTATCGGACTACAACGAGAGTGGAAAAAAACATTGGAAGCTTTTTGGTCCAATAAAATTGATGAAGAACAATTTTTAACGACAATGAAAGAAATTCGCCTTCAACACGTCAAAGTACAGCAAGAAAAGGGAATTGAATTAATTCCAGTTGGCGATTTTACATATTATGACCACGTTCTGGATACGGCCTACATGTTAGGATTCATCCCGTCACGTTTTTCAGAGTTTACCTCTTACCTTGATGTATATTTTGCAATGGCACGCGGCTCTAAAGATCACGTTGCTTCTGAAATGACAAAATGGTTTAACACAAACTATCATTACATTGTTCCTGAATATGAAGAAGGATTACAAATCTCTTTAAAAGACAATCGTCCTCTTCGTTTATATGAAGAAGCGAAAAAAGAGTTAGGCGTTGATGGAAAACCAGTTATTTTAGGCCCTTATACATTCCTAAAACTAGCAAAAGGTTATAACGAAGAGCAATTTGCCACTATTTTAAAAGAGCTAGTTGCACCTTATGTACAATTATTCTCTGAATTACACGCAGCTGGAGCACAAATTATTCAAGTTGACGAACCAATCTTCGCCTCTTTAACAAAAGATGAAATTAATCAAGCGAAAGAGCTTTACGAAGCTATTCATAAAGAGGTTCCAAATGCTAATCTTCTTCTACAAACATATTTTGACAGTGTAGAAGAGAACTATGAAGAAATTATTGCATTCCCTGTTTCTGGTATTGGATTAGACTTTGTTCATGGCAAAGAAGGTAATGTAAATGCTATTTCAAAATACGGATTCCCAGCTGATAAAATTTTAGCTATCGGTTGTATAGATGGACGTAACATTTGGAGAGCTGATCTTGATGATGTACTTTCTTTATTTACAACATTACAAAATCAAATCACAGCAAAAGGTTTAATTGTTCAACCTTCTTGTAGCTTATTGCATACTCCAATTGATAAAACGGAAGAAACGCACTTAACAAGTGAATTATTTGATGCACTTGCATTTGCTAATCAAAAATTAGAAGAACTAGTCCTTATCCATTCTGCTCTTACTAAAGGTGTAGAAAGCATCAGTAGCGATTTAACAACATATCGTAATGCACATCATGCAATCCGCTCATCAGCTGCACGTAATCGTGAAGATGTAAAAGTGGCACGTACATCACTTAAAGAAGATGATTTCTCACGTCCTCTTCCATTTGAAAAACGATATGAACTACAGCAAGTAGCTTTACAATTACCGTTGTTACCAACAACAACTATTGGTAGCTTCCCGCAAACATCTGAAGTTCGTCAAACACGTAAACAGTGGCGTAACGGCGATATTACAAATGAACAATATAATCAATTCATTGAAAAAGAAACTGCAAAGTGGATTCGTTACCAAGAAGATATTGGTCTTGATGTACTAGTACATGGTGAATTCGAAAGAACTGACATGGTGGAATATTTTGGAGAAAGACTTGCTGGTTTCTCCTTTACTAAAAACGGATGGGTACAATCATACGGTTCTCGTTGCGTAAAACCACCTGTTATTTATGGTGATGTTGCCTTTATAAGTGGAATGACTATTAAAGAAACTGTATATGCACAAAGCTTAACAGAGAAAGTAGTAAAAGGTATGCTAACTGGACCTGTCACTATTTTAAATTGGTCATTCGTTCGAAATGATATTTCAAGAAAAGAAGTTTCATATCAAATTGCATTAGCACTTCGTCATGAAATTGAGTTACTTGAATCTTCCGGAATTAGAGTAATCCAAGTCGATGAACCTGCACTTCGTGAAGGTATGCCGTTAAAAGAAAAAGATTGGGATGCATACATTACATGGGCAGTTCAATCATTCCTTTTAGCAACATCTTCTGTAGAAAATGAAACACAAATTCATACTCATATGTGTTATAGTAACTTCGAAGATATTGTAGATGCAATTCGAGCGTTAGACGCAGATGTTATTTCTATCGAAACATCAAGAAGTCATGGAGAATTTATTAATACATTAAAGCATACAACATATGAAAAAGGAATTGGTCTAGGGGTATATGATATTCATAGCCCACGTGTCCCAAGTAAAGATGAAATGTTCACAATCGTAGAACAATCTTTACAAGTATGTGACCCTAAATATTTCTGGATTAATCCAGACTGTGGTTTAAAAACACGAAGAACTGAGGAAGTTATACCTGCTTTAGAGCACATGGTTCAGGCAGCAAAAGACGCTCGTTCTCTCCTAAAAACAAACGCATAATAAAAAAACGTGTTATCCTTCAAAAAGGATAACACGTTTTTTTATTCTACACTCTCAAAATAGAAGTCGTATTGTACTTTATACAATTCATCGTCTGATGGCTCTTCAAGAGGAGTTGCCTGCAAGACTATCATATATTCCCCGTTCGGAATAGGAATATGATATTTATTAGAAAGAATACTTGTTATATATACTTCTTCATTCTTCACTGTGAAAGGAACTGATATCGTTCTAACCACTTCTTCTTTCTCAATATGATTTCCACAAGTAACTTCCACTTCACAAGTATAGTCAGAGATTGCTTCAAAAATAATAGCTCCATCCACCTCAGCATAGCCTCTTTCAAAATCTTCAGGAGTCCAATCTACATAAGGCTGCTGACCATCATAGTTCATTATCATTAATTGCGAATATGAAATTGTTAATTCCATAACTATCCCTCTCTCCACTATGAAATGTATGCCAATTACTATTTCACTTCAAATTTCACACGCGTACCATCTGGATATTTGTCTAGCTTATTCCCTACCCAAGAACCTGCACCGCGGTTATCTGCTGGACTTATATATTCAATATGAGCTCCTTTTCCGCCTTCCTTACACATCGCCATCGGCCATTCATCACGATCATAACCTTTCTTCGTCGGATATGGCGCTAACGATAATTTCCTTCTATCCGCTGCACCATTACGATCAATTGTACACATTTCCGAATGTCCTTCTTTTATAGCATCCGTTATATGTTTCCCGGTCTCTGGATATCGTTCTTTCGGGAACTCTAGAATTTGATCATACGTAGTTGTTTTTTTAGTACTTGTCTCCTCTGGCACAAGTACTTCATATACCGCTACCAAAAGAGAAAGAATTGCAATAATTGAAATGATAATACCTTTAAATTGCTTCATGTGTACCTCCGTGTTCCTACCAATTTCTTTTCCTCAGTTATTATAACAAACTTCTTCTATGTATGTTTTCAGACATTATTTTAGCTCTTCCTCTCCATTCCGCCAAAAACATTCATTTTTCTTCATCTTTTCACTAATGCTGTAGAAAACTAATAACCTTCCGACATTCTTTTTCAAAGGAAGTCCACATAAAAGGTTGAAATGATATATACGATACTTTTTGGGGAGGAACTATCATGGAAGCTATTTATAAAACGAAAGATGTTACAAATAAAACAGGTATCCCAAAACATATAGTCCGAAAATATAGCCAACTCTTAGAGGAACACGGTTATATCATTTCAAAAACAGCTGATGCTCGTATTTATAAATTGGATGATTTAAAACTATTGAAATCTATACATGAAAGAGCTGCTACATTACAAGAGGACATTTCAGAAACAATACCTATTATTTTAAAAGAAAAAGAGGCCCCACCTGTACCTGTTATTCAAGATAAGCAAGAAGTGCAACCAAAAGAAGATGGGCGTAACTTTGAGGAGTTCATGCTAAAACTTGAAATGCTTGCTCAATTAAATGAAGCAATTATTCATCAAAACTCTACTCTCATTACACAAAATCGTTTAAAAGACGAGAAATTAGATGAACTAATGCAACAAGTTTATGTAAAAGAAGGCTCACAAGAAAAAATGTTACAAGATCTAGTTGTTCACGCCGCTCAAACAGATGCACTCCAAAAAGAAAAGATGGACTTATTAATGAATCATATGTATAAGCGAGAATCCAAACAAGAAGAAAAAATGAATAAACTTGTCAATCAAATTTACAATAAAGATAGCAACCGTGATACACAACTTATGCAAGTTATTCGCGAAATTCAAGAAACAAAAAGATTAGTCGCCGCCTCAAAAGAGCAAAGCTTCTTTCAATCATTTAAAAGTTTATTCGTTCGAACAAAACAAGAAAAAATAAATGAATGAAATTTTGTATCTTTTTCTAATGCACGATAAAATAAAAAGTTACCTTCTATCGGTAACTTTTATTCCTTATATCGTACAGCTGGCAATATAATAATAGCTTCAGTTCCTTTTCCGCTTTCACTTTTATATTCCAATGTGCCATTATGCGCTTGTAAAATACTAAATGTTACCATAAGGCCTAATCCTGTTCCTTTTTCTTTTAAAGAATAATACGGTTGTCCAAGCCTTACTAACTGTTCTTTTGTCATTCCAACACCACTATCTTTAACTCTTATTATTATCAATTCATCTTTTTGAATAGCTGTTACTTTTAAATACCCTTTGTTTCCTTGAATTGCTTCAATACCGTTTTTAACAACATTCATAATAGCTTGCTTCAATTTCGTCTTATCGCCGATAGTATAAAGGCTCTCAGAAATCTCAACTTGCAAATAAACGCCCTGCATCGCTGCAAATGATGACATAAGAGTTGTCATTTCAATTAATTGTGCTGATAAACAAATATGTTCTTTTTTTTCAATTTGAGGCCTTGCTAAATTTAAATAATCTGAAATAATCTGTTCAGCACGATCCAGTTCAGCTAATACGAGACGCATATAATCTTTGTTTTTTACGTCTTCCGTACTCTCTAGCAATTGAATAAACCCTCGTACAACAGTGAGAGGGTTTCGAACTTCATGTGCAACACTTGCAGCTAACTCACTTACAATATTAAGTTTTTCTGATTTTTGCATTTCTGTACGCAATAATGCATTTTCGTTTAAATACTCAGTCAAATACACTTGAAATACCATTGTCATAACCATAATAAGTGATGCAAATATATACCCACTATATAGATTAGATATGTACGGTGTAAAACCTGTTTCTAAAAGGACATTCAACATCCCGACTACTAATGAAACAAGAACATAAAATGATGCAATCATAAAAGCTAATATTAGCTTCTTATCTCTTGAAAAAAGAGACCATTTCTTTGACAAAAATAATGGAATTATCGAAAGAAATATAACTTCTACCATAGGCAACCAACTAAGCCCCTTAAAAATCCATTCATATGCAACATAAATAATGGCAGGGATGAGCCCAACAATCCCACCATATAAAAAACCACTAACAATTGGGACTGGATGAAAATTGTATCCGCAAACGGTACCAAAACAAATAGAGTATGTCATGGAGAGAACGAGTGTAACGCTAGATAAAAACATAATAAAGTAGCGATTAGGCTTCGGAAGCATTCCTTGATAACGATTTAAACGAATCGCTTCATATAAAAATAGTGGTAAAATAATGATGGCAATTTGGATCATTAAATCACGAATCAGCTCCATAGCCTCTCATCCCCTATATGTATTTTGATATGATTATATCATTTTATAAGTCTATTTGTTTCAAAATTTTGATTTTTCTTAACATCTTTGTTAATTATTTGTTAACAACTAATAATAAATGTTACAAATTTCCGAAATGATTGTAAACCCTGTACCAAATTTCCTTCGTGCAGTATACAATGAATACGGATTACAAAGAAAATAAAAAACACTTCACTAGACGGACAACTATCGCAAAATACAGCATATAATCCATACTATCTATGTTTACAAATAAGTGATCATTACTTTAGTAGGAGGAAGATAAATATGGCGGGTACTACGCTTGTTTTAAAAGAAGAAAATTTGGTTGTGCTAGAAAACGTTGAAAAATCAGTATACGAAGAATTGCAACATAAAGCAGGGGACGAAGACTGTACATGTGCTGTAAATGAATCCGTTGTCCATCTTGGCAAAGTATCTTCCGTACTTTGGAACGAAGATGAAATAGATTGGGAATACGGTTATTAAAAAGTCGCTTGCAGCGGCTTTTTTTGTGTTTATGCTTAAGTGAAACTTTAATTAACTCACACAGCTTATACTCTTATAGACATTTGAACCCTCACATAATTTCTTACTTCCACTGAATTTTAAGATACGATTCTTATCTTTCACAAATAGCGAGGGAAATTTTATAAACAAAGCGTAATAGTTGAAAATATGATAAAATGAACTTAATTTTCAAACGGAAGAAAGGGAGATACAATGGAACAATTCATTAATCCTAGAGTGAAGGACATCCAAATTTCTGGAATCCGTCAGTTCTCTAATATGATTCAAAACTATGATAATCTTATCTCTTTAACAATTGGGCAACCCGATTTCCCTACACCTTCTCTAGTAAAAGAAGCAGCTAAACGGGCCATTACAGAAAATTATACAAGCTATACACATAACGCTGGTTTACTAGAATTACGCAAGGCAGCTTGTAACTTTGTAAAGGACAACTACAATTTACATTATTCACCTGAAAACGAAACCATTGTTACAATCGGTGCTAGTGAAGCGATCGATGTTGCATTCCGAACTATTTTAGAACCAGGAACGGAAGTAATTTTACCTGCTCCTATTTACCCTGGTTACGAGCCGATTATTCGACTATGTGGTGCAACTCCTATTTTTATAGATGTTCGCGAAACTGGATTTCGTTTAACAGCTGAAGCATTGCAACATGCAATTACAGAACGAACAAGATGCGTCGTTTTACCGTATCCTTCTAATCCAACTGGTGTTACCTTATCAAAAGAAGAATTAGAAGATATTGTATCTGTCTTAAAAGATAAAAATATTTTCGTTCTTTCTGATGAAATTTATAGTGAACTTGTATATGAAGAAAAACACACATCTATCGCTCATTTCCCAGAAATGCGTGATAAGACGATTGTCATTAACGGCTTATCAAAATCACATTCTATGACCGGCTGGCGTATCGGACTTTTATTTGCTCCAGAATATTTAGCAAAACACATATTAAAAGTTCATCAATACAATGTTACATGCGCTACTTCAATCGCTCAGTATGCTGCAATCGAAGCTTTAACAGCTGCTAAAGATGCCCCGAAGATGATGCGCTATCAATACAAAAAACGCTGTGATTACGTATATAATAGACTCATTCAAATGGGTTTAACGGTTGAGAAGCCAACAGGTGCATTTTATTTATTCCCATATGTTGGACATTTAACATCTTCATCATTTGATTTTGCACTTGATCTTGTAAAAGAGGCTGGGCTAGCCGTTGTTCCTGGAACCGCATTTTCCGAATACGGTGAAGGCTACCTTCGCCTTTCCTATGCTTACAGTATTGAAACTTTAAAAGAAGGCTGTGACCGTTTAGAAGCCTTTCTAAAGAAAAAAGCTAAGAGTTAAACTCTTAGCTTTTTGTTGCATAATGATCACAAGTTTGACGCTTCAATAATTTATGCGGAATAATAATGCATTTTGAAGTAGATTCAGAATGCTCCACCTTATCAACTAAAGCTTTTGCCGCTTCATACCCTAATTGATAAATATTCACATCAACTGTCGAAAGTGGTGGACTAGCAATTTCTGATAATAAAGCATTGTTAAAGCTTACAATCGAAACATCTTTCGGTACAACAAATCCTTTTTTAGAAAGCGCACTTAACACGCCAAGTCCAATTAAATCATCCGTTGCCATAATTGCCGTCGGTGGTTGCTTTAGTCCCATTAATTCCTCAACAGCCTGTTGACCACTCTCTCTTGAAAAATCAAAGTGTAAAATATACTCTTTCGGCAATAGAATATCTGCTAGTTTCAAAGCATCACTCATCCCCGCCAAACGATCTCTCGTTACAAGTAAATCTGATCCACCGCCGATGAATGCGATTTGTTTATGGCCTAATGAAATCAAATATTCCGCTACTTCTCTTGCAGCTGTATAATTGTCATTATCTACATATGTAATTTCATCTTTTCGATCATATGGTTTTCCAATTAAAACAAACGGGAAGTTTTGGTCATGCAAGTATTGAATAATCCGATCGTTCTCTCTTGAATATAAAAGAATAATACCACCGATTTGACGCCCTTGTACCATTTTTACAACACCATTAAAAATTTCATCTTCCGTTTCACCAGTTGACATATAAAGCGCATACCCTTCCACATGTGCAAATGAACTAATTCCTCTTATAACTTCTGGGAAAAATGGATTTTGAAAAGCTTTACTTGCAGAACTCGGCATAACAAGACCAAGTGTCTTCGTCGTTTGGTTCGCAAGGTTTCTTGCATTTAAATTTGGATGATACCCTAATTCACTCATTACTTTTCGAACACGGCGCTTTGTCTTTTCACTTATACTTGGATTATCAGCAATTACACGAGAAACAGTTGATGGTGCTACGTTCGCCTTCTTCGCCACATCTTTAATTGTAACTGTCATAAAAATCCCCTCCTTTCACTTCTCTGCCATTTTCATATATTTTATCTTGCACCCGTTGCAAGTCATAGGAGAAGTCATAAACTGTCATTTATTTATTCTATCTTGCAAAACTTATCATATTCTCCCTCTCCATGTATTGTAAGGGATATAGCTCTTTTTTCCTATACTATAATATACTATTTATTTCACTTCTTTTCATATGCGATGTCAAATCTCTTTTCATCTCTCTATAATTTTTTTATAGAGAGATGAAAAGAAAAATGGGACATAATGTCCCATTTCTCATCCTTTCGTACCTCCAGCTGTTAAACCAGAAATAAAGTATTTTTGTAGTGATAAGAATAAAATCGAAATCGGGATTGCAATTAATACGGAACCAGCCGCAAACGTCGTAAATTCATTACCAAATTTCTTCGCTACCATTTCATAGAGTCCAACTGCTAAAGTGTAATTTTCCGGCGTGCGTAAAATAATACTTGCTAAAATGAAATCTGTAAATGGACCGATGAAAGTGAATAATGCTACAACCGCTACGATTGGCTTTGCAAGCGGCATAATGATTTGCCAAAAAATACGGAAGTGTCCCGCTCCATCCATGCGGGCTGACTCATCCAACTCTTTCGGAATCGTATCAAAATACCCTTTCATAAGCCAAGTATTCATTGGAATTGCTCCACCTACATAAATTAAAATTAATGCAAGATGTGTATCAATTAATCCTGTTAACTGCGCTAATACATATAGTGCGATTAACGCTGCAAAGTTCGGAATCATTTGTAGAATTAAAAATGTTAATAAACCATTTTTTCTTCCGACAAAACGATATCTCGAAAATGCATAAGCAGTAAAGCTAATTGCTAACACCGAAAAAATCATCGTCATAACACTAACTTTTAACGTATTTTTATACCAAAGTAAGTAATTACTTGAATCAAGATCAAGTAGCTTACGATAATGATCTAACGTAGCATTTTTTGGAATAATGCTAGAACCAGACAAACTATCTCCTGGATTAAACGATGAACCAATAATCCATAGTAATGGATAGAAAATAATCGCACACATTATGAAGATAACCAAATAACTTAATGAAAGACGTAACATCTTTTGTCGTTTAATATTCATTTACATCATATCCTCTTCTTGGAATGATTTTGTTCTCTTAAATTGCCATAACGCAACTGTAATAACGATTAACGATAAAATCATTGTAAGAGCTGCTGCTTTTCCGTACTGCGCTGAAGTCATCGTTAACTTATAAATCCATGAAATTAAAATATCCGTTCCACCTGCATCTTGCCCCGCTACAGCAGGACCTCCGCCGTTAAATAGATAAATGATACTAAAGTTATTAAAGTTAAACGTATATTGTGTAATTAAAATTGGTGCTGTTGCGTATAAAACAAGTGGCAATGTAATTTTGCGGAACTGTTGCCAAGCAGTTGCTCCATCTACTGTAGCCGCTTCATATAATTCTCCTGGAATCGATTGCAATATACCTGTTGTCATTGCAAATACGAATGGGAAACCGAGCCACGTTTGGATCATAATTAAAGCAATCTTCGCCCAAAACGGATCTGTCATCCAAGCAATCTTTTCAATCCCGAATAAAGCTAATACTTGATTATTAATTGCTCCAAATGTTTCATTAAACATACCCGAAAAGACAAGAATAGATACGAATGCTGGAACAGCCCACGGTAAAATGAAGATTGTTCGAATAATTGCCTTACCTTTAATACCAGGCTGATTTACGATAATCGCTAAGAAAATACCAAGTGCAACTTGTAATGTTGTTGCAACAAATGTCCAAATGACAGTCCAAGAAAATACACTTAAAAATGTCTCTCTCCACATTGGTAATGTGAAAATATCAATAAAGTTTTTAAAGCCCACCCAATCTACTAATTTAGCTGGAGGAGAGTGATATAAGTCATAGTTCGTAAATCCAATTAAGATTACAAAAATGATTGGAAATACAACTACAAAGATTAGTAATAGAAATCCTGGTGAAACCATTAAATATGGAAAACCTTGATCTAATAAGTTACGGTATTGCTCTTTTACTGAGTTTAATGGTGTTCCTATATCACGTTTCTTCCCATTTTGGTATGCATCATATAAGTTAAATCCATATATTCCGAGTCCAAACACTATGACGATAAGTGCCAAAATCCCTTCTACTAATAGAAAGACAGAATGGTCACGTGGAACTTCTGTACCGAGCGTTACAATTCCCCATAATCCCATATTTAACAAATCAGCAAATGCTACAATAAATGAACCTGTTAATACTAGAAAAATAAGACCTTTTACAAATTGTTTATTATATATTTGGCCCATGCCTGGAATAATAGATAACATGGTCGCCATTTTCCTATGTTTCGAACCATTCATATCTTTCATTGGTTCCATAGATGTTTGCATGTTCCTTCCCCCTTTTTTCTTCCTACTTGGAAGGGAGAGAATTCGTGCCTCTCCTATTAGAGGCACGAATTTCACCTTATTTTTTCTTACTATGATTTGCCTCAATATTTCCTTTAATTTGTTTCACTGCACTATCAAGCGCGGATTTTGGTTCCTCTTTTTCTGTAACAACTAACTGAAGAGCGTCTCCAGCTGGTTTCCATACTTCTTGCATTTCTGGAATATTCGGCATTGGAATTCCATTTTCTGATTGAGTTGCAACTGCTTTTGCAGCTTCATTATCTTTAATAATTGGATCTTCCATTACTGATTTTACTGGAGGAATCTCTTTTGTCTTCTCAAATCGAATTTTTGCATTTTCTTCATTTGTTACCCACTCAGTGAACTTTGTAGCTAAATCATTTTGTTTAGAGAAGCTTGTTACATGCCATCCTTTTACCCCAACAAATGTTTTCATCGGTTGACCATTTGGTAATTTCGGCATTGGAGCAACACCATAATCAATTCCGTTCTTTTCCATCGCTTGGAACGCCCACGGTCCATTCATAATAGATGCTGCTTTTCCTTCATTGAATAATCCGTCAGCAGCAGGTCCACCAGATTCACCGATAATACCTTTCGGGAATAACTTTTCTTTGTACCATTTTTGAAGATATTCAGCACCTTGTACTGCTCCGCTATTATTTAATCCAACATCACTTGCATTTGGCTTTCCGTCTTTCTCACCAAATACATATCCGCCCATACCTGCCATAAACGCGTTAGCAAAGTAGAAGTTATCTCCTAATGTTAAAAATCCGTACTTGCCATCCTTCGTAAAGTCTTTTGAGAAGTTAAATAGCTCGTCCATCGTTTCTGGAGCTTTTTGCATTAATTTTTTATTGTAAATAAAAATTGGTGTTTCAATTGCTTTTGGTAAACCATATAATTTCCCGTTGTATGTTTGTGCCTTTATTGATAAGTCAGTAAATTTACTCTTCACAGCATCATCTGCTTTTACTTCAGAAATTAAGCCTTCTGTTACTGCATTTCCGATTTGATCGTGTGGCAATGTTACAACATCTGGTCCCGTCCCCGCTGGTCCATCAAGACGTAACTTTTTCACTTGATCTGTCATTTGCATTTCAACAACTTTTACTTTTACTTTATATTTTTCCTCAAAGCTTTTCACTGCTGGTTCTAAACCAACACCTTTTTTATCATCTTCCCAAACGAGAAGATCATAGTCTTTCTTCGCTTTACTTTCCTCTTTTTTTCCTGAATCTTTCGGTCCACATGCAGATAACATGCCAATTGACAATGCTGAAATCGTTAATAGTGATAATGCTTTCTTCATCCCAAAAACCTCCCTAAATTGTCTATGTACCTCTTTAATTGAAAACGTTTGCATTTGATTGTTTAATAGAAGCGCAAACAATATCTAAATCTATGAAAACGTTTGCGCTATTTGTCTATCATTATACATCCTTTTATTCATTTTGCAAATATTAATTTTCAAAATAATCTTATCATACTCTTTATTCATTGACTTTACATAAAATGAATACTACTCTTATAAGCAATATTAAAGTTATGTGGAAGGCAATCGTTTGCAACATAATCTTTATTATTTCGTTTAAGGGAACTATATGTATAGAGATATTAAAGGGGGATTTTCTATATGCTTAAAGAAGCGATCTATCATAGGCCAAAAGATAATTATGCATACGCTTACGACGAAAAAACAATTCACATCCGAATACACACAAAAAGAGATGATGTTCACAACGCCGCTCTCATCTACGGTGACCCGTACGAATGGCAGGACGGGAAATGGATTACAGCGAGTACACCGATGAAAAAAACTGGATCTACTGAGTTATTTGATTATTGGTCCGTTTCAATCAAACCAAAATTTAAACGCTTACGTTATGGATTCGAATTAAAAAACGACGTAGAAACTTTTATTTATACAGAACGAGGATTTTTTTCTAATATCCCAAATGACGATGTCGGTAACTTTTTCTGCTTTCCATTTGTTCATGCAAAAGACGTTTTCAGGGCACCATCCTGGATTAAAGACACAGTATGGTATCAAATTTTCCCGGAACGATTCGCTAACGGGGATAACACATTAAATCCAGCAAACACCCTCCCTTGGGGAAGTACCGAACCAACTCCAACTAATTTTTTCGGCGGAGATTTTGCTGGTATTATTCAAAACCTTGATTACCTTGTGAAGCTTGGAATTTCCGGAATATATTTCACTCCTATTTTCAAAGCTCATTCGAATCATAAATATGACACAATTGATTACATGGAAATCGATCCACAATTTGGGACGAAAGAAACTTTCAAAGAACTCGTTCAGGAGTGTCATAAACATGGTATAAAAGTAATGCTCGACGCTGTTTTTAATCATAGCGGGTACTTCTTTGATAAATTTCAAGACGTGCTGGAACAAGGTGAAAATTCCGCCTATAAAGATTGGTTCCATATTCATGAATTTCCAATTATAACCGAGCCACTTCCCAATTATGATACTTTCGCATTTACACCGTATATGCCTAAATTAAATACAGCACACCCAGATGTAAAAGAATATTTACTTGAAGTAGGGCGTTATTGGGTAAGAGAATTCAATATAGACGGTTGGCGCCTTGATGTAGCAAATGAAGTCGATCACAGTTTTTGGAGAGAATTCCGAAGTGAAATAAAAGCATTAAATCCTGAAGTATATATTTTAGGTGAAATTTGGCACGATGCACTCCCATGGCTACAAGGTGACCAATTTGATGCTGTAATGAGCTATCCTGTTACAAACGCTCTACTTTCTTACTTTGCTAACGAATCCATTCATGCAAGTGAATTTATGAAACAAATTACCGATTCTCTACATTCCTACTCTATGAATGTAAATGAAGCGGCATTTCATTTATTAGACAGTCATGACACACCTAGAATTTTAGCAACATGTAACGGGGATAAAAATAAGTTAAAGTTACTCTATGTATTTCACCTTTCTTTCATCGGTTCTCCTTGTATTTATTACGGCGATGAAATCGGTATGGATGGTGGAATGGATCCTGACTGCCGCAAATGTATGATATGGGATGAAAAAGAACAAGATACTCTTTTATTTACACATATACAAACATTAATTTCATTACGGAAACAACATAAAGCATTTGGAGGAAATGGTACTTTTCAATTCATTGAGGCAAATGATGAACATAATTATATTTCTTATACAAAAACATATGAAGATGAAACTATCTTTTTCGTTTTAAATCCTACTAACAGTGAAGTTACAACTTCACTCCCTCTTCATATTACCAGGAAGAAAATAATTAACATTTATACAAACGAAGAATTTTCAGCGGAAGCAAGTGTATTACAAGTTACACTTCCACCGTATGGATTCTCTATTTTAAAATGGTAATAGTAAAAGCCTTATGCCAGGGTGGCATAAGGCTTTTCTTATTTCAATTTAAATACCATTGCTTCATACGGTCGTAATGTAATGTTTTCTATCAATACATTTTCTACATCATAATTGTGTATTAATAACTCTGCTTCACTATAAATAATGTCCTCAGGCAATTCAAATACACATTCATCTGCAGTAAAGTTTGCAATCACCAGAAGCTTTTCTTCTCCATATGTTCTTACATAAGCAAAAATAGAAGGGTTATTTTCTAATATTAAATCATATGTTCCATACACAACTATTTCATTGTTTTTACGTAATTCAATCAATTTTTTATAGTAATAAAAAATTGATTCTTCATCTTGGATTGCCTGTTTCACATTAATCTCTTTGTAGTTAGGATTTACCGCAATCCAAGGCTCACCCGTTGTGAATCCAGCATGTTCTCTATCATCCCACTGCATCGGAGTTCTAGCATTATCTCGGCCCTTTATATATATAGACTGCATCACTTTATCTATATCTTCGCCGCGCTCTATAACTTTTTCTTTATACATATTTAGTGTTTCAATATCTCGGTATTCATCAATTGATTCAAATCGAACATTGGTCATTCCGATTTCTTCTCCTTGATAAATATATGGTGTCCCTTTCATCATATGAAGTACTGTCGCTAACATTTTTGCTGATTCAGTATGATAAGCTCCATCATTACCAAAACGAGATACAACGCGAGGCTGGTCATGGTTATTCCAATAAAGGCTATTCCATCCTGTTTGTTCTAATGCTTTTTGCCACTTTGTTAAATTTTGTTTCAAAGTAAGAAGTGAGCATGGTTTTACATCCCATTTCCCGCCTTCTCCGGAATCTAAATCCATATGTTCAAATTGGAATACCATTTGCAGTTCTTTTCTAGCTTCCCCTGTATACAATTTAGCCTCTTCTGTCGTTACACCAGGCATTTCCCCAACCGTCATAATGTCATACTGAGACAATACGTCTTCATTCATTTCATGCAAATACTTATGAATATTCGGACCGTTCATAAAATGTTTATGCCCTGAAACATATCCTTCTTCATCCGTTTCAACAGATGGTAAGCCATCTTCTTTAGAAATAAAATTAATAACATCCATACGGAACCCATCAATTCCTTTTTCTAACCAAAACTTCATCATGTCATAAACATCTTGTCTTACCTTTTCATTATCCCAGTTTAAATCTGGCTGTTTTTTAGAAAACAGATGCAAATAATATTCATCTGTCATTTCATCATATTGCCATGCAGATCCACTAAATGCTGCTCCCCAGTTATTCGGCTCTTTCCCTTCTTTTCCAGGGCGCCATATATAATAGTCTCTATATTTATTATCTTTCGATTTACATGATTCAATAAACCAATTATGTTCATCTGAAGTATGATTAACAACTAAGTCCATCATAAGTTTCATATTACGTTTATGCATTTCATGTAATAGTTCATCCCAATCTTCCATTGTTCCGAACTCGTTCATAATTTTACAATAATCACTTATATCGTAACCATTATCATCGTTTGGAGATTCATAGACTGGTGATAACCAAATTACATCAATACCTAATTCTTTTAAGTAGTCTAGCTTCGCAAGAATACCACGAAGATCACCTATACCATCACCATTACTATCCATAAAACTACGAGGATAAATTTGATATACTACACTTTCTTTCCACCATTGTTTTCCCATTATGCTACCCCATTTCATCTATACTATTGATTCTTTTTTCTTTTTTTCCAAGGCGCAAACGTTTTCATTACTGAATGATAACAGATTCTATCCAAATTTAAAATAGCGCTTACAATATTTATTTTCTTTTTCTAATAAAACATGTGGAACTTATTATATATTCATAGGGATAATGAAAACGTTTTATTTTTTTATAGTGTTTTTATTTCTTTTTTGAATCTATTCGTTTATAATAAATTCAAAGAAAACGTTTGCATAAACTTTCTAGGGGGAAATATCATGGCAGAACTTAAATTAGAAAATATTTATAAAATATATGATAATAACGTAACAGCCGTAACAGATTTTAACTTACACATTCAAGATAAAGAATTTATCGTATTCGTTGGTCCTTCTGGATGCGGAAAATCTACAACACTACGAATGGTAGCTGGACTTGAAGATATTTCAAAAGGAGAATTTTCAATTGATGGTAAGCTAATGAACGATGTTCCTCCAAAAGATCGAGATATCGCAATGGTCTTCCAAAACTACGCTCTTTATCCACATATGAGTGTGTATGATAATATGGCATTTGGATTAAAACTTCGAAAAATACCGAAAGATGAAATCGACCGTCGAGTGAAACATGCAGCTCAAATTTTAGGGCTTGAACAATATTTAGATAGAAAACCGAAAGCTTTATCAGGTGGACAACGTCAACGTGTTGCATTAGGTAGAGCAATTGTTCGAGACGCAAAAGTCTTCTTAATGGATGAACCATTATCAAACTTAGACGCTAAACTACGTGTTGCAATGCGATCAGAAATTTCTAAATTACACCACCGCCTTGGCACAACGACAATTTATGTAACACATGATCAAACTGAGGCAATGACAATGGCTTCACGCCTTGTTGTTATGAAAGACGGCAAAATCCAACAAATTGGAACTCCAAAAGAAGTATATGAAACACCTGAAAATATTTTCGTTGGTGGTTTTATCGGTTCACCCGCAATGAATTTCTTCCGTGGAAAATTAACTGAAACCGATTTCGTTATAGACAGTTCACTAAAGTTTAAAGTATCTGAAGGAAAAATGAAGTTATTACGCGAACAAGGCTATGTAAATAAAGAAATTGTTTTAGGTATTCGTCCAGAAGATATTCATGATGAACTATTATTTTTAGAAGCTTCACAATCTACTACTTTCACAACAAAAATTGAAGTTGCAGAGTTGTTAGGGGCTGAATCCATTTTATATATGAAACTTGGAAATCAAGATTTTGCAGCACGTGTTGATGCAAGACATACTTTTTCACCTGGTGACCAAATTAAACTTGCTTTTGATATGAATAAAGCACATTTCTTTGATAGCCAAACCGAACAACGTATTCGTTAAAAAATAAAGTTCTATAATAGAACATACAAAAAAACCGTCCACATATATACTGGGGGCGGTTTTCCATTATTATACTAGGGCTTCTATTGTATGAAATGATTGTCCTCTCGTGCTAATAATACCAAAAACAGGTAAATCACTAAGCACCACTTCTTCTTGCTGTTTCATAAAAGATGACGTTAATTGTTTTATCTCTATCCAAACGTCATTAATACAAAGTACATTGGAATCGTTCTCTTGTTGGCGAGAAAAAATAGAATCTATTTTATATAGACCAGCATTTTGAAAAAGCATATCAATACGACTGTATGCCTCCATAGCAAAACTAATAACACGTTGCCAATCTCCTTGTTTCCCCATATCGTAGGATACAAAAAGTGCTTCTCCGCCTAAATCCGTAATTTCCTCGGCTGTTGCTTGTCCACTTTCTTGATCAATGTCCGTCACAATTACTTTTGCGCCTTGCTTAGCCAACAAAAGAGCTGTACTACGTCCAATACCGATGCCACCACCAGTTACAATGGCAACCTTTCCTGCAAGCTTCATTTTCATTACCCCTTCTATAAGTCTTACCGTCATTCAGTATACTCCTTTATTAGATTAGTCTGCAAGCAGGAAAAGTTCACGCTACAGCTTGTAAGCGATTACTTTTTTATTTCTTTTTTTTTCTTACTATTATATTGATCGAAGGTTAAACCAATAAAAATAAGAATTCCCCAAAATATTAAGCTACCTCCAGTCATTCCAAATCCCCCTTTGTTATATAACGATATTATTTATACCCATTATATCATTCTCTCAATTTTCAATCTATTCAAAACGAAAATAGGATGTTTGAATTAGCTAAAGCTTCTTTAAACATCCATCAATAATATGGAGGGTATTATATAGGAAATATCCGCCCTATATCAATTCCATTTATGGAATTTTTCATGAAATTAAAAATAAGACTTTTTATATACAAACAATAAAAAGTCTTATTTCATTAGTAGCACGTATACTCTAAATATTAATTATACAAGACTCATCACTTTTGTCTTTGCAATTACATCATGGAAGCCACAATTATCTTTGCGGAATAACATCATATATACATTGCATATTAATGGAACTCCAAGTAATAATATGCTTGGTAATAATAATACCAAAAATCGTATTATTAATGTTTGTAACGTTAGTTTTTCACTTGTTAACGAGATTATTTTTGTTCTTGTTACCTTTTTACCAAGTGTAGAACCGTTCCAAAGAAAAGGTAACAGAATAAAATTTATAGCCATTAATACGAAAACAAGTGTAAGGTCATATCTATAGTCACCTAAACTTATATTAAAACGATTAAAAATAGCACTATAGTTTCCTGTAATAATAGCTACTACTGCACCGTACGTAACCGAGATTAAAAACATGTCAATAAGGGAAGCACCTATGCGATTCATTACAAGCGCTGGACGATGCATCTTTAACTTCATTTTGTGTCGACTCCTTCATATCCTTCTTTACCCGTTTCATCGTACCACTTCTAAAAAACATTGTAAACTGGCGTTTCGCTTACTTTTCTTGTACAATGTGTTACAACAGCATTATAAAGGAGGTTCCCATATTGAAAAGATGGATAATCCTATTTGCCGCACTCTTATTAACAGGTTGCACAGGCAATACAAACCATTTAACCTATACAATTAACGATGAATATGAACTCATACATACTTCTGGAGATGCATTTGAACTTTTCCCATCGCAGGATGCTGTATATGCTACACAATACATCCCTGCAAAAATTACAGAAATTGCTTGGGACGATAAATACATTATCACAAAGCAAATTGAGGAAAAATCAGATCCAAACAATCCTGACGCAGCAATTACAAATAAAAAAATTGAACATTATTGGATTATCGATGTAAAGCATAATAAACGATTTGGTCCTTATAATGAAAAACAATTTAACGAGCAAAAAGATGCTTTTAAAATTACAGTGCCTTTTCAAAGTGTAGATTCATATGTGAAAGAGCTAAAAAAACAGTCAGCATAACTTTTTATGCTGACTGTTTTTGCTTAAATTATTATAAAGACACTTTATTTAGAGAGTGAAATATTAAAAGTTTGCGGTTCTTTAACAGCTTCATTTGTGTCTCCTGCTGCTAAATCATCTGTCGTAAACTTAATATCCTTTACTTTTTCTTTTCCATCATCAAGTATTAAACCGATAATTCCTTCTCGTGTCTCACCAGGCCTATAATCTTCCCTTGAAACACTCTTTGTACCAACGAGCGTATCTTCATCATATAAAAAGTTTTGAGTCGCTACATTAAAATGTTGTTTGTCATTTATAGCAACATCATTCATAGAGAAAAATTGCATGTTCTTATCTCCACTATTCTCTACCTTATATGTAATTTCAACATACCGAATCGTATCGCTAATCTCTGTTCCACTTAACGATGCATATAATTCAGCATCTTCTTGACTCACTTTATCTCCCAATCTACGCTTTACTTCTTCAGGAGTTAATGCAGTATACACTTTCAATGTATTTTTTGCCTCTTTGCTCATTTGTGATAATGAGATAACTTTAACATCTTGTACGTGAATTTTCATTGGGGCTACTTCAAATGTCTGATTCACAGAATGAATCTGTTCTAATTCAAATGTCCCCCACCCTTTTTCTTTCACTTTTTGTCCTACTTTTTTAAGCTCACGCCCACCATACTCTTTTGTTTCTGGAATAGATTCTTTCTTTTTAGGTTCTACCTTCTTTTCTTCTTGCTGGAAGCAACCACTTAACATAAGAAGAAAACTGCATAAAACAAAAATACTTTTCCATGCTTTCATCATTTAATTTCTCCTAACACTATCATTCATTAATATAAATTAGTCCCTTGATTTGTAAACTATAGAAACAATAAGAAGTCCACAAAACGAACTTGTCAGTCCAGATACTATTATACCTCCTATTTGGAAAATATGAAAATAGGGGTCTAATAACGCGTGAACGATAAATATAATGGCCGCCACAACGATAGATGAAGCCCAATATTTCTTTTTTTCCGAAGTTAAACTAGTATCTTGATCAGTTTCCCTCCTATATTTCCATAGTACATATATTAGTAATAGTAGACCAAAACATGTACTCCCATGTTGTAAAAATTTATAAATTGGAATACTATATACTTCTTGCTGTAACAGCGGCATTTCCATAACAAAATAGCCTGTCTTATGAGTAAAAGCATCCCAAACGACATGCGTCACCATACCGAATAAAGCAGAATAGCAAAATACAAAAAAATTCTTCCAAGTATATAGCCCCCACTTCGCATCTACTACATATTTATAGTAACTAGCAAAAGGCTTAGGTAAATGTGTTATAAATGGTCCTTTTAAAATAAAATGATATGCATATGCTAATAAAAAAACGAGTGGTAAATTCAAATAGAAGAAACCAGCCCATGTATGGCCAATAATACCGTATGGCCTAAAATATAAAAAATATTCAAAATCAGGTGCCATACTACCCAATATAAGAGCCGTCACCGAAATATAACTAGAATGTTTCTTAGCAAAAGGGAGAACAGCTGCTGGATGTGCAAATGTAAACGGCATATTAATACTCCTCTTCATATTTCTAATATAATACCATCTATCATAACGAGAGAATTAATCTTGATGCAATGTTTATTTTCACATTGGAATATGATAGTTTACGTGTTATAATCCACATAAAATATTCAGAAAATAAGGAAGTGTTCACGTGTCATTAACACTTGTCTTTTTTCTTGTTTTGTTTATATTGTTTTTAAGTACATACATCGGATTCTTTATATGGAAGCACTACAAAATTATAAAATATATATGGATTTATGAACGTTCTTATCATTTTTTATAGGAAAGAGAATGGCTTTCGGCTGGGAAGGTCTCGGTTTTGGCGCACTTCAATATACAATACTATTAGCAAGTTGTCTTACATTAGTATTTGCCGCTTTTTTAGAATCAAAATCCGTTATGAATTGAGGTTTATATATTGATTGACGTACCCTTTTTAAAAAATGTCACATTAAAAAAAGAAAATATCCCTAGCTTTTCCGCATACCCTTACTGTCTACCCGCTATTCGAACTTTACAATCACTAGCTTTCCACCCAAATGTAACATTCATTATTGGAGAGAATGGAACAGGTAAATCAACATTACTCGAAGGAATTGCAGTGGCTTTAGGTTTTAATGCAGAAGGTGGAACAAAAAATTTCCGATTTGGCACAAACGATTCCCATTCATCTTTACATGAATACCTTCGAATTTCAAAAAGTTTCAATACACCAAACGACGGTTTCTTTCTTCGCGCTGAATCATTTTATAACGTTGCTTCTTATATCGATGAAATAGATGCTATAAAATCTTACGGCGGCGTTTCACTTCACGAACAATCACACGGCGAATCATTCTTCTCATTATTTATGAATCGTTTTTCAGGAAAAGGTTTATACATTTTAGATGAGCCTGAGGCAGCTTTATCCCCGATGAGACAACTTTCAATGCTCATTCGCATGCACGAACTAGCTGAACAAGGTTCACAATTTGTTATCGCGACGCATTCTCCCATTTTAATGGCTTATCCTGAATCTACTATATACTCTTTAACTCAAGAGGGGATTCACGAATCGACATTAGAAGAAA
Organism: Bacillus sp. AR13-1; assembly: GCF_008042285.1. Lineage (NCBI taxonomy): Bacteria > Bacillati > Bacillota > Bacilli > Caryophanales > Bacillaceae > Bacillus > Bacillus sp. AR13-1. The sequence goes on from NZ_QNUA01000010.1 coordinate 238,145, forward strand.
CGGAGCATTACCAAACAACAAAACTTTTCTTTGAAAATCGCGATCGATTATTTCATCACTTATTTGAGTCATAAAAAAGAGGCAGCAATCGCTGCCTCTTTTTTTATAATGCTTCTATAAATAAAGCTACTCCAATACCGCCTCCAACGCATAGAGAGGCAATACCTTTCTCTAATCCACGTCTTTTTAATTCGTGAATTAAACTTACCGTAATACGAGCTCCTGTACAACCAATTGGATGTCCAAGTCCTACCCCACTACCGTTTACATTCACTTTCTCACGGTCTAACCCTAACTCTTTCTCTACAGCTAGGTATTGTGCAGCGAAAGCTTCATTAATTTCAAGTAAGTCTGCATCTTCTAATGACCACTCTACTTTTTCTAATCCTTTGCGAATTGCTGGTGCTGGTCCAATACCCATAATTTTCGGATCTACACCTGCTACTGAATATCCAACAATTCGAGCTAACGGTTGTAAACCTTTTTCTTTCGCCTTTTCTTCACTCATTAATACTAAAACGGCACTTCCATCATTAAGACCAGATGAATTCCCTGCAGTTACTGATCCATCTTTACGGAAAGCTGGTTTTAATCCTGCTAATTTTTCCGCTGTAATATCTGCACGTGGATGTTCATCCTTCGAAAATACAACTTCTTTTCTACGTTCTTTTATCGAAATAGGAACAATTTGATCGTCAAAGTGTCCAGACTCAATTGCTTGCAACGCTAATGTATGACTACGAAGCGCAACTTCATCTTGTTCCTCTCTTGTAATTTCATATTGTTCAACTAAATTTTCCGCTGTTTCACCCATCATAATATGGTGAATCGGATCTTCTAAAACTTCCCACACCGTATCACGAATTTCTCCGTGCTGTAGACGTTGTCCCCAACGGTGTTGTTTTAATGCATAAGGGCTCGAGCTCATTGCTTCTACTCCACCTGCAACAACAATATCACTTACACCTAATTGGATTTGCATTGCAGCAGACATAATTGCTTGCATACCTGAAGAACATTGACGTTGAATTGTATAGCCAGTAACTGTGTCAGGAAATCCTGCCGCTAATGCAGCTGTTCTTGCCGTATTTGCTTCATCAGTTCTTTGAATACAATGACCTAAAATTACTTCATCAACTTCATGTGGCTCTACTCCGCCTCTTTTTACAGCTTCCTGAAGTACAGGAACAGCTAATTCTACTGGTGTTATATTTTTTAGTGCTCCTCCGAAAGTTCCAATTGGTGAACGAACTGCAGCTGTAATGACAACATTATGCATTTTGTACTTGCCCCTCTCTTATGTACCCTAGTAAGTTTTTAGGTGAAATTCCATAAGTTGTATTTCTAAAATTATCATACTATAAACATACCAAAAAATCAAAATATTTAATATAATAAAAATAGAAGGAATTAACCTTCTATTCTGTCAATGCGTATAAGAATTTTTGTAATATCTTCTCTGTCGTTTCATTCAATTTTGGTAACTTATCTACTGGAAAATATTGAAGCTCTAACCCTTCATGATCGAGCTTTAATTCTCCGCCTACATGATGTGCCTGATACAGATGAATCACATTAAAAATTTCATCTCCATTTGGATAACGGAAATAAACTTCCTTTCCTGAAAGAACACCAAGAAATTGCATTATTTTTGCACTTAGTCCCGTCTCCTCGAATAATTCTCTACGAGCAGTTTCTTCTGTCGTTTCTCCCAGTTCCATTGCCCCGCCAGGCACACCCCAATCATATGTATCTGAACGATATTGAAGCAATACTTCTTGATTATCATTTAATATAATAATTGCTGATCCTACTAAAATAAGTGGTCTCGTACCAACTACTTTGCGTAACTCTTCAATATACCCCAATATGTAAACTCTCCTTTCCTCATCCTTCCTTATCATAACAAAATTCTCTTCCTTTTGTTGCTGTAATTTTCAATAAAAAAGGAAGCTTCCGCTTCCTTTTTTTACCGTTATTTTTTAAAGCTTTCGTATTTTACAACTTCAAAAGCTTCTTCAATTTCCTCATTATGATAATGGACATATGTAAAACGCCCTAATTCTACTAATCTAGCTATTTCTTGCAATGCTTTATGCTGATCATATGTTTCTTCAATTGTAATATGTACATAAAACTTCATTAATGGATGTTCATATAAAGGTTCTCCCACCTCCACATATACATCTTCAACCCCTTGCACAACTCTTACATAGCTCGCAAATTGATACAGAGCTTCTCTGTCTGAAACGATTTTTAATGTATACATATATTCTCCCCCTTTTCTTTACTATATCAAAAAGCAGACCATACTACGTTATAGAACTATGAAATTTTTTCGACTTATAGTCTATATATTCGTGTAATAAACAAGGCGTTTATCCATACATAGGACCTTTCCCCCACATATATTATAGAAAGAATTTTTTCATTTGAGGTGTTCCTTATGAATTCATACGTTAATATATGTGTTTGCATTACTCCAGGCGCAGATATTTCTGACGACCGTATTGCAAAAGATTTAGCAGTTGCAGAATCAATTTGGCATCCCATTACATTTAAAATTAAAGAAGTAATTGTACTAAACGAGCTTTTCCGTTTTTGTAATCGGGAAATTAGTTATAAAAACTCCATTCAAAGTCAGGAAAAATTATCATCTTTTTTTCAAACTTGTGTTAACGAAGCTCCTGAATGCGACCTTTATATTTGTTATATTGGTAGTGATTATTTCAAAGAAACCGCAGTAATCGCTTGCGCTTACTCTCTAGCGAAACAACAACAACTTACTGGTTACATCGTTTTAACAAACTCAGCTGCTCCAATGAAAAATATATACACCCTCGCTCACGAAATTGGTCATATTTTATTTACAAGACGAATTCATGGAAAACTTACGCACGCAGATCCCCACTCTCCAACCGGTTCTGAACATCACCATTCACCATCGAACCTTATGTACCCTATAGTCCCTAGCCCTAATAACGTTCACATCAATTCATTATTAACAAATGAACAAAAAGCGCTCTCTTTACAAAGTCCTTTATTACAAAGAAAAAAACAGTAACGATATTGTTACTGTTTACAACAATATATTCCAATCAACAAACCAAATACCGGCTGCTAGAAATAAAAACATACAACTAAAGATAAACGTAATCCCTCTAAAAATCCCTATATAATATTTCTTTGGAAATACTTTTTTGCATATCCAGAGCAGCCCTTTTCCTATTAAACCGAAGAACAAAACATAACCCGATGTGTCATCTAATAAAGTATCGAAATAGTCATCATGTACCTTTTTCGAAAAGGTAGTATATAGCCCAAAAATCGTTAAACCTAAAAATATAATAGACAATATACCTAGAAATATACTTTGCATATTTGTTCCCCCCTTAATAAAAAATTCAGTTCGTGCACTATTAATATAAAGCTAGCTTACAGTTTTTTTCTCCTCATTTTTCAAAGACCATCGCATTAATACATACAAACTTCCGTACAGAAGTAAAGGCTCTAGTATTCCCCAATATGGGTTTTGCTTCCCTAATTCTTTAAATACAAACATAATTAATAGCGGTACGATAACAGCTAATATTCCAATCCATCCAAGTATAAAAGCTTCACCAATTAACAACACTAATAAGACAATTCCAGCTAGTATATAACTTTGCATAGTAGTTAATTGCAATACAGGTGTCCCATACCATTTATTCATAAACATTAATAATACTAGTAATAAAATTGGTAGCAAAGCTGCTACATAAATAATGCTAAATTCTTTTATTTTGCTTTTAAATGATGACATCTTAAAAGCAAAAATAATAGCCACAATAGTTATCATTAAAACAATTGGGTACCCAATCAATTGTACATTCGTTAATGTAAGTTCATGATTCGGACTTTCAAATAAAATATTTGTAAGTAACCAATATCCACCTATCCCAATTATCATTCCTAAAATAGTCTTTATACTCCCGCCTTTATCCTTCTCCATCTCATTCGCTAATTCTTCTGCATATTCTTTTGGCGAATCACCAAATATATCACTTACCGTCTTTCCTTTTTTCTCACCTTCTATTAAATGTAGCTCTGCATCCTCTAGAAAAGCATCTACATCTTCTTCTTTAATTCCCTTCGTAATTAAATACACTTTCGTATCGATTAAAAACTTTTCTCCTTCTTTAGAAACTTGCATTAGAATCCCTCCCTTAATTAACCGTTTCTTTTCTATTCGCCTTCATCATAATTTCAAGGAAGATTAAAATAACCAAACTTCCGTATAAACATATAATTTGAAATAACATTGGTACGAGATCTTCCGATGTGAACGTTTTAAAAACTAACATAATAGAAAGCGGAATAATTAAATATAAATTTTTAAACCATCCTTCAAAATATATATTTATAGCTACCGTGAGGATAAAGATCCCTCCAGCTAATATATAACTTTGGACTAGAGTCAACGTAAACATCGTTGTAGGATATATCATATCTAATATCGGAACTGCTCCTAATAAAAACATTGGCGCAATCATGACTAAAAACCACATGGAAAACCACGTTTTTGTAAAACTTGTTACAAATGTCATTTTACGAAGCAGAAAATTTGGACCCATTACAGCTACGATCAATGTAAAGCTATAGCCAATGCACTGAATAAGTGAAATCTGTAGAATTCCGTTATTCACTATTAAGATAGAAGCAATAAACCAAAACGATACGATATTCATTACCGTAAAACCAATTTGCTTCCAATTTTCCTTTCTATCCCTTTCCATCACTTTTACAAGTTCATTCGCATATTCTTTCGGTGAACTTCCGAAAATATCTTCTACACTTTTCCCTTCACCCTCACCTTCTATTAAATGCAACTCTGCATCTTCTAAAAAGCTTTCAATATCGCTTGCTTTCACACTCTTTGCAGTTAAAAATAATCTCATATCTAATAAAAAATTTCGCGCTTCATTTGATAACATTATTTTTTTCTCCCCTTCCCTTCAAGTAGACGCTCTACACTACTTTGCATCGCTTCCCAGCGATCCATAAATTCATCCAGTGCTTCCTCGCCTTTTTCTGTTAATGTATAATATTTTCGCTTTGGGCCAGATGGAGATTCCTTCATTACACTTGTTATTAACCCTTCCTTTTGCATTCGTATTAATAACGGATAAATACTTCCCTCACTCGCCATTGTAAAACCATACTTCGCTAATCTTTCACTCATTTCATAACCGTATATTTCACCTTCAGAAATAATAGCAAGTAAGCATCCTTCTAAAATCCCTTTCAGCATTTGACTTGTCGACATAATTGAAATCCTCCTGCTATCTTGTTTTACAAGATAGATAAGCGTAAGTACCTTGCTTTACAAAATAGTATAGCAGAGACTATTTTGCAAAACAAGATAGCTAAAGATATTTTTCCAAATGTTTGCAGGGATTTTATTATCACCTCTCTAAATAGAGCAATAAGAGAACTTTTATTATGAAGGAGTGTTTTTCATCATGGTTACAAATCGAGTTGTCTTTTTAACAGGTGCTGCGAGCGGTATTGGTTATGAAATGGGAAGTGCTTTCGCAAAAGAAGGTGCGAAAGTTGTCATTAGTGATCGCCTTGAAGATCGTGCAAAAGAAGCTGCTGAACAATTGCAAAAAGAAGGCTATCAAGCCATTGGTTTAAAATGTGACGTTACATCTGAAGAAGAAATTACAGCAGCACTTTCTCAAACAGTTCGTCATTTCGGTTCATTAGATGTATTAATTAACAACGCAGGAATGCAACATGTTTCACCGATTGAAGATTTTCCAACTGATAAATTCGAGCTTCTTATTAAAATTATGCAAATCGCTCCATTTATCGCCATCAAACATGCCTTTCCGATTATGAAAAAGCAAAAATATGGTCGTATTATTAATGTTGCTTCGATTAACGGACTTGTTGGATTCGCTGGAAAAGCTGCCTATAATAGTGCGAAACATGGTGTAATTGGATTAACAAAAGTTGCTGCTTTAGAGGGAGCAACTCATGGAATTACTGTAAATGCTCTTTGTCCCGGATATGTTGATACCCCTCTTGTACGAAATCAACTACAAGACTTAGCAACTACGCGAAATGTACCACTTGAAAATGTTTTAGAAGATGTCATTTATCCTCTTGTACCACAGAAGCGTTTGCTACAAGTACAAGAAATTGCTGATTATGCTATGTTTTTAGCGAGTGAAAAAGCAAAAGGTATAACTGGTCAAGCTGTCGTTATCGATGGTGGTTATACTGCTCAATAAAGTGAAACTTTAATCAGTGGGGGTTTTGTTCATCCCCACTAATTATTAGCCTTCACCAATCGGGCTTTTACTGCCCGTTAATGCGGGATAAAAAATAAAGTTTGCTCTTCGCGAGCAAACTTTATTTTACTTTCTATCGTGAGGATCTTCCTACTTTAGTAATTGTTTAGGGAGCTTCTCAATTGCTACAATCACTCCGTCTAATTTACTTTCAATGCGATGTAGTAAATATAGCGTTACAACAATTGGAAAGCCCACATTACCTATCATCCCGATCCACTCTTCCATCTTTCTCTCCTCCCTTCATTACATAAATAAGAGGAAACGAAGACTTAAGGCATAAAAAACAAGCTATTTTTTATTAGCTTGTTTTTTAACTACTCAGCCATACATTTCATTTTTCAGCATATAGATTGCTACCATGAAGATACAAATGGTCCTACACCTTGCTACCTTTCTTTGTTTTAAAACGTTGCGCGTGGTAGGAACAGGCACTTACCGCTCCTATACATAGCCAGTCCCTCTCGACCATTTAAAAACATGCTTTTCTACCGTTTTTTTATATAGCGACTGAGCAGTTAGCTTATTTTTTCAAATAATGATGTAATTTTTTGCTTATAATCTCCACGTAAAATACCTTTCTCAGTAATAATCCCCGTAATTAATTCATGCGGTGTTACATCAAATGCAGGGTTAAATACAGGCGTTCCAAGTGGCGCCACTTGTTTCCCAAAAATTTTCGTAACTTCTGTTTCATCTCTTTCTTCAATGACAATTTCAGCACCTGTTTGTTTCGTAGTATCAAATGTAGATAACGGTGCTGCAACGTAAAATGGGATACCGAAATACTTTGCTAATATAGCTAAATTTAATGTTCCTATTTTATTAGCAGTATCACCGTTTTCAACGATTCGATCTGCCCCTACGATAATCGCATTAATTTCTTTCGTTCGAATTGCATGTGCTGCAGTATTATCCGTAATAAGCGTTACATTAATGTCTGCTTGTTTCAATTCCCATGTCGTTAAACGACCACCTTGTAAAACCGGCCTCGTTTCACACGCATACGCATGTAAACGCACACCCTTCTCTTTCCCAATATAAAATGGAGCTAATGCTGTTCCATATCTAGCAGTCGCAATACTTCCAGCGTTACAAATTGTTAAAATTTTATCACCGTCTTTAAAACATGTTAAAGCATGTTCTCCAATACTTCGGCACACCATTTCATCCTCTTGCTGAATATGAAGCGCTTCTTCTTCTAATATTTTTTGAGCTTCTTTTATTGTAGTAATCTCTCGAATAGATTCTCTCATACGATCGATTGCCCAAAATAAATTGACTGCTGTCGGGCGTGATGTTCCTAAATAGTTACAATCTCTATTAAACTTCTTCTGAAACTCATAGATATTTATAGCATCGTATTTCTTTGCCGCAAGCGCCAAACCAAACGCAGCTACAATTCCAATTGCAGGCGCTCCTCGTACTTCTAACATAATGATACTTTTCCATACATCTTCAATATTCTTTAATGTTTTGTATTCAGTGACATGCGGCAACTTTGTTTGATTTAATACTGCAATTGCATCGCCTTTCCAACTTACAGATCTCGGAATAGTAATAATTGTACTCATGCTTTTACGCCTCCAACTGTCTGTTGAAATAATGTTCGAAACAGTTGAATACCAGCACCCTTGGCTTCATATTTTATTAGTTCTCTACCTAAGGATAACGCTTGTTTTTTAGCTTGAATTCTATTTTCTTTATTTGCTATCCCATCTAAATCCGCTACATGAGCTAAGCCAATTGTTCTACGAATCAGTTCACATCCGGCAAATCCGACGGCATCAGTAAAGATATTTTGCAAAATAATTGGTAACCATTGTTTTTCTTTCGTATATGCTTCTACACCTTCTCCAATCCATAACTTCGTAAAGTTTTCTACAAAATAACTCCATGTCTTTTCTATATGGAAAAATAGTACACTTCTCTTTTCTTCTTCTCTAGATAAAGCATTTAATAATAGATTTGCAATAAATTGACCGATATCAAACCCAAATGGACCGTACGTTGCAAATTCTGGATCGATCACTTTCGTTTCAGAAGGTGATGAAAAAATACTACCAGTATGTAAATCACCATGAATAAGCGCTTCTTTTCTCGTTAAAAACTTATATTTATATTGTGCTACTTTTAGTTTTAAAGTTTTGTCACTCCAAAGTTCATCAATCACTGACTGTAAATCAGACTCATAATCATTCGTATCATAATGTCCAAATGGATCCGTAAAAACTAAATCTTCTGTAATTTTACTAAGGTCTGGATTTACAAATGTACCTTCTAGTACCCTTTTCTCTTCTGACTGTAAACCGAAATCTGAAGTATAAAACAAAACATGTGCTAGAAAACGACCGATATGCTGGGATAAAAGTGGATATCCTTCTCCATCTATTAATCCTTTTCTTGTAATTGTTAGTCTTGATAAGTCTTCTATTACTGTAACTGCTAACTCTTCATCATGACTGTACACTACCGGAACATAATCTGGCACATACTTCGCAAAAATTTGTAATGCTTTACTTTCAATCGTCGCTCTTTTTATAGACAGTGGCCAGCTCTCACCAACTACTTTCGCATATGGCAGTGCTTGTTTTATTATAATAGACTTCTCTCCATCATCTAATTTGAACACGTAATTTAAATTTCCATCTCCAATTTCATGACAAACTACATTTGCTTTCTTTTCAAAATAACCGTGTTCTTTCGCATATTGTATAGCTGTTGTTTCAGTTAATGAATAATATCCCATCGTCTTCTCCTCCTTTTCATTCAGAGGTTTTTCTAAAATAGAAAAACCTCTTTCCACAAAGAAAGAGGTTTGAAGTTTATCTTCTCCCCTCTTATCTGCCAGAAAGTTTACTTTCTGCTGGAATTAGCACCGTGCCTTTTGGCGTCATAAACGCCCCATTTCACAATGGTATTACGGTCGGTTGCTGGGCTTCATCGGGCCAAATCCCTCCACCTGCTCTTGATAAGAGTTTTATAATTTTTAGAATTTTTAACTTTATGATGAAGACTATACCAAGAATAAAAATCACTTGTCAACATTTTATTTGTATAATTCTGGACGACGATCTGCAAAAACTGGAATTCCTTTACGTACCTCTTTAATTTTCTCGAATTTAAGTTCTCCAAATAAAATTGATTCCTCTTCATTTGCCTCTACCACAACTTCACCCCAAGGATCCACAATTAGAGAATGACCTGCAAACTCATTATTCGGATCCTTTCCTGCTCTATTGCACGCAACAACATAACACTGATTTTCAACTGCTCTCGCCTGTAAAAGCAAACGCCAATGTGCTAAACGTACTAATGGCCATTCTGCTACAACAAATAAAACTTTTGCACCTTTAGCAGTATGAACGCGCATCCACTCTGGAAAACGAATATCATAACAAATTGTACCAGCACACTCTACATCATCTAACTTAAATTCGCCTGTCTCATTACCAGCAACTAAATATTTATGTTCATCCATCAGCTGAAATAAATGTACTTTACTATATTCATTGACTAGATTCCCTTCATTGTTTACAACATACATTGTATTTGTAACCCCTTGCTCTGTTTGCTTTGCTATGGAACCACCAACAATATGTACACCATATTGCTTCGACCATTCTTTCAACTTTTCTTTCGTTTCTAATCCATCCGTATCTGCAATTTCAGAAAGTCTCGTTAAATCATATCCTGTTGTCCATAGTTCTGGTAAGACGATAACATCTGGTCTTTCTTTCATCGCTTCACTTATTTTTTTTTTAGCGTTCTCAATATTTTTTTCTACATCTCCAAAGACAATATCCATTTGAATACATGCGACTTTCATTTTTTCAGCCCCATTCTCATTTTTTTCTTTACAAAATACTGGAAAGATTATATCATTTGTCACTAGAATTGTAACAACTTTCAAAAGAGGTGGAAAGTATGAAATTATTTCAACCTTCTGAGATAGTAACATCATTGCCAACACAATTTTTCGCTTCACTTGTTGCAAAAGTTAACAAAGTCGTTGCAGCTGGTCACGATGTTATTAATCTAGGTCAAGGTAATCCAGATCAACCAACACCGCAGCATATCGTTAAAGCTTTACAAGATGCTGCTGAAAAGACCATTCATCATAAATATCCGCCATTTCGCGGACACGAAAGCTTAAAAGAAGCCGTGGCAACATTCTATCAACGTGAATATGATGTAGTAGTAAATCCAAAAACTGAAGTTGCTATTTTGTTTGGCGGAAAGGCTGGATTAGTAGAATTACCAGTTTGTTTTACAAACCCTGGTGATACTATTCTCGTTCCAGATCCAGGCTATCCAGATTATTTATCAGGAGTTGCTTTAGCAAAAGCACAATTTGAAACAATGCCGCTTATTGCAGAAAATAATTTTTTACCGGATTATACAAAAATTGATGACTCTGTTGCGGAGCGAGCAAAGTTAATGTTTTTAAACTATCCAAATAACCCTACCGGCGCTACTGCATCAAAAGATTTTTTTGATGCAACCATTCATTTTGCTAATAAACATAATATATTAGTTGTTCACGATTTTGCTTACGGTGCTATCGGATTCGATGGTCAAAAGCCTGTTAGTTTCTTGCAAGCAGACGGCGCTAAAGATACAGGTATTGAGATTTACACTTTATCGAAAACTTTCAATATGGCTGGATGGCGTATTGCTTTTGCAGTAGGAAATGAAAGTGTCATCGAAACTATTAACCTATTGCAAGATCATATGTATGTTAGTATTTTTGGTGCAGTTCAAGATGCTGCCCGCGAAGCACTATTAGGCTCGCAGTCTTGTGTGGTAGATCTTGTTAATAGTTATGAATCTCGGAGAAATGCTCTTATTTCAGCTTGTCACTCAATTGGTTGGAAAGTAAACATTCCAACAGGATCATTCTTTGCATGGCTTCCTGTTCCAAGAGGATATACATCTGAGCAATTTTCTGACATTTTACTAGAAAAAGCACACGTTGCAGTTGCTCCTGGTGTTGGATTTGGTGAGCACGGCGAAGGGTATGTCCGTGTTGGTCTCTTGCATACAGAAGATAGATTACGAGAAGCAATTAATCGAATTGATAAATTAAATTTTTTCAAAAAGTCATTGACAACATAAAAAATATCTGACAAAATTCAGTTATCTTAAAAATTTAAACATTTCTAAATACTTCTTATCAAGAGCAGGTGGAGGGACGAGCCCGACGAAACCCGGCAACCGATCTACAATTGTAGACACGGTGCTAATTCTCGCAGCGTTACGCTGACAGATAAGGAGCTGGTTGTAAAAAAACCTCTCCTTAGCTGAGAGGTTTTTTTATTTAACTAGGAGGGTATAACAATGAGCGGAATTATAGCGACATATTTAATCCACGATGATTCTCACAACTTAGAAAAGAAAGCAGAACAAATTGCAATCGGTTTAACAATTGGTTCATGGACTCATTTACCACACTTATTACAAGAGCAATTAAAACAACATAAAGGCAAAGTCATTCATATTGAAGCGTTAGACGAACAAGAACATATTAACTCTTACCTTGGCAAAAAAGTATCACGTGGACTCATTAAAATTCATTATCCATCGCTGAACTTTAGCCCTGACTTACCAGCCATTTTGACAACAACATTTGGAAAACTTTCGTTAGATGGAGAAATTAAACTAATTGATTTAACATTCTCAGACGAATTAAAGAAACAGTTCCCTGGACCAAAATTTGGAATTGAAGGCATCCGAAACCTTTTACAAGTTCAAGATCGACCTCTTCTAATGAGTATTTTCAAAGGGATGATAGGACGGAATATTGGATATTTAAAAACTCAACTACGCGATCAGGCAATTGGAGGCGTAGATATTGTAAAAGATGATGAAATTTTATTCGAAAACTCATTAACACCACTTATAAAAAGAATTGAATCTGGGAAAGAAGTTTTACAATCTGTATACGAAACTTACGGGCATAAAACTTTATACGCAGTAAATTTAACAGGTCGAACTTATGATTTAAAAGAAAACGCGAAACGTGCGGTGGTAGCTGGAGCAGACATTCTTTTATTTAATGTATTTTCTTATGGATTAGATGTACTGCAAGCACTTGTAGAAGACGATGAAATTCCAATTCCTATTATGGCACACCCTGCTGTAAGTGGCGCATATTCATCATCGAAACTATACGGTTTCTCTTCTCCATTACTACTTGGAAAATTACTACGTTACGCTGGTGCTGATTTCTCTTTATTCCCATCACCATACGGCAACGTTGCATTAGAAAAAGAGGAAGCTCTTCTCATTACAGAAGCATTAACTGAGGAAGACCACTATTTCAAGAAAAGTTTTTCTGTTCCATCTGCTGGAATTCATCCTGGTTTCGTTCCCTTTATTTTACGAGATTTTGGTAAGGATGTTGTTATTAATGCCGGCGGCGGGATTCATGGGCATCCAAATGGAGCTCAAGGTGGTGGCAAAGCTTTCCGTGCTGCAATTGAAGCTACTTTACAAGGTAAACCACTCCATGAAGTGGATGAAATAAATTTGCATAGCGCACTACAAATATGGGGAAATCCTTCTCATGAGGTGAAATTATGAGTATTCAAGTATTTTGTGATTTCGATGGTACGATTACAAATAACGATAATATCATGTCCATTATGGAAAAATTCGCACCACCAGAAGCAGAGGAAATAAAGCAAAAAATTTTATCGCAAGAACTTTCTATTCAAGAAGGTGTTTCTCAATTATTTCGATTAATACCTATTAATCTACACGATGATATTATTCAGTTTTTACAAGAAACTGCTGAAATCCGTACAGGTTTTCATGAATTCATACAATTCATTAATGAAAATAACATTTCCTTTTACGTTATATCAGGTGGAATGGATTTCTTCGTCTATCCACTCTTACAAGAAATAATCCCTAAAGAACAAATTTATTGTAATGCAACTGACTTTTCAGGAGAATTTATTGAAGTGAAATGGCCGCACCCTTGTGACGAGCAATGTCAGCATAGTTGTGGTCTCTGTAAATCATCATTAATTCGTAAACTAAGCTCTAAAGATGATTTTCATATTGTGATTGGAGATTCTATTACTGATTTACAAGCAACAAAACAAGCAGATAAAGTATTCGCCCGTGACTTCCTTATTACAAAGTGTGAAGAAAATCGTATTGCTTATACACCGTTTGAAACATTTCACGATGTTCTAGCTGAACTAAAACATTTGTTGGAGGTGAAATTATGAAACAACTTTTTCGTCAATGGTATGACTTAAGTGAAATTAAAAAAGAATTAACAACTCGGAATTGGTTTCCAGCAACGAGTGGAAATATTTCTATAAAAGTCAGTCATGATCCCCTTACTTTTCTTATTACAGCAAGTGGCAAAGATAAAACCAAAACCACTCCAGATGATTTTTTATTAGTAAATCATCAAGGAGTTCCCGTTTTAGAAACTGAGTTACGCCCTTCGGCAGAAACAATATTGCATACACATATTTATAACAATACGAACGCCGGGTGCGTACTTCATGTTCATACAACTGATAACAATGTCATCACAAATTTGTATAGTGATGCAGTCACCCTTCAAAATCAAGAGATTATTAAAGCTCTTGATATTTGGGAAGAAGGTGCAACGATTAACATTCCTATTATCGAAAATGATGCTCATATCCCGACGCTTGGAGAGAAATTCCGAAAGCATATACAAGGAGATTCAGGAGCAGTATTAATTCGAAACCATGGCATTACCGTATGGGGCCGTGATAGCTTTGATGCAAAAAAAAGATTAGAAGCTTATGAGTTTTTATTCCAATTTCATATAAAATTATTATCAATTCAAGGAGGCGTTTCTAATGGCGCAAATTCGTATTCATGAGGAAAATACTCGTATTGAAAATGAAGTAGCAGTATCAAACTTTCTACAAGGAGAAGATGTTTTATATGAGAAATGGAATATTTCTAAACTTCCTACTCATTTAAAAGAAAATTACTCCTTAACAGATGAAAACAAAGCTGAAATATTAACGTTGTTTTCAAAAGAAATTGCTGATGTTTCAGAGCGCAGAGGTTATAAAGCATATGATGTGATTTCACTTTCAAATAGCACACCTAACCTTGACGAGTTATTAATTAATTTCCAAAAAGAACACCATCATACTGACGATGAAGTTCGCTTTATTGTCAGCGGTCATGGCATCTTCGCTATTGAAGGAAAAGATGGTCGATTCTTTGACGTTGAACTCGAGCCTGGTGATCTTATATCTGTGACTGAAAATGCAAGACACTATTTCACCTTACAAGATGATCGCCAAGTTGTAGCTATTCGTATTTTTGTTACAACAGAAGGTTGGGTTCCAATTTATTAAGGTAGCTAGTTGAATAAAAGAACTTGGAACCCCTTTTCCAACCTTTTATTCACTCTACATATATACATCCTCCTATGGACCAGGCTTATTTCATAACATTGAAGTAAGCCTGATTTTTTATTTACTAAAATGATTTTTCCCTTTCGTTTGTTTAAATCAAATATCTCGAATCACAATTCCACTTTATCAAGTATATTTCGGAATTTTTTTTGAACATTTATTGAACTTTTTTTGAAATTTTTCTGAAAATTCTGTTTTACGTATGATATACTACAACTAATAAGAAGGAAAAGAATATTGCAAACAGAGGGGGATAATCATGAGTTTACTTATCGCACTTATACTAGGAGTTACATGCGGAGCTATTCCTGTCATTTTAGGAGCTATTATGGAAGAATTAGAAGTTGGTGTTTTAGGTTTTGTTGCATCATGTGTAAGCGCTTTATTTTTTGGTTTATATGGTGCTATTCCTGTTTCTATTCTGTGCGCATTTTATATACTACGCCATGCTCGCGCGAAACAGCTCGGCCCTAATCACATTGCCCAAGTTATTCCATTCCCAATTGAACGATGCCGCCGCGCTTCCAGCCTATAAAGTGAAACTTTAATCAGTGGGAGTTTTACTGCCCACAAATAGCGGGATAAATTATCCAACTTAAATATTATGCCTGCCTAAATAAATAAAAAGTCCTCAAATGAGGACTTTTTATTTATTTTCTTCTAGAAATTGAAACAATTCTTGCAAATGAAGTGCATCTTCACTGTAGCTAACGGATACATGACATGTCCCTTCAATCTCAGCATGCATATAAAGGACAATTCCATCTCGATCATATTTCAATGCCAAATAAAACTCCATTTCCTCTAACATCTTTTTCGAGCTTCGGATAACATAATGCCCTTTCTCATCTCTTCCATATTCAAAATCTGGTCCAAAATCGTATTTTTGTTTAAAAGCTTCTTTTTGCTTATCATTAATCTGTACACAAGTTGCTCGCTGCACAGCATCAATCATCTCGTCAAACTTTTGGAGATCCATTCCATTTACCCCCTTATATACTTTTTGTATAATACTTGTGTTCCGCTATTCTCTTTTCCATCTGCGATTAGCTCTTCATACAATTCCTTCGCTAGGGTTAAACCCGGTACTGGTAATTGTAATTTTTCAGCTTCATCTAAAGCAATCTTCATATCTTTCATAAAATGCTTTACATAAAAGCCAGGTTCAAAATCTCCTTTTAACATTCGAGGAGCTAAATTACTTAATGACCAGCTACCTGCTGCTCCTGTCGAAATACTCTCTAATACTTTATCTGCATTAAGTCCAGCCTTTTTCGCATATGCTACCGCTTCACATACTCCTATCATGTTAGAAGCAATTGCTATTTGATTGCACATTTTTGTATGTTGTCCACTCCCAGCAGGGCCTTGCAACTGAATATTTGTTCCTAGTTTTTCAAATAGAGGTAAGCAAATATCATATATTCTGTTCTCTCCACCGACCATAATTGCTAGTCTTGCTTCTTTAGCCCCAATGTCCCCGCCAGATACTGGTGCATCTAATGTATATATATTCTTGCTTTTCGCAACTTCATTAATACGTTTTGCCAATGTTGGTGTAGATGTTGTAAAGTCAATTGCTATCGTACCTTCATTTGCATGTTCTAAAATTCCATCAATCCCAAAGTACACTTCTTCTACATCATGAGGATAACCAACCATCGTCATAACAACATCAACTTGCTTTACTAACGCTTTCGGTGTATCACACCAAGTCGCACCCTCTTGCACTAAAGAAGCTGCCTTCGCTTTCGTTCTATTATATACATATACTTTATGACCGCCTTGCATTAAATGATGTACCATACTTTTTCCCATTACACCAATACCAATGAAACCTATTGATAAATTTTTATTTTCCATCTTCTCATCCCCTTTGTTCTAATAAATCATTTACCATCTTTCGGAACTCTTTATTAAAATCATCATCCATACTATTTTTCACATTTGAAAATAAAATAACAAAAGTTCCTTTTTCTTTATTAAAATTATTGAAAGTGTTCCAACCAGATAGTACACCATGGTTATGGAAATAATCTGGATATATGTAAAAACTAAATGCATATTTTCTTTCTTGTGAAGGTGTAAACATCGCTTGTATACTTTGTTCAGAAAGAAGCTTTCCATTTATAATCGCTTCATCTAATTTTTTCATATCCCCTACTGTCGTATACATCTCACCCGATCCATATAACCAGTCCATTCCTAATTTTTGTGCTAGTACAAGCTCTTGATCTTTCTTCACATACCCCTTCGTGAAGTTTTTATCTCCAGGCACCATATTTCCCATACCTGATTCATGCATCTCGGCCTTTGTAAATATATTTTCTTTTACATAGTCTCCTAAAGGCTTTTTCGTTATATTTTCTATAATATAAGCGAGCACCATATAATTATAATCCGTATACTTCCAACCTGTTCCTGGTGGAAACTCTAATTTTTGACTTCCAATCCAAGTTACTAAATTTATACGTGAAGCTACATTAACCTTCCCTTCCCCATTTTCCGGTAAACCAGATGTATGCGTTAATAAGTGATATAACGTGATGTGTTTATCTGCTGGAAATGAAGGAATGTATTTATTTACATTATCTTGGATATTTAACTTCCCTTGTTCTTGTAACTGTAGAATGGATGTAGCAACAACTGTTTTCGTAATAGAACCGATACGATATTTTGTTTGAGGCGTATTTTCTATTTTATTTTGAACATCAGCATATCCATATCCTTTATTCAATATAACATGCTCTTTATCTGTCACCAAAACTGTCCCATTAAATTGCTTTCCTACTAAATACTGATTTAACTTTTGAGATATACTAGCATAATCAATTTTTTGTACTTCTTCTATATTATCCTGTACCTCTGACTCAATAGCAGGAGTTACCTTTGTTGTTAATACTGCTTGTTCCTTTGAATCGGGACTATAGAGAAAATAGTATACTCCGCCGCAAACTACAGCAGACAGTGAAGCCATAACCATTATTTTTTTTATCATATTGTTCCTCCGTAATTACTTCATGTGAACTACCCACCACTTAGTCTCTCTTGCGAGCTTACTTGAAGTGGGGGCTTCTCGGTTAAAATGGCCCCCATATTCTATTATCAAGTAATAAAAAAAAATCGCAACAATTTGTTGCGAAAAATCACATTTTTTCTTTTCTATATATACATACTTGATTTTTCCCATTTTTTTTCGCTTCATATAACGCAATATCCGCTCTTTGCATTAACTCTTCTCTTGTAATCCCTTGCTCATATAACGCAACTCCAAAACTCGCTGTTAATTTCGAAATTCCAGAGAAATGCTTTGTTTCAATGAAAAATCGCAATGATTCCGCAACTTGAAACGCTTCTTTTTCTACCGTATTTGTCACTAATATTATAAATTCCTCTCCTCCCCATCTTGCAAATACATGTTGATCTTCAACTTTAGATTTCATAAGATCTGCAAGTTGTACTAATGCTAAATCGCCAAAATCATGACCATATGTGTCATTTACTGATTTAAAATTATCTATATCAAACAAAATAAGTGCAACTTTTTCATCATTACGTAATACATTCTCCCACTCTGTCTCCAATATTTGTTGGAATTTCAAGCGATTATATATTTCTGTCAATGAATCTATCATAGCCAATCTTTCTTGCTCTTGATAGATTTCATCTAATTCTGTAATCTCTGTGCATTTTACTATAAATCGCGATAAGTCTTCTGGTAATGGTGTCGCACGTAATAGAAAAGTAAATGCTTCTCCTTCATAATTATACATTTTAATTCTTCTTCCATTTGATAAAGTATCATCCAGCCATGTTATATCGTGAGTCGTCGAATAATATCCGTTCTCTCTAATAAGATGTTCTGCAAACACTAAATGTTTTTCACGATACGTAAATAAATTATCATGTCCGAAGAATTGTAAAAAATTCGTGTTACAATCAACAATCTCATCATCTTCTACTATAAATAATAAATCATTTTGAAAATCAAACATCGTTTGAAGTAATTCTTGCTGTAAACCTACTTGCCGCACTAAAGAAAGTTGATATAAACTCTTATTCACTTCCTCTAGTACCACTTGTGGGGTTACTGGTGCTATAACAATATTACGTATTCCTAACAGTAGTAAATCTGCAAACTGATTATCTATCTGTTGATCCCAAATGATAATGAATGTACTCCGTGAATCATATATATTCTTTATATATTTTATTTGAGCAAAATCTGTTACATACATAATTACAATATGTGGTCTAGTTCTATGAAACAATATTTCTCCTTCTTCAAAACTATTTGCTATAAACATACATTTTGGATGGACGTTTTCTATCGTTTGTTGATGTGTACATCCATCTTCTATATAAAGGACATTCAACTGAAGATCTTGTAATACATTTTGGAAAACAGTATTCTCTAATAAAAAATGTAGTATGTTCATCACTAGTCTTCACTCACTTCATATATCTTGTTCTACTGAATTCCTCACAATCATTTTATAAAGAATTATGAGGAACTCATATTAACAAGCTAATTGAGAATGTTATCTTCGCTTATCTGCTCTGGAAATTCCTTTTTTAGTGTATGATTATATGAATTGTATCGTTTGTATGAATGCCCTGCCTTACTATTTAAAACTTGACAATTAAAATAAAGGTATTATATTCTTAAATTCAATAACTTACAAAATGTAAGTAGAGTATATTACATTTATTTTATATTAAGTTGATATGTAATTTGGAGGATATATAATGACAAACAATGACTTTTTTAACGTTTTATATGAACGCACATCTACACGTGCATTCAACCCTGAAAAAGAAATTTCATCTACAGAGTTACATGAAATTTTAAAAGCAGCTGCGCAAGCACCTTCTGCTTGGAACTTGCAACACTGGAAATTCCTTGTTTTCCAAGGCGAAGATGTACAAAAACGATTACACCCAATTGCCTATAACCAACAACAAATTCTTGATGCTTCTGCCGTAGTCGCTATTTTAGGTGATTTAGAGGCATATAAAAATGTTGAACCTGTTTACGGTCCAATTGTAGAACAAGGATTTATGAAAGCAGACGCAAAAGAGCGCTTAGCTAAAAATATTGAATCTGCATATACTCGTGAGCAATACCCACGAGATGCTGCCTTTTCAAATGCTGCTTTAGCAGCAATGCAACTTATGCTTGCTGCTAAAGCAACTGGCTGGGATACTTGCGCAATTGGTGGTTTCAACCCACAAGCACTAATGGAAGAATTTAATGTTTCATCTCGTTACGTACCAATTATGCTTATTACAATTGGTGAATCCACTTTAAAAGGTCACCCTGCACCGCGCATGAGCGTAGAACAAGTAAGTGAATGGGCGAAATAATAAAAACGAAGGTAATTTCATTACCTTCGTTTTTTTATATTCTGTCACACATCCGTAATATTACAATGTATTATTCGACATCTACACATAGAGAAATTGTAATTTTTACGCTATCACTATAAACAAATATGGCGTTTTGTGTCGAAATTTGTTAAAGCATTGAAATATAACCGTGTATTTTTGTTACAATTGTGATACAATGATAACAAATAGATAACAAGAGAGGGATTTTCATTGAGTTCATACGGAAGCTTTATCGCACTTTTAAGTTACATAGTAACTGTACTACTGCTATATTTTATTGGCGATGCTGCAAACATATCAGTGTTACAATTCCCAAAAGAAGAAGCGTTACAATTAGAAGCAGAAAAACACACTGCACGATCCATTGCACCACTACTCCTAGCTCTTCCTGTATATATCATCGTTTTATATAAAAGCAAAAAAGTGTAAAGGCTACCTAATTTATTTCATTGAGGTGGTCTTTACATTTTTTTGTGATATTTCCCCTATTTTAAACATCATTCCATACTAAATACCCATCTAGTCATTTAAAATGAGAAAATCCCCTAGAAAAATTTTCATTATCTGTCCAGTCACCGACTACCGAACTTACATAGATTATAAGTGTGAAGGGGGTGATGAGGATTATGTTTGGATCATTTGGATGCTGTGATAACTTTAGAGACTGTCATCATCGTGAAAGAGAGTGTGACCATCGCGAACATCGCGAGAAAGAGAGAGAAGAAGTTAGACCACAACGAGCTGCTGTATGTAACGTACTTGCACATCTTTCTATAGGCACTGAGATTTCGCTTCTTAAACTAAAAGGAAATGGAACATTCCGCAATTTAGTTTTTGAGGGGTTCTGTAACGGTATTGCTCTATTCTCTGCATTAAGAAGAGATGACGACAAAGACAACAACAAAGATGATAAGAATGGAAACAATCGTAATGACGATAGATTTGAAGGGATTTTACGTGTTTGCCCAGAAGATGTTATCGCAATTGCTCTTTAAGATAAGTTTAAACAATAAAATCACCTAAGGTATATGTAGCAAAAAAACCTGAGATCGATTTCGAATCGACTCAGGTTTTTTTACTATTATATGCTTTTAACTAATTCAACAACTTCTTCAGCAGTTGACATCATTAATGCTTTTTCTGCTAATGTTTCCATTTCTGCTTTTGACAACTTGCTTAGTTGTGTTCTTGCAGGAAGAATAGATGTTGCACTCATACTGAACTCATCTAAACCTAAGCCTAATAATAATGGGATAGCAAGTGAATCTCCCGCCATCTCACCACACATACCAGCCCATTTGCCCTCTTTATGAGCAGCATCGATAACCATTTTTACAAGACGTAAAATAGATGGGTTATATGGTTGGTATAAGTAAGCTAC
Source organism: Bacillus sp. AR13-1 (assembly GCF_008042285.1). Taxonomy (NCBI): domain Bacteria; kingdom Bacillati; phylum Bacillota; class Bacilli; order Caryophanales; family Bacillaceae; genus Bacillus; species Bacillus sp. AR13-1. Next base: position 259,681 of record NZ_QNUA01000010.1, read on the forward strand.
TTGTTCGTTCATACGGTCTGCAGCCATTGTGTATTGGATTAAGTCATTTGTTCCGATAGAGAAGAAATCAACTTCTTTTGCGAACTGATCTGCTAATACTGCTGAAGCTGGAATTTCAACCATCATACCAACTTCAATAGAATCAGAAACAGTTGTACCCGCTTCTACAAGTTTTGCTTTCTCTTCTAATAAGATTGCTTTCGCTTGACGGAACTCATCAAGAGTTGCAATCATTGGGAACATAATTTTTAAGTTACCGTATACGCTAGCACGAAGTAATGCACGAAGTTGTGTACGGAACACATCTTGCTCATCAAGACATAAGCGAATTGCACGGTATCCTAAGAATGGGTTCATTTCTTTTGGTAAATGTAAGTATGGAAGCTCTTTATCTCCACCGATGTCAAGTGTACGAACAACGACTGGTTGATCTTCTTTTACACCTTCAAGAACTGCTTTATACGCTTCGAACTGCTCTTCTTCTGTTGGAAGATTGTCACGGCCCATGTATAAGAATTCTGTACGGTATAAACCAACGCCTTCTCCGCCATTATCGATAATACCTTGTACATCATTTGGTGTTCCGATATTAGCAACAAGCTCAACGTGATGTCCATCACTTGTTACAGTTGCTTGGTCTTTTAATTTTGCCCATACAGCTTTTTGCTCTTCAAATTTCGCTTTCTTTTCTTCAAAAGAACGAAGAGTTTCTTCAGATGGGTTTACAATTACTTCTCCATCTAAACCGTCAATGATTACGATATCGCCGTTTTGGATTTTCTCCATAACAACCTTCGTACCAACAACAGCCGGAATTTCCATAGAACGAGCCATAATTGCAGAGTGAGATGTACGTCCACCGATATCAGTTGTGAAACCTTTTGCATACTTACGGTTTAACTGAGCTGTATCAGATGGTGTTAAATCTTCAGCAATGATGATTACTTCTTCAGAAATTGTACCAGGGTTTGAGAAGTTAATTCCTAGTAAATGCGCAAGAACACGTTTTGTTACGTCGCGAATATCCGCAGCACGTTCTTTCATGTATTCGTTATCCATGTTTTCAAACATAGAAATAAACATTGATGCAACTTCATCCATTGCAAATTCAGCATTTACTTTTTCGCTATTTACTTTATCTTTTACTGGATTTACTAATTCCGGATCATTTAATACTAATAAATGTGCTTCAAAGATAGCAGCTTTATCAGCACCTAGCTCAGCAAAAGCGTGGTCCTTAATAGCTTCTAGTTCAGATTTTGCTTTCTCAAGCGCAGCGTCTAAGCGTGCAATTTCAGCAGCTTCGTTTGTAATTGATTTCTTTTCAATGTTAAATTCAGGATTCTCAAGTCTGAAAGCCTTTGCAATAGCAATCCCACTTGATGCAGCGATCCCTTGAATGTTAAGAGTCATTATTCTCCTAATCCTTCGTTTTTCATAGTTTCTTCGATAGCTGCTAGTGCTTGAGCTGCATCATCACCATTTGCAGTGACCTTAATTTCCGCGCCTTGTTGAATTCCTAAAGACATAACACCCATGATTGATTTTAAGTTAACGTTTTTTCCGTTATACTCTAAGTTGATGTCAGAACCAAATTTGCTTGCAGTGTTTACAAGTAGAGTTGCTGGACGAGCATGAATTCCTGAGTCGCTAGTTACTTTAAAGATTTTTTCCATGATAATTTATCTCCTTCAAATACAGTATTTTTTTAGTTGTATAGACGTGAGTACTACATCATCTATTGTATATAATAGGCGATGTTCGGTCAACCACATCGCCTATTATAATTATAAACATTTTGCGTCAAATTCCTACTGAATGTCAATAATAGCGTTTTCGCCCTTCTTAACATTTCCATCTTTTTTCAATTCGACTTGTTGCCCTTGTTGTAAATTCGTAAAGACGATTGGTGTAATAATAGATGGTGCATTTTCTTTTACAAATGCAAGATCTACTTTTAATAATGGTTGTCCTTGCTTCACTTTATCACCTTGTGCTACAAGCGCTTCAAAGCCTTCACCATTTAATTTTACAGTATCAATACCGAAGTGGATTAAAATTTCTTTTCCGCCTTCAGACTGAATACCAATCGCATGTTTTGTAGGGAATACATTTACAATCTCACCATTAACCGGAGAAACTACTGTTCCTTCTGTTGGCTCAATCGCAAATCCATCTCCCATCATTTTCCCTGAGAATACTTGGTCAGGTACTTCTGTAATCGGTAAGATTTTCCCTTCAATTGGTGAAACGATTGTTTCATTTTCATCAACCTGTTGAGGAGCTTCTTCCACTTTTACAGGCGCTTCTTTTTCAACATGAGGTGTACGACCTGACATAATATCATGAATTTGTGATTTTAATGTGTCAGATTTCGGTCCGAAAATAGCTTGAATGTTATTTCCAACTTCAAGTACACCGGCTGCTCCAAGCTCTTTTAAGCGGTCTTTATTTACATCTTTTTGTTCGTTAACTTGAACGCGTAAACGAGTAATACAAGCATCTAACGAAGCAATATTTTCTTTACCACCAAGTGCTACTAATACTTCACGTGGAAGTTCTCCTGCTTCTGTTTTCCCTGCGCCTTCATTAGCATTCGCTACTTCACGACCAGGTGTTTTTAAGTTCCATTTACGGATTGCGAAACGGAATCCGAAGTAGTAAATAACTGCTAGTACAAGACCAACAATAATTACCCACCACCATGCCGTACGACCTGGTAGTACACCGAATAATATGAAGTCAATTAAACCACCAGAGAATGTCATACCAATTTTAACACCTAAAATTTGCATTGTCATAAATGATAGACCAGCGAATACTGCATGAATTCCGAATAATACTGGTGCTACGAATAAGAATGAAAATTCAAGCGGTTCTGTAATACCTGTTAAGAAAGATGTTAATGCAGCAGATCCTAAAATACCAGCTGCTAATTTTTTATTTTCCGGACGTGCTTCATGGTACATTGCTAAAGCTGCTGCTGGAAGACCGAACATCATGAACGGATACTTACCAGTTGTAAATGTACCTGCTGTCAATTCTACGCCGTCTTTTAACTGTGCCATAAAGATTTTTTGGTCACCACGGATTAATTCGCCAGCTGCATTTGTATACTGACCGAATTCGAACCAGAACGGTGAATAGAAAATATGATGTAATCCAAATGGAATTAATGAACGTTCGATTAAACCGAATATAAATGCTGCTATCGTTCTATTTGCATCAATCATTTGATGTGAGAACGTATTTAAGCCACCCTGAATGTATGGCCAAATGAAGCACATGATAATACCTACCACTAAAGAGAATGTTGCAGTTGCGATTGGTACGAAACGCTTACCTGCAAAGAAACCTAAGTATGATGGTAATTCAATGTTGAAGTATTTATTATAACAATATGCCGCTACTATCCCGACGATAATACCACCAAACACTCCTGTTTGCAGCGTTGGAATTCCTAATACGTTTGCATATGCTGGATCTGAAAATCCAATTTTCACTGGATCTGTTCCAGTGCTTGTTACTTTCACTAGTTTATCTACTTCTAAGAACACACTCATCGTTTTGTTCATAATTAAGTATCCGACGAACGCTGCTAAACCAGCTACTCCGTCTCCACCAGCTAAACCGATCGCTACCCCAACTGCGAATAATAGCGCAAGGTTAGCGAAAATAATATCGCCAGATTGTTCCATAATTTTTGCAACCATTACGAACCAATCTGCTTTTAAAGCAGGGATAACATTTGTTAGTTGTGGATTTTGAAATGCATTACCAAATCCAAGTAAAATACCTGCTGCCGGTAAAATCGCTACTGGAAGCATAAGCGCTTTTCCGACTTTTTGAAGAACACCAAAGATCTTCTTAAACATGGAAACCCTTCCTCTCTTATCTATATTGATACTTTTCGACAAACGCCAAAAAGGCATGAGGAAAAAAAAGATAGAACGATAGCTATACAAAGGGTAGTATGTCCCTTTCTTTAGCTTACATTCCCAACTTTTCTCCACTCATGCCTGATCGAATCAGTAACACGTGTCAAAAATAGGATTACGTATAAGTTCACTATAATTAAAGCAAACGTTTTCGTTATTTACCTTAATGTGTTTGTCGAATTTTGTATAACTTTGCAATAGTTATTATACATAACTATTGTAAGCGATTCAATCATTTTTTTTAACGTTTTCATTTTAGACAAAAATATATGTCTTTTTACACATGTTCTGCTTTCACTAATCGTTGTAAATGCATCGTTAAATAAATACTCTCCGCTTCATAAACAGGAAGTTGTAATTCGTTCTGCATTACTTTGACTAGCTTCCACGCCAAATTGTAACAAACTGGATATTCTAATTTTAATAAATCAGCAAAACTTTGTGCTTCTTCTACTTTTTCTCCTTTTTTCACCCGTTCAATAGCATATTGTAAATGGCGAATAAGGCGTAAATAATGAATGCTTTCTTGGTCTAATGTAATTTGTAGGTTTGTCTCAATTAAAGACACAAGTTGTGCAATAAGACGAGAATTTTGATTAACAGAAGATAAATCAGAGTTTGTAAGCGAGCTATAAATATGGAGTGCGATAAAGCCAACTTCTCCTTCTGGCAATGTAATTTGCAAACGAGAATTTAAAAGTTTCACAACTCCTTCAGCAATTTCATATTCCTCTGGATATAGCATTTTCGTTTCAACTAAAAAAGGATTATCTATTGTAAGTCCTTGTTTCAGCCTTTTAATTGCAAAAGAAATATGATCTGTTAAAGCGATATGAATATGTTCATTTAATGGAGACTCCGCTTTTTCTTGAATGTATAACATAATATCATTCATCAATTCAATTAGCTTTTCACTCACATGCGGCACTAAAAGTTTGTATTGTTCTCGATCACGTTCATTTTTTAAAACAAACATTTTCTCAATTTGTTCTTGCTCCAACACATCTTCAGCCTTTTTTCCAAATCCAATTCCTTTACCGATCACTACTACTTCCTCGTGTTCAGGATGGCTAGCAATGATGACATTATTATTTAAAACTTTTTTAATTTCTAGATAATTACTCATATAACACCACCCTCGTACTTAAATAGCCTACTTTTATGTTACAGAACATTCTTCTTTGTCGTCAATGTAAAACATCTACCATTTGATAAAAATTCATTTTTTAGACATGTTTGTATATGATACGTATAATGTAAGAGCAACTGTACATAGAAAGGAGATAGCAACATGATTAAAATGTTTGTAAGTGATATTGACGGTACAATGATGCAGCATGGAGGTCTGATTGATGAACAGGATGTTGCGGCACTTCGCAGTCTTGCTGAGCAAAATGTTATTCTTTGCTTCGCTTCTGGACGACTTGATAATGAAATCGCAGACTTAATGAAAGCTGTAAATACAAATTTCCATCGTATTAGTGTAAATGGTGTGTTTGTATACACTAATGAAAATAAGCAACTATTATCCGCAAATTTTGATTCCAGCATTCTTCCTGATTTACTAGCTATGACAAATCAAGACCCTTATTTCCGTTATGTAAGTGATGAGCATAATTACTATATTGAAGAAAAGACACCTTTTATTCATGAACTCGAAAAACAAGTAGCAATGACTTCTGTTGAAGAACCAAATTTATTACAGAAAATCGATGATACAATTTTTCCAAATAAAATTTCTATCGGTGGAACAAAGGAAAACTTACAACTCCTTCAAAAAAAGATCGATGAAAAATTCCATGGAAAAGTTAGTACTTTCATTTCAGCTGAACAATGTTTAGATGTAATGCCACCAAATATTAGTAAAGGTTCTGCTATTTCTGTTTTATTACAAGAGTTTCAAATACAACCAGAGGAGGTTGCGTGCATAGGGGATTCTTACAATGATATCCCAATGTTTTCCTTAACTCCCCATAGTTTTGCTATGTCTCAAGCTGATGATGCGGTAAAAGAGCACGCTCACTATGTAGTAGATACTGTCAAAGATGCCGTTAACCAAGTACTTGTTTATAATGAAGAAGCAAATAAAAATACGACTCGATCCTTATAAGGATGAGTCGTATTTTTATTTCTTTACATGTTGAAAACATCAAAGTTCACTGTACTTCACAAACTGAAATATATTACTTGTTACGTGCGATGTTCGTAATAAACTTGTAACGATCCCCACGATAAATACATTTCACATACTCTAACGGTAACTCACCTTCTGAATATGACCATTGACGCATTACAAGTACAGGCGCCTTTTTAGGAATATGCAGATGTTCAGCTTCATTATCCGTTGCAATTGAAGCTTCAATTGATTGAGTAGCGCGAACAAGCTTAAAGCCCAGTTTTTTCTCTAAATGTTCATATAAAGATTGTTGTAATATTTCTTCGTTAATATCTTTCACAAGAGTTGGCGACAAATATGTCGTCTCAAATGCAATCGGTTCGTCATCAGCTAAGCGCGTACGCCTCACTTCATAAACCGATTCTCCCTCTTGTATTCTCAGCCGGTCTGCTATTTTAGCAGTAGCTGGAACTAGGCGGAAACTTAATAACTGGCTGCTCGGTTTCATACCACGAGATATCATATCTTCTGTGAATCCCGTCATTCCTTGCAACTTTTGCTCCACTTTCGGAAGTTGGACGAACGTTCCAATCCCACGTTTCCGGTATAAATAACCTTGTTCCACTAAGTTATTAATCGCCTGTCTGATTGTCATACGACTCACTTCGAACTTATCACAAAGTTCATTCTCAGACGGAATTTTATCTCCCGGCTTCCATTCGCCTTCCTCAATTAGCTGTTTCACCCACTCTTGAATCTGATAATAAATCGGAAATGGTGAATACTTGTCGATGTTCATCAGCAATCGCCTCACTGCATAAAGATAGAGCTTCTGGATCTGCGATTACGGTTACATTCGGATGACGTTGTAAAACTGTAGCAGGACACGCCTCACTATATTCACCTTGCAATAATTCTTTAATAGCTTCTGCCTTTTTAGATCCCATAGCAACAAGTAGAATTTGTTTCGCTTTCATAATACTTCCAATTCCCATTGTAATCGCATGAGTCGGCACATCTTCTTCATTTTCAAAGAAGCGAAGGTTTGCTTGGCGTGTAGATTCTGTTAATTCTACAATGTTAGTTGGAGAATTAAATGGTGTTCCTGGCTCATTAAATCCGATGTGACCGTTTTCACCGATTCCAAGAATCTGTAAGTCAACTGGGTTAGCTACTAGAATGCCTTCATAACGCTTGCACTCTTCCTCTAAATCACTTGCCATCCCATTCGGTACATAAGTTTGTTTAAATGGAAGATGATCAAACAACTGTTCTTGCATGAAATAGTGATAGCTGTTTTTATCTTCGTGTGGTAAATTTACGTACTCATCTAAGTTTACAGTGGTTGCATGACTTGTATCAAGTTTATTTTTTCGCATTTCTGCATAAATACCTAATGGAGAGCTTCCTGTAGCCATTCCTAATGTTGGATTTTCTTTTGATTTTACAACCTCTTTAATTAACTTATAACCTGCTTCTGCTAATTCTTCTGGAGTTTTTACAACTAGAATATTCATCTAATTACTTCCCTTCCTTCATATGAATTCCTAAACGAACCGTATCATATACATGTAATTCTTCAGTCATAACAACAAAGTCTGCATCTTTACCTACTGCTAATGCGCCTTTATTATTTAATCCAAATTCTTCTGCTTGGTTAACTGATGTCATTAACACTGCCTCCTCGATTGAACATCCTGTAAATTCAATTACATTTCGGAAAGCTTGATCCATTTTTAAAATACTACCAGCTAACGTTCCATCTTCTAATCGGGCACTGCCATCTTTTACATGTACTGGCTGTCCGCCAAGCTCATATAATCCTTCTTCAAGACCTTTTGCACGCATTGCATCTGTAATGACACTTACTTTTTTCGGTCCTTTTAATTTATATGCTAATTTCACCATATCAGGGTGAATGTGAATACCATCTGTAATTACTTCAACCATTACATCTGGATTTAATAACACATGACCAACAACTCCTGGTTCACGATGATGTAGTCCACGCATTTGATTGTATAAATGTGTTGCATGTGTAATTTTTCTATTTTTCAGTTGTGCATCAATTGCATCTGTATGCCCCATTGTGCCAACAACACCTGTTTCAGCAAGATACTGTTCAAACTCTAACGCACCTTCTTCTTCCGGTGCATATGTTACTAATTTAATTAAATTACCGCTTGCTTCCTGCCATTGTTTAAATTGCTCGATACTCGCAGGAACAATATGTTCAAGTGGTTGTGCACCCGCACGTTTTTTTGAAACATATGGTCCTTCTAAGTGAATATATTCGAAATGTGCTCCTTTGTCTTTCGCTTCCTTCGCAGCACTTAGCGCCGCTTCAATCGCTTCTGGAGCTTGTGTCATTGTTGTTGGGAAGTAAGTTGTAACTCCTTCTTTTAACATTTCTTTACCAAGAGTTACTAATCCATCGCTATTTGCATCCATCGCATCAATATCGTATCCACCATGAATATGAACATCAATCATACCTGGAATCACAATCTTTCCTGCCACATCTAACACAGTTTCATTTTCTTGTGATACATATTGAGCCATCAAACCAATTTCTTTAACTGTTTCTGTGTAACGAATAAATCCGTTTTCCACTACTTCTTTACCTGTATAAATTTCGGCATTGATGACAACTTGCGTTTTCATTTTCATCGACCCTTTCCCATGAAATACCTACTTATTATTATTACCTTATTCGCCTAATTCCATCTTAATATACACACAAGTAGTTGTCTATACATTCTAATGAAATTTCCTCTTCGTTCAGCGAAAAAAGGAAATTGATTTCTTTTTCATTCTAATATATATTATCCATTTTTACCAAAATGGATAATAACCTCTTATATAATTAGTTACTTAAGTAATGGCATAAGACCGCTTGCCCCCATAGTAATATGTTCACCATCTGTTTCTATTTCCACAGTTCGCTTGTTTGTTCCATATATCATTATACCACGCTGTTTTAATCGTCTTACTACACTCTGATGAGGATGCCCATACGGATTTCTACTCCCGTACGAAAGAATAGCGAATTGTGGATCTACTTTTTTTAAGAATGTTTCACTCGTTGAAGTATACGAGCCATGATGCCCAACTTTTAATACATCTGCATGTACATCAAATTGCTTTAATATTTCATTTTCCGTCCGTATATCAGCATCACCCATTAATAAAAAGTCCGCTTTACCATATCGAATCTTTAACACAATTGAGGACTCGTTATTCTCGTCTTTCGATTTACCATTGTTTAATACTTGTATAGAAACATGTGGATCTAACGGTATATATTGTCCTTCCTTCACTGAAATGAAAGGTATACCCCTTTTTTTAATATTATTCCGATACGTATGATAAGTAAATGAACTATATGTTTTTCCACTATCTAATACGAGTGAAACCGGCATTTGTTCTACAATTGGAATAAGCCCCCCTATATGGTCCATATCAGGATGAGTACTTACAATCACATCTAAATGATTAATTCCTTTTTCAATTAGTTTTTGAATAATAACCTCTCCCGCTTCATAAGGGCCCCCATCTATTAACATCGTTTGACCATTTGGCAATGTAATAAGTGTCGCATCACCTTGTCCAACTTTTAAAAAACTCACTTTCATTTTACCAAAATGTTGCCGATGCATATGTATAGAAGACGCAGTATGAATAGACATCATATATCTTTTAGCCGATGCGCTGTTTAACGAAAAACATAATAAAACAGAAACCAACAATAGAATACTCCGTACACCTTTCATAACTCGTCTCCTTTTTTCATTTAGTATGGCACGCTCTGTAATTGATATACAAAAAAAGCTTAGCAAAATGCTAAGCTTTTATTTTGATAATTCCTGTAAAGAACCAAAGAACAAATCTGCTTCATTCATTTGTTCATTTTCTTCCGAAAGAGGTGGTAAATCATCTAATGTTTTCAATCCAAACGTATCTAAAAATTCTTTCGTCGTTCCGTATAAAATAGGGCGCCCTGGTCCTTCCGCTCTTCCCGTTTCTTTTATAAGTAAGTGTGAAACTAACGTTTGTAATGCCTTGTCCGTTTTCACACCTCTAATCTCTTCCATTTCTGTCCTTGTAATCGGTTGACGGTACGCAACGATTGCCAACGTTTCAAGAGCTGCTTGAGAAAGTGAAGCCGCGGTTGGAGTATCTATTAATTTTTGATAGTACGAAGCATGTTCTTTCTTTGTTGCAAAACGATACACTTTTGCATATTGTACAATTTGCAAACCGCGATTCGATCCTTCGCATTCTTTTTGCATTTCCTCTATACTGTTTAGTACTTCTTCCACTTCAACTTCCAGAACTTTAGCTATCTGTTCCGGATAAATCCCTTCGTCACCTGCAACAAATAAAAGCCCTTCAATAATCGCTTTTTGTTCTTTTCTATCCATTTTACGAACTCCTTCCTCCTATTTCCCATAAAAAACACACATAAAAAAACCGAATCACAGTAAATGCGTTCGGTTCAATATTTCTTCTCTCGTTCCAAACGATACATTAAAACCTAACATGAGATAAAATATTTCTATCCCCTCTTCACATCAACTCTATACGGATTTATTAGAGCTTGATACGAAAATTTCATCAAAATTATGTTCCTGCTCAATTATGATTTGTTGATTTTTCATTAGCTCAAGAACCGCTAAAAATGTTACAACCATTATTTCACGTTCTTCATCAGCAAACAAATCATAAAAGCTTTGACGACCGCCTCTTACTTCTAACTGTTGTAGAATATCAGTCATTCGCTGTGCAATTGGTATTTCTTGGCGAGTAATTCGCGTTGTTACGGGGGTTTTTGCTTTTTTACGACGCATTAGCTTTTGAAATGCCGCTAACATATCATATAACGTAACATCAAGAGGTAAGCTTGTCTCCTCTTCTTGTTGAAATGATGTAAAATCAATTGGCGGACGTGTATATAGCTGTGCTCTTTCTTGTTCTCTTTCTTTTAACTCAGTAGCAACTTGCTTATATTTCTTATATTCAATTAACCTCTCCATCAATTCTTGACGAGGATCATCTATAAAGTCTTCACCGTTATCAGGTACATCTTCTTCTTGTTTCGGTAACAACATTTTACTTTTAATTTGTAATAACGTTGCAGCCATTACTAAATACTCACTGGCAACATCTAATTGTAATTCTTTCATCGTATGGACATAAGATAGATATTGCTCTGTAATTTTCGCTACAGGAATATTATATATATCAATTTCGTAACGATTTATTAAGTGTAACAATAGATCTAAAGGCCCTTCAAAAGCCTCTACTTTAAAATTATACTGCACAAAGCATCCCACCACATTTTTTCTATAACACCATAAGTATAGAGCATACTCATGTTCTATCCAACCTTTTTAAGAAATTTAATTAAAAATAGACCTATGCCCATGTCATAATGCCCACCGCTTCATATGATAACAATGTAGTAAGAACAATGTAGGAGGTCAAAAAACTATGGGTCACGTTGATTGCGGTTTTAGCGGTGGGTTCGCATTACTTGTTGTACTGTTCATTTTACTAATCATTGTAGGAGCAGCTTGCTTCTGCTAATAGGACGCAATAAAGCGACTAGGGATATTTCCCTAGTCGCTTATTGTTAATATTTCTATGATAAACTGTACATATAACCGTTAGACAGGAGCGAATAAAATGTATCCTACCGAGTACATACAATTTTTAATTCATTTTCACGGAGACTATGATTATTTTGAATGTCATGAAATATTAGAAGAGTATTGGAAATTAAAACCTAGAGGAGAACGCGACAATTACTTAGTCGGTCTCATTCAAATTGCTGTTTCCTTATACCATCACAGACGATCAAACTGGAATGGTGCAGAGAAGATGATAAAAAGCGCAATAGCACTTTTAGAAAAGAACAGTACATCTTTACATCAATTAGGAATAGATCATAAACAACTTATGTTCTTATTAAATGAAAGATTACACTCTATCCACAAAAAGGAAATTTTCGCGCCGTTATTTTTACCCTTATTAGACGTATCGTTAGAAAAACAATGCATACAGTTATGTAAGAAACAAAACCTCTCTTGGAAAGATGTGAACATCATTCCTGGTGAATACATCATAAGTAAGCACACATTGCGTGATCGAACAGAAGTCATTTCTGAACGACACGAGCAACTACAAAAAAGAAAGCAGAGATAATAAACACTTATCCCTGCTTTCATGAATGTATATTTTGTTCAAGCTCTTTACACTTTTTGCAAAAACTTGCTGTTTGCTCATTTCCGCAAATTGTAAACTCAAGAAATTTACTCTTAAGCTCTTGAACCATCTTCGTCCCAATCCCCATATGACGGTGAGACGGATTCACGCTCAAATGCTGAATTTCCAATACCTGATCTTCTTTTTTTATAATCCCCATTATCCCAACAAAATCTTCATTTTGTTTCCACAAATACAATTGCCAATCCTCTTTCGCTTCATATTCTTTCATTGTCAATTGTAATGTTTTTACATCTTTTTCAGTTGGCATAAATGAAAGAAGCCCCATTGCAATTTTTTCATAACTTTTTTTAAAACGAATTAACATAACCCTTATCCCTTCTTACAAAAGTTACAAACTATTTATCCCCTCAATCACTCTTTTCATATCACATTCATTCTACAATATTTTTACCAGAGTGAGAAGGGGCTGAAACAACTTGATAATCATACAAAGCGTTAAGAAGAAAGTCAAATATATGTTTCCACGCTATTTCTTTCTATTACACCGCTCAAAAAAGAGACAATACTATATAGGAACTAAAAGGAAAATCCCTTTCTCATCACATTTCACTTATTAACCACTTTTGAACAAAGTAGTTCTACCAAAAGCAATATGTTAAGAGAAATACATTTATTGAAGCATATAATTCGTACTCCATCCTATGTATTTTGTTAAAAGTTTGTTCTCATGAACAATATAATTTAACGTTAGTAGCCGTCCTATTTGTGTCATATACTTTAAAATATATACCAATCCCTGTTTATAGGAAATAAAAAAAGAGAGCAAAATCGCTCTCCTTTTCTCGTAACTTATTCTTCCCAAACTTTAACTTCTTTCATTACATCGCCTTGACGCATGTTTAATACTGTTTCAATACCGCTTGTTGCTTTACCGAATACAGTATGTACGCCATCTAAATGCGGTTGTGGTTCATGAACAACAAAGAATTGGCTACCACCTGTATTACGGCCAGCATGTGCCATAGAAAGTGAGCCAACAAGATGTCTATGAGGATTTCCATCAGTTTCACATGGGATAGAGTAACCTGGGCCACCTGCTCCTGTGCCTGTTGGGTCTCCACCTTGGCTTACGAAACCAGGAATAACGCGGTGGAATGTCACACCATCATAAAATCCTTGCTCTGCTAATTTTTTAAAGTTTTCTACTGTTTTTGGTGCCTCTTCTGGGAAAAATTCTAAATCGATTTTTTCGCCATTTTCCATTAATATGTATCCTAAAGTTTTCATATGTATATGTCTCCTTTCAACTATCTCAGCACTATATTACCATATTCATGACGAGAAACAAAAAGAATCCGACAATCTGCATACTTCTTTTTTGAAATGTGGAAGAAGCTAGGTGACAAATAAGAAAAATATACTATAATAACTGTGTTGCCCGAAAATTTAAGAAAGAGAAAGGGAGCGATTTTTCGTGAAAACGAAATTACTAGCTCTGCTATTAGCTGTAGCCGTATTTATTATGCCAACAGCTTCATTTGCAGACATCATTGAGGGAGAATCAATTGTTACACTAGGAGAAAACTTATCTGAACAACAGAAACAAGATCTTTTGAAAGAAATGAAAGCACCAAAAGATGCACAAATTATTACTGTATCTAATGCGGAAGAACATAAATTTCTAGAGGGCATCGTTCCAAAAGCGCAAATTGGTACGAGAGCTATTTCCTCTTCTATGATTACATACACAAAACCAGGGTCAGGTCTCATTGTACGCTCAAAAAACATTAATTCGATAACAGATGCAATGTACACAAATGCACTTATTACAGCAGGTGTGAAAGATGCAGAGATTCAAATTACTGCACCATTTAAAGTTTCAGGAACTGCTGCTTTAACAGGTTTAATGAAGGCCTATGAAACAACATCAAACAAAGCCATTCCTGAAGAAGTAAAAAAAGTAGCCAATGAAGAAATGGTACAAACAGCCCAGCTTGGTGATAAAATCGGCGAAGAAAAAGCAGTTCAACTTGTTGCAAAAATTAAAGAAGAAATTGCAAAAGAACAGCCAAAAACAACTGAAGATTTACGTACATTAATTAAAAAAATTGCTGATCAACTCGGTATTACATTAACAGATGAACAGTTGGATAGCCTAGTAGCGTTATTTGATAAAATGAAAAATCTTAATATCGATTGGAACCAAGTTGGTAGCCAATTAGAGAAAGCAAAAGACCATGTGTCTGCCTTCTTAGGATCTGAAGAAGGGCAAAGTTTCCTAGATAAAGTAAAAGATTTCTTCTCTAGTATCATTGATTTCGTTAAATCTTTATTCAAGTAAAAAAGAAGCTCGCCAGTGACGAGCTTCTTTTTTATACAAGTAACGGTAATTTCATAATAGCTTCTTCAACCGAACGGACAACATAATTTGATTTCTCCTTCACATACGGATGAGCATGATGGAGGGTGAAGGAGTGCGGGGTTACTTCAAACATAGAAATATCATTGAAAGAATCTCCAATACATGCAACTTCATTTGCTTCAATTTGTAAATGTTCCATTAATCGCTTCAGAGCGCTTCCTTTACTTACACCTCTTGGCATAATGTCAACATATCGCTTACCCGATATAAAGACTTCCGCTTCGCTATGAAATGTATCTCTCAACTCTTGATCTAATGCTACAATTTTTTCTTCTTCGCCAAAAACAAATAATTTCGCAGGATGTACAGTCTTCCCAAATTCCTCTTCTAACTCTTCGATTTCAGCAATATGCACTCCCATATACTCTTCAAAAGTATGGTGATGTTCATTCTTCCTTTTTGTATATCGCTGCTCATTTGCACAAACAATATCTGCTAGTCCCTTTTTATGTATATATCGATATATTTCCTGGGCAACCCCATCTTCAAAACTCGATTCATGAAATACTTTTCCATCCGGTAGTATCATTGTCGCTCCATTTAAACTAGTTGTGTAATACGGGAACGAAAACCTTTTTACCGCCTCATCAATTCGGTGAGTAAAACGGCCAGAGGCAAAACAAATATTTGTCCCGTTTTCAGCTAGCCAACAAAGCGCTCGTTCATCTTCTTTTTGCATATCATTCATATTGTAAACGAGTGTATCATCTAAATCACTTACAAATAGTTTAATCATGTCCTCTTCCCCTTCCATACACAATATCTACTCTAATTGTACAAAAAAAATGTTTGATTTTTGTTAAAAAAATAATAAATTTTCAATAAAAAATAAGCGGAGCATAATCCCGCTTATTTTTGTCTTCGCACATTTTGAGGTCTTACAATACTTGGACGAACCTTTAAACTAGACATAGTTGGACGAAGTAAAATTTTCGTTAACGCGCCCCAATCAAACGGTAAAAACGGCCATAAATACGGTGTTTGCAAGCTTTTTATAGATGTTAAAAATAGAATCAATATCGTCATTCCAATGACAAATCCCATTTCATGAAATATGCCTGTTAAAATAATGACAAACAATTTTCCTATCTTATTCCCAAGCCCTAGTTCATAACTTGGCGTAGCGTATGCTCCAATCATAGAAACTGCTACGTACAAAATAACTTCTGGTACAAACAAACCTACATCAATTGCAATTTGACCAATTAATATGGCAGAAATTAATCCTGCTGCCGACGACAATGATGTCGGTGTATGAATGGCAGCCATTCTTAAAAATTCGAGTCCGACTTCCGCCATCAAAATTTGTAATAAAATCGGTAAATGCGTCATCTTATTTGGTCCAATGAAAGCAAGACTTTCCGGTAAAAGAGTCGGATCAAAAACAAAAACTAGCCAAAATGGCAGTAAGAATAGCGAAAATATAACACCTAAAAAACGTACCCAACGTAAAAATGTACCTACAGCTGGATTTTGTCTAAACTCTTCTGCATGCTGTAAATGGTGAAAATATGTTGTTGGAGTGATCATAGCACTTGGTGATGTATCAACGAGTACTAACACATGTCCTTCTAACAGATGATTTGCTGCTACATCTGGTCTCTCTGTGTATCGGATAAGCGGGAATGGATTATAACCTTGTTTCACTACAAATTCTTCTACCGTTTTATCCGCCATCGTAATCCCATCTACTTCAATATTATTTAATTCTTGTTTTATAATCTTCACTAAATCCGGATTTGCAACATCTTGTACATATGTAATACAAATATCCGTTTGCGATCTATCCCCTACTCGAATCATTTCATTTCGAAGACGTGGATCGCGTATTCTTCTACGAATTAACGCTGTATTTACAACGATATTTTCAACAAATCCATCCCTTGCACCACGCACTACCTTTTCTGTATCTGGTTCTGTCGGTGTCCGGCCCGGATAACTACGAACATCTATTGCGAACGCTTCAGTTTCACCTTCCACAAATATAACAATGAGTCCTGATAATACTTGGAGCATTACATCATCCATCGTTTTTACTTTACTTACTTGTTGATGAATTAAACGATTCTCTAAAAGCTTTACTGTATCTTCTTCTACATCCCTTATTTCATTTGTATCCACCGCTTCTTCTAAAATAGGGATAATATAATTCGTATCACAAAGTCCATTTACAAATAACACACCAATTTCTTTATTTAAAATTTTAAATTTACGAATACCAACATCGTATGTAACACCAAGTCCAACTGTTTGCTTTAAATAATTTTCATTATCACTTAAAAAAGATGAAATCGGGATATTCACTTTTTTAGGCTTCGTCATAAAAGCCACTCCTTTCCAAAATTAATTGAATCGCCTTTCTAGTAATAGGTGATCCTCTCTCCCATTCATCATTTCCGCACATCTTGCCAATATCACCGACCCCCACTATGACAGGAACATTCAGACCATCTAAACAATAAATCGTATCCCCACTAATCCTGCCAATTTCACCATCTGGGAGTCCAAATTTATCAACGCCATATTCTGTCAAATTCCCATTCCGATCTACACTTACATCTACACGCGCCCATTCCCAATGATGTGTATTAGATGCTACTGCTAAAATACCGAGTACATCAACTTGTTTATGTGTTGCGACATACTTTAACGCCTTTTCACCAGATCCTTCTCCTATAAATCCGCTGTCATCAAACATGACAAATACAGGGTCATATGGCGTTTGCATAATAAGCTCAACAACTTTCTTCCCTGTCAATTTGGTCGGATTACTTTGCGATGCTGAAATACACCTCCCCCCAAATTCCTTTGTTAACAGCTCAATTGTCCGCTTTGCATATTCATCTCCATCTGTGACCAAAACAACCCTTCGTCTCATTTGATTTATCCTTTCGGTTTACATATAAGTGCAACAAAAAATGAAAATAATATCGCTGCTGAAATCCCCGCAGACGTTAAGCTAAACATACCGATTCCAATTCCTAAATATCCATGTTTTTCTGCCGCATGCATTGCCCCGTGCAATAGTGAGTGTCCAAAACTTGTAATAGGGACTGTTGCCCCAGCACCTGCAAATTTTATAAGCTTATCGTACAATCCGAATCCGTCTAAAATAGCTCCGGCGACTACAAAAGTTGCCATTAAATGTGCCGGTGTTAACTTTGCGAAATCTAGCAACACTTGTCCAATTACACAAATAGCTCCTCCTACAAGAAATGCATATATAAAATCCACAATTCACTCTCCTTTAACGCTTTCAAACACAACACCATGCGCAATCGTTGGAATCGTTTCCTTCTGTTGTATCATCATGGGACTTAATAGAGCTCCAGTTGCAACGACAAAAATTCTTTGTAAATTCCCTTTTTGCATTTCACGCAATAAATGGCCGTATGTTACAACAGCTGAACAAGCACAACCACTGCCCCCTGCAAACACTTCTTCTTGATTTGAATTGTAAATCATTAATCCACAATCATTGTATACATTCCCCAAATCATACCCTTCCTCAAGTAAAAGTTGTTTCGCAATTGGTGTCCCAACAGCCGATAAATCACCAGTAACAATAAGATCATAATCAGCTGCACTTCTTCTCAAATCTTCAAAATGTTGTTGAATTGTATGAGCAGCAGCTGGTGCCATCGCTGATCCCATATCTAAAGGATTAGCAATTCCTAAATCTTGCACTTTACCAATTGTTGCTGCTGTTATTTTAATTGCACTCTCCTCATTGCTAATTAATATTGACCCTGCTCCGGTAACAGTTGAGTTTGCTGTCCCTGGCTTTTGTCCTCCGTATTCTGTCGGGGAACGAAATTGTCTTTCAGCCGTCGCATTATGACTACTTACTGTAGCTAAAATACGATTCGCAAATCCACCATCTATAAAAGCTGATCCAATCGCCAAAGTTTCCATTGACGTCGCACAAGCGCTGAACATCCCTAAAAAAGGAATACCATACTCACGAGCAACATAATTTGCTGTCACTGTTTGGTTTAATAAATCTCCCGCTAAAAAGAAATCAATTTGCGATTTTTTTATATTCCCTTTTTGCATCGCTTGTTGAATTGAGTCTGACATTAACCTTCGTTCAGCAAGTTCCCAGTTTTCCTCTCCGCAATGTAAGTCAGAATATGAAATATCAAAATCCTTTCCAAGAGGGCCTTCAGCTTCTTTCGGACCGACAGCAGTACCAGTTGCATTCACGAAGATATCATTTTGAAATACCCACGTTTGTTTTCCTGTCAATCTCATACCCACCCCTCCTTTAAGACATTAAAATTTGAAATGTATATCTTATTAACCCGATAATGTATGCACCGACGACTCCAAATACAATGACACTTCCTGCAAGCTTAAACATGTTAGTAGCGATTCCTAGAACAATCCCTTCACTCCTATGCTCTAGTGCGGCACTCGCCATAGAATTCGCAAATCCAGTAACTGGTACTGCTGATCCCGCTCCAGAAAACTGCCCGATTTTATCATATACACCACACCCTGTTAAAATCGCTGATAGTAAAACAAGAGTTGCAACTGTAGGGTTTCCTGCCTCTTTCTCACTAAAGTGAAAGTAATGTATATAAAATTTCATCAACACTTCTCCTACCGTACAAATGAGTCCACCAACAAGAAATGCCTTCACACAATTTATGAAATAGTTCGGTTTTGGATGGTACTCCTTCACTTTATTTATGTAATCGTCCTTCAATTTTCGCCCTGCCATATATATTGCCTCCTACTTTACGAAATAAATCCAGTGAAACAACGAGCCTATTACTTTCCCAAGTACAAGAGCAACGAGTAAAACAATAATTTTCTCCTCTACCCTTACTCGTTTCGCTAAAATAGGTAAAACGTTTAACACTTCCGTTAACGCCGCAGCGAGCATTCCAATGAATGTGCCACAAAATATCCCTAATATAACAAGCCAATATTGTGACGTTTGAAATGTAATATTTTTCAAACTACACCAAGCCCCTGTTAAAGTACCTGCAATGACCGCCCACTCAAAGTATTGAATATGCTTTCCACTTCTCGTTAATTGAGCTAAACGAGGGATTATACCAAGTACAGCTAAAAACGCGACATATCCGCTCCCTACTGCAATTCCTCCAGCTAAGCCAATTAATACAACAAATGCACACTCAATCATCAGCAATCTGTTTCATATTATCCTTGTTTTCATGAACAATTACATATTGATCAAGCGACTGCTGATATTGAAACATCTCAACTTCTAACGGGCTCGGCTCTTCATTAATTCTCTTTTGAAATACATGATTAAAAAATAAGACCATACCTAATCCAAGACCTAATGAATAAGGAATTTGAAATAAAAGTGGTTGCGCCTTAAATTCTCCAGTAATCATGTAATATAACCGTTGGTGTACTTGTTGCATACTTACATCTTCATGGAAATAAATGATCGCAAGGGCCGCTCCAATGAAAAGTAACAACCATACAAGTCCGAAGAAAACCGGATGCACTTTCTTTTTTTCGTATATAATTTCAACAAGAGTTTGTCCAGAACCAAGTAAATTAATTTGTATGTGAGCCGCTTTTTGTTGAATAATCTCAATCACTTTCATAACATCAATTACAACATGTGTTTTATCATGCGCTGTTATTTTGTAGACTATTTCATTTTGTAACAACTCAACTACAAAAGAATCTCCGGCAAGTTGAGCAACATCGCTCAGCTTTACTTCATACGTAGGAGACACTTTTAAGCGATTGCGCATTTTAATATAAATCGTTTGTTCCAATTTTCATTCACCCCTTCACTCTTCCTCGTAGTTGTAGTATGGTTATTGGAATTTTTTCTAATACAATTTTTTCATAAAAAAACATCTGTACCATTTCGGTACAGATGTTTTTAGCTTATGCCTTTTTCTTAAATAAATTTGCAATACTTAATGCAAGTCCTCCCCAAATGACTACCATACCTATAACCATCATCATAATCGCTGATCCACTCATCATGAAACACCTCGGTCCTTCCATTCTTTTTCAAGCTGGACAGAGTCTGAATGTATTTGTGCATTCCATTTCTTCAGACTAATGACTAGTGCAACTATAAGAAACGCTGCCGCTATCGACCAACCATACGTTACAACAAAAAAAATCGAATAGATAGCTATTCATCTATTCGATCTTTCATCTGTTTTAATATTTTCTTTTCAAGTCTTGAAACTTGTACTTGCGAAATGCCTATTCGCTCCGCTACTTCTGATTGGGTTTGGTCTTTATAATAGCGCAAATACACAATTAGCCTTTCTCGTTCATCCAATTCTCTAATTGCTTCTTTTAAAGCAATTTTATCAAACCATTTCGTTTCCGATTGATCTGCAATTTGATCTAAAATAGTAATTGGATCTCCGTCGTTTTCATACACAGTTTCATGTATCGACGAAGGAGCACGACTCGCTTCTTGCGCCAGAACAACTTCTTCCGGCGTTAGTTCAAGAGCCTGTGCTACCTCATTAATCGTTGGAGCCCTTCCAAATTCTTTCGAAAGCTCGTCTCTCATCTTTCGGACTTTGTTTCCTGTTTCTTTTAAAGATCTACTTACTTTCACTGATCCATCGTCACGTAAAAATCGTTGTATTTCACCGATAATCATTGGAACTGCATATGTTGAAAATTTCACGTCGAAAGATAAATCAAATTTATCTACCGATTTTAAGAGTCCAATACATCCAATTTGAAATAAATCGTCTGGTTCGTATCCTCGATTAAGAAATCGCTGTACAACCGACCATACGAGACGCATATTACTTTGAACGATTGTATCTCTCGCTTGTTGATCTCCATCTTGACTTTTTTGAATTAACGCTTTTAGCTCGTGGTCCTTTAACTGAGGTTTCTTCTTCTCATTTCTGACCTCTATGTCCATTGGCTATTCTCCTTAATTGCATAGAGCGTTACTATTTGATAAGTATTTTGTCAAATGGATTGTTGTCCCGAAAGATTCGTTTGAAATAACTTCTACTTCATCCATAAAATTTTCCATGATAGTAAATCCCATTCCGGAACGCTCTAATTCAGGTTTAGTTGTAAAAAGGGGTTGTCTTGCTTCATCTAAGTTAAAGATACCAATCCCTTCATCTCGAATCGTGAGTTTCACCATCGCTTCTTCCAAAATCACTGAAATATAAACAACACCTTCTGCATTTCCTTCATACCCATGAATAATTGCATTTGTAACCGCTTCTGACACAACTGTTTTAATCTCTGTTAGTTCTTCCATCGTCGGGTCTAATTGCGCAATAAAAGCAGCTACCGTAACACGAGCGAATGATTCATTCTGACTTAACGCTGAAAATTGAAGGTTCATTTCATTTCTCATCTACGCCACCCCCAACGTCGCGAGCGCATGCGCTTCACTTTCTTCTAAACGAACAATTTTGAATAGACCTGACATTTCAAATAAACGTTTAACGGGCGGTGAAATTGCACAGACAACCATCTCTCCACCTAATCCCTTTACATGTTTATATCGGCCTAATATAACGCCTAAACCAGAACTATCCATAAATGTTAAGTTCTCTAGGCTCAAAATAATATGATGAACACCATGTGTCTCAATCATATCTGTGACTTTCGTTCGCAACTCTTCAGCAGTATGATGATCTAACTCGCCCTCTAGCCTCACACATAAGACGTCACGTTTTACTTCTAAATGCATGGAAAGACTCACACGATTTCCTCCTTATGCTCAAACTTTACTCATTAACATAAGATTTTCGTGATATAAAATCAGAATCCTTCCTACTGACAAAAGAAGAACTATTTCGTCATAAAGTGAAACCTTTCAGCAATTATTTCAGTAAATACGAACAGAAAAACATCAAAATTTCCGCCGCTATTTTGATGTTGAAAACATCCCAAAACTTCTTTTAAATAACTCCCACCAGCTCGCTGCCTCAACATCTTCTTTCGCTACAATTGTTTGTTTTAATAAAACATCTTTATCTCTTTTAATAACAAGTGTGCCAAGTGCATCACCTTTTTTAATCGGTGCCTTCACTTTCTTTTCAGCAATCACTTCTTGTTTAACTTTGTCCATATTTTCGCCCTTCTTCATAAGAAGAGACACATTGTCTGACGCAACTAAATCTACTTTTTCTTCCTTACCTTTTCCTACTTGTACAGTCTTAATTTTCTCACCACGTGTATATAATTTCTTTGTCATGTATTGTCCAAATGCATAATCAAGAAGCTTCGTTACTTGATTGTTCCGCTCTTTTGATGTAGGTGCTCCCATTACAACTGAAATAACACGCATACCATTTTTCTCAGCCGATGCCGTTAAACAATATTTCGCTTCTGTCGTAAAGCCTGTTTTCACTCCATCTACTCCAGGATAAAAACGTACTAGCTTATTCGTATTAACAAGCCAAAACTTCTTATCCGTATTTTCACGTAAATAGTCTTCATATTTACCTGTGTATTTTCGAATAAGTGGATACTTCATCAACTCTTTTGCCATAATAGCCATATCATTCGCTGTAGAATAATGATCTTTCGCTGGAAGACCTGTCGGATTTTGAAAATGTGTATTTTTCAATCCTAGATCTTTCGCTTTTTTGTTCATCATATTTACGAAACCTTCTTCTGAACCAGCGATATGCTCAGCTACTGCAACCGATGCATCATTTCCAGATGCAATTGCAATGCCCTTTAACATTTCATTTACAGTCATCTCTTCCCCAGGTTCTAGAAAAATTTGTGATCCGCCCATTGAAGCTGCGTGTTCACTCGCTCTAACTTTATCGTTTAGTTTTAGTTTTCCTTTTTCAACTTGTTCCATAATTAATAGCATTGTCATAATCTTTGTCATACTAGCAGGTGGTAACTTTTCATTCGGATTTTTATCAAACAAAACTTTACCTGTATCTTGCTCAATTACGATCGCTGACGACGCTTGTTCCGCTAACTTCGGCGTGGTTTCTTCTGTTTTTTCCTGCTTCGTTTTCTCAGATTGTGCGAAACTAACTGAAGTACCAGAAAGCAATAACATGAAACAAACAAGTATTCCAAAAACTCGCTTCATGACTAACCCTCCATTCTATATCAAACTTATTTTTTCCAATTTATACATTTTTAATACCATATTTTTCTATTATTTTCAGTTGACAAATAAATTCATTGCCTATATTGTATTAAGTGTATTACACGTAGTAGTACACTTAATACTCATCAGGAAGGAGACATTGCTCTTGCATATTCAACTTGATCCAAGAAGCAACACTCCGATATGGGAACAAATTGTTCAAAATATAAAAGAGCTCGTACTAAAAAATATGTTAGCTCCAAGTGATAAACTTCCTTCTGTACGCGAGCTTGCTTCTTTGCTCGTTATAAATCCAAATACAGTAAGTAAAGCTTATCAAGAATTAGAGCGACAAGGGATTATTGAAACATTACGAGGAAAAGGAACATTTGTAGCCCAATCGATTACCCCAACATTAGACGAAAGGAAAATCGCTATGGTTGAAAAGCAATTTCATCAATTATTACTAGAAGCCTCTTATCTTGGGATTACGAAAGATAAAATTCACGATTGGATAGATTCATACTATAAAGAGATTGGAGGAAATACAGATGTTGAAAGTGACAAACTTGAAGAAAACAATTGATAACCAAACGATTTTAGACGATGTTTCTTTCACATTACAAAAAGGTAGTATCGTCGGATTGCTCGGAAGAAACGGTGCGGGGAAAACAACTTTATTACGAACGATGGTCGGCATTTTAGACCCCGATGAAGGAACTGTTACATATGAGAATACAGATGTTCATATGCATCCTGAAATTAAACAAAAAGTTGTATACGTTCCAGACTCTACTAACATACTGAACGGATATACAGTAAAAGAAATCGTAAAGTTTTATAAAGCGGTTTATACAGCATTTGATGAACAATATTTTTATGAAATATTAGAACTTTTTAATTTACCAAACAAACGTATTCGTAGTTACTCAAAAGGAATGAAAGCACTGCTTGCGATCATTTTAGCTTTCGCTGCAAAAGCAGAATATGTCATTTTAGATGAACCGACAAACGGACTTGATCCTATCGTCAAAAGACAGATTCTACAATTTCTCGTTGAAGAAGTAGCAGAAAAAGAAATTACAATTTTCATCTCCACTCACCATTTAGATGAAGTTGAAAAAATTGCCGATACAATCATTATTTTAAAAGGACATACAGTAGATTCTATTACATCACTAGATGATGCAAAATCACGATTTGCCAAAATACAAGTTGCTTATGAACGTTCATTACCTCAAAAACTAGAAAACTTAAGCAATATTAAAATATTAAACCAAACAGGAAAAGTATATACAATCTTAATTGAGGAAAATGTGGCTACAACACTGGAGAAGTTTTATAAAGAGCAACCAATACTCATTGAAGAATTATCAATGTCACTTGAAGATGTCTTCGTTACGACACTTGAGGAGGATGGGTATGTTTCATAAGGCGTTGTGGATGTGGAATTGGAAGCGTGGGAAGTATGCTGCTTTACTATTTTTCTTTAGTTCACTTTATTTTTTATCTTTCAGATACTATCAAGCAGCTGAAGATCAACAGTCTCTCTTTCTCCATCCAGAAAGCATGGGTGAAAAAAAGTTTTACTATCATTATTCTTTTCATTCTTCTGATAGCTTTTGGTTGGGTATTATTACAATCGCCCTAGCCTGTATATTAATAGGTTGGGAGCGAAGTAATCAAAATGGGAATTTATTTATGACGTTACCATTTAAAAGGCGTGATATGTTCTTATCAAAGTGGATTTTCGGTGCATTTTTCATTGTAATATCACTTCTTATCAATTGGGGTCTTATGTATTTTATTTATAAATCTACAATCCACTTTGAGTATCAATCGTTCGAACCGTTTCATCGATATTTTCTTTATGCAATTTTTTCATATATTGCTATCTATACTGTCTCTTTATGTATTGGCACATTTACTGGCAGTATTATTTCACAAAGCATCTTTAGCATTACTTTTTGCGTAATGGGAATGGGAGTCTTTTCACTCTTACTCTTTTTCTTTACGATTCACGCTGATGCAATACAAAGGAATAAAAGTTATGCAAGTTCTGAAAAAATTTATGAACTCAATAGAAAAACCGACATTTCAGGTCCTATATTAAACTTTT
Organism: Bacillus sp. AR13-1; assembly: GCF_008042285.1. Lineage (NCBI taxonomy): Bacteria > Bacillati > Bacillota > Bacilli > Caryophanales > Bacillaceae > Bacillus > Bacillus sp. AR13-1. The sequence goes on from NZ_QNUA01000010.1 coordinate 285,565, forward strand.
CAATTAATTATAATTACCATCCTAGTGCCCAATCGTATGAGGAGCATGGCAAAGTGATACAGAAAGGTCCTACTTCTCATAGTTACTACTCTGCCAAAGCAATTCTTGTTCCTATCTTCTATACAATTTTTTGCTTATTCATCGGTATGTTTCTTTATACAAGATCACCAAATGAAAATAATAAGAAAATCTTCCTTTTTCAAAAATACCGCTCAATCTGGATATGGAGTACTATCTTATATTTCGCATTAATAGGTGGCCAAATGTTAAAACGTTTTGATTTATTATTTAGTTACTATGTTGGATTCTTTTTAGTTGGAATCGTCACTTATTTTGTACTATCACGTCTTACAAACTATAAAGTTTTTTAAAGGAGAGATCCTATGTTTCAAAAAGCATTATGGATGCACACATACAAACAAAGTAAATATATGGTTTGGCTATTTTGGTTAGTAAGTTTCTACATACTATCATATAAATACTATTTGGCAGCCGCAGAGCAACTAAACTATTTACATGATAATAACAAATGGAAATATATATTCCGGTACAATTATCATCTTTCACTTACTGACGCTATCATGGTTCAAGGAGCAATCCTCATTGCATTAGCCTGCATCCTTATTGGATGGGAACGTCAAAATCAATCAAGCGACTTTCTATGGTCCATGCCATTTAAACGGAAAGATCTCTTTATAACGAAATGGCTTTTTGGTGTGTGTAATATTGTAGCTATCGTTATATTGAATTGGGGACTTTTTGCTATTATGAAAAAGACAACCTTTCATAATAAGTATCAAGTATTTTCACCATTTCATACTTATTTCTTATACATGGTTATCGTCTTAATTGCTATCTATACACTTGCATTATGCATAGGAACAATTGCTGGTAATATGGTCTCACAAGGATTCTTCAGTGTCGCTATACTTGGATTCCCTTTTATTTTGCCTACTCTAATTGTCGGGATTATTTCCATTCATACGGTTGGACTTATTTCCAACCATACCTTCTATACGGAGGAAAATGTAGGTCGTTATGGCTCAGTAATAGAAAAAGTGAGTATTTTAGCACCAGTTCGCGAATTCAATATTGATTTTAATTATGATCCTCAACGTGCTTATACTGATGAACATGGCGTACGTCATGACGAGCCGAATTTTACGTATATTCCTTCAGCGACGAAACTTATTGGTCCAATCGCAAATATACTTATTCTATTACCTTTAGGAATGTACTTATATACAAGATCACCTAATGAACAAAATGGAAACTTTCTATTATATCCGAAGCTCAAAAAACTATGTATGATATGTTGTGTAATCTTTATTGGAATGTTTGGAGGAATGGTAGCAGGAGGAAGTCGCTCTATCTTGAACTATTATATTGGTTTTATAGGGACCAGTACGATAGTCTACCTACTATTATCTCGCTTATTAAAATTTAAATTTTCTTGGCGTGTAAAATAACCTCCTCTCAAAAGGAGGTTATTTCACATTCTCTCTCCTATCCCCATACACCATCTCTTCTTTCATTCCAAACCCATCACCGTTTGGCACAATTTGCTCCGTCGGTGCGACTACACTTTCAGCAATTTTCCATTCGCCGCGCTCTTTCACAAATACTTGCAGAAAATAGTTCATACCATTTAATTGATACGCATTTTCTTTTTTCACATTATAGTGCACCGCAATGTAGTGCACTTGAATATTTTCTTTCCCTGCTTTTGATACGTATTGCGATAATCTTGGAATGTACATTGATGCTTTCTTAAATGGTAATTGCTTCGCTTTAACGAGCGATGAACTTGTTACATTACGCAAAGTGTCCTGATTACGAACATTATCGCTATGATGAAATAATACTGCGTTTTGCATAGAACGAACCCATAATTTCGAATACAAGACGGTATTATCATTCTCAATGTACTTCACTTCTTTTTGCACCACTTGGATAGGGCTATCAGCGTACATGAATGTATGAAAGCAGAAAAAACTTCCAAGTAAAATGGTAAGTGCAGCAATATATTTCATAATCTTTCCTCCGATCTGTTTAATTAAAGTATCGGAGTTTCAAAATATTTTTATTCAAAAGAAAAAGGATAGGAAAGCTCTCGCTTCCTATCCTCATTTATTATAATACGCGGCCAAATAGTTCTAAAACCATTTCTATCTCTTGGTCGCTCCAACCTTTAAATTTCTCTTTATAATATTCTTTACGCACAGCTTCAAGCTTTTCAGTTACTTCTCGTCCGTTTTCAGTAATTTCTAAGTATACGATACGACGGTCCGAATTTGAACGTTTTCTTTCAACAAACCCTTTTCGCACGAGACGATCTGTTACAGCTGTAATATGACTGGAGGTTACGTTTACTTCACTCGCAATTTGCGAAGCCATCTGTGGACTTTTTAAAAATAACGCACGTAATACAGAGAATTCATTATATGGCATATGCTCTGAAAAACGTGTATTAATATCATTTTGTAATAAACGTATCATCTTTCGAAATGATGCAGATAGATCTAAAATCAGTGTTTCTCTATTTTCGTTCACTAGCCTCGTCCCTTTTTTATCATATTTACACATATTATAATCTATAAATACCTATATTGTATATGCTTTCTTCCCTCAACATTCTCATTTATGTAACTTTTTTCATAAGATTTTCTTTTTTGTTCACACATATACATATAAAAAAGGATGGTGAGCATAAATGCAAAGTGGAATGAATCCGTATTTACATAATATCCGTACGACGAATACTGGTAAAGAAGCTACTATTACTGTACAAGGAGAAGGCATTATAAAGGCAAAACCAAATGTTGTCATATTAACACTGGGCATTCGAACAGATAGTAAAAATGTAAAACAGGCGCAAGAAGAAAATGCAGTGCAATCGAAACAATTGCTTGATGCACTCAAACAGCTAGGTATTGCCGATAAAGATATAGAAACCATTTCTTATACAATTACTCCTCAATACGAATATGTAAATGATAAAGCATTACTACAAGGCTACCGTGTGGAGCATTTGTATGAAATTACCGTTTTAAATGTGCAAAAAGCAGGGGAAGTATATGATATAGCCGTTACAAATGGTGCAAACGTAGCAAAAGGATTACGTTTTCGAATATCTCATCCAAATAAATATTATGAGCAAGCTCTCATTCAAGCTCTGCAACAAGCAGTAGACAAAGCTCGTACAATTGCGAGTACCTACAATTTAAATATTAATCCTGTTCCCCTCTCACTCGTTGAAGAATCTGCCCAATTACCACGGGAGATCTCATCATATGCTACTTTGCATGCGCAAGCAGCTCCGCCCATTCAATCAGGAGAACTAGAAATCATTTCATCTATCCGGGCAATTTTTACGTATTTATAAATAAACTCATTTATAAGTAACCGTTATCATTTTCGTTGTTGTAAAAACATGATGTTCTGATATAATAAAGGACGGTGAGCTCTTACATAAGAGATATCACGGGTGGGAGAGGGATATGAAAAAGAAGGTTTAACATGAAAGGAATACTTGAAAGAACATTTAAATTAGACTTACACCAAACATCACCAAAACAAGAAGTTTTAGCTGGAGTCACGTCATTTTTCACAATTGTTTATATTATGATTGTAAATGCGTCAATCTTATCAGATGCCGGCATTCCTCTTGAGGCAGGAATTTTGGCAACTGTTTTTAGTTCATTTGTCGGATGTCTGCTCATGGCATTTTGGGCAAATGCACCTGCTATTCTTGTCCCTGGTATGGGTGTAAATGCATTCTTCACGTACACTGCTGTGCATACGCTCGGTTTAACTTGGCAGGAAGCATTGGCAGCTGTTTTTATCGCCGGTATTATTTTTACAATTGCTGCTTTTACACCGATTGCTCGCGTGCTTTCGGTATCGATTCCAAAGTCATTAAAGGAAGCGATCACTGTCGGTATCGGGTTGTTTTTAGCTTTCATCGGCTTGCAAAAAGGTGGTTTAGTCGTTTCGCATCCTAATACTGCTGTTGCAATGGGAAAATTAAGTAGTCCTGTCGTTCTTGCCACACTACTTACTCTTATTGTCGCACTTGTACTATTTGCGCGTAACGTACGTGGAAGCTTTTTATGGACGATTGCAATTGGAACTGGTATTGCATGGCTGTTTGGCCTTGTTGATACGAGTCAAATGGGAAATAGTTCGTTTTCATTCGCTAATTATGGCGATGTGTTTGGAGCTATGTCATTTGGGAAACTTTCTTCCTTGCCATTTTGGATTGCAACATTCTCCTTAAGCATGGTGCTTATTTTTGAGAACATGGGACTTTTACATGGTTTATTAGAAGATGATCGTAAATTCCCACGTGCTTACCAAGCAAATGCAATTTCAGCAATGACATGTGGTCTATTTGGCACAAGCCCTACCGTTTCAACAGTAGAGAGTGCCGCAGGTATTACTGCAGGCGGAAAGACAGGTCTGACGTCTATCGTTACAGGGTTGTTATTCTTCGCATCACTGTTTGCGCTTCCGTTTGTCAAAATAATTCCTGACAGTGCCATTGCACCAATCTTAATTATTATTGGCGGGCTGATGATTACAAGCATTCAACAAATTCCTCTGAACGACTTTTCAGAAGGATTTCCAGCGTTTTTAATTATCGTTATGATCCCGCTCACATATAGTATCGCTGATGGCATTGCGTTCGGATTTATTGCTTATCCTATCTTGAAAGTTGCACTTGGAAAGCGTAAAGAAGTCGCACCGTCCATGTATATTATTACATGCTTATTCTTAGCCATGTTCGTATTACACGCTATTGGCTAAGAAAAAAACACCGAGGAAATCCTCGGTGTTTTTTTACTTAAACCAACCTTTTTTATAAAACCAAGCCATCATTCCGCCGCCAATTAATGCCATTAAAATTAAGCAAATAAAATAACTATACTTCCCGCCAAGCTCTGGCATATGTGCGAAGTTCATGCCGTATACCCCTGCAATAAATGTTAACGGCATGAAAATAGTTGAGAAAACAGTTAATGTTTTCATAATATTGTTCATATGGTGGGAATTCAACGAAAAGTAACTATCTCGAATATCTGCTGTTAATTCACGGCTCGCTTCAATCATCTCTGTCAGTTTAAGCAAATGATCATGTATATCTTTAAAATAAATTTCATGATCGCTTATACCGTAAAAACGTGTTGAATTTAATATACGATACAATAAATCACGCATCGGAATAATTGTACGCCTTAGCTTAGATAAATCTGCACGAATATCAAATACTTCTTCTAGCACACTTCCTGCTGTCTCACCCGTTAAATTATCATCAATTGCATTTAAATGGTCTTCGATGTAATAAACAGGTGCGAAATAATCATCTACAATTTGGTCAATAATTGTATGTGCTACATGCAAAGGACTCTTCTTAATACGTTTCTTTTCACCGAGCGTTTTCCATACTCTTTCAATCGCATTATTATGAGAGAAATGGAAAGAGACTATATATCGATCACTAATAAATAAATCGATTTCATGCGGTTCTAATCCGTCTTCTCCGAATGCATGAAGAACTAAAAAGTTATATCCATCATAAAAATCTACCTTTGGTCTCTGTACATACTCTACACAATCTTCAATTGCAAGGGGATGGAACTTGAAGTGATCTTGTAAAATATATGTATACTCCTCTTTCGTTGGCTTATATAAATCAAGCCAATACCATATGATGTTCTCTTTTTTCGTTTCTTCTAGCGAAACATCATATAAAACTTCATTTTTTTTCGTTATTGCACAAATTCTAATCATAATTTCACCCATTACTATTATAAACAAAAAATAGTAAAAAAAGCCAAGGAGAAATCTCCTCAGCTTTTTTTATCCCGCTATTTGCGGGCAGTAACACACCTACCTCAAAATTCAGCGAAAGCAAAGAAGTTAGGTCTGGGTCGGGCTGCCCGTAAATGCCTGATTGGTGAAGGCTAATAATCAGTGGGGATAAAGCCCCCACTGATTAAAGTTTCACTTTATTACTTCGTTACAATTCCGTGTACTAAAGTTGGTGCATCTACGTGATCTTTAGCGATTTTCATGTTCTCATAAATTTTCGCTTTTACGTCTTCAACATTTTCGCGGTTTGCGTAAATTGTAACAAGAGAGTCACCTTTTTTCACGCTATCACCTACTTTTTTGCGGAGCATTAGACCAACTGCTAAATCAATTTCAGACTCTTTCGTTGCACGCCCTGCTCCTAAAAGCATTGCTGCTGTTCCGATTTCATCTGCAACGATTTCCGATACGTAACCGTCTTCTTTCGCTTCCACTTCAATTTTAAATTGTGCTTGTGGCAATTTAGAAGGATCATCAACAACAGATGCATCGCCGCCTTGCGCCGATAAGAACGTTTTAAATGATTCTAGCGCTTTACCATTGTTCATTACTTCAATTAACTTTTCACGTGCATCTTCTAAAGATGAAGCTTGTCCAGCAAGGTACACCATCTGACTTCCAAGTGTTAAACATAACTCTTCTAAATCTTTCGGTCCCTTACCTTGTAATGTATCAATTGCTTCTTGTACTTCTAATGCATTACCAATTGCTTCACCAAGCGGCTGACTCATATCAGAAATAACCGCCATCGTATTACGACCAACGTTATTACCGATGCGTACCATTGCTTCTGCTAAACGCTTTGCATCTTCATCCGTTTTCATAAACGCGCCTGCTCCAGTTTTTACATCAAGAACAATTGCATCTGCACCAGCAGCAATTTTCTTACTCATAATTGAGCTAGCGATAAGAGGAATTGAATTTACTGTTGCAGTTACATCACGAAGCGCATATAACTTTTTATCAGCAGGTGTTAAGTTTCCACTTTGACCAATAACAGCGATTTTATTTTCATTTACAAGACGCATGAATTCATCATTTTCAATTTCCACATGGAATCCTGGTACTGCTTCTAATTTATCAATTGTACCACCCGTATGTCCTAGACCTCGTCCAGACATTTTCGCAACTGGTACACCTAAAGCAGCTACTAATGGACCTAATACAAGTGTCGTTGTATCACCAACTCCACCCGTTGAATGCTTATCTACTTTTACCCCTTCAATGGCTGATAAGTCAATTGTATCACCGCTATTTACCATTGCCATCGTTAAATCTGCACGTTCTTGATCATTCATATCTTGGAAGAAAATTGTCATTGCAAGTGAACTCATTTGATAATCTGGAATACTACCATTTGTATATCCTTCAACGATAAAGTTAATTTCTTCTGTCGTTAATGCATGTCCATCACGTTTTTTTGCAATTAGGTCCACCATTCTCATTGTGAAGTCACCCCTTCATTTGTTTTACAATTGCTTTTACTAATGCTAAGAAATTAGCTTTAACACGTTCTGTCGTTTCAATTACTTCATCGTGATGAAGTGGTTGATCTAAAATACCAGCTGCCATATTTGAAATACAAGAAATACCTAGTACTTTCATACCTGCATGACGAGCTACAATTACTTCCGGTACTGTTGACATACCAACTGCATCTCCGCCAAGTGTACGAAGCATACGAATTTCAGCAGGTGTTTCATATACAGGACCTGTCATTCCAACATATACACCTTCTTGTACTTTAATATTTAAATCTGCTGCAACTTGTTTCGCCATTTCGCGAAGTTCTGGCGTATATGATGTAGACATATCAGGGAAACGTGCACCCATTTCAGAATCATTTGGTCCGATTAATGGGTTCGTACCCATGAAGTTAATATGATCTGAAATTAACATAAGATCGCCTGGTTCAAATGATGTATTTACACCACCAGCTGCGTTCGTTACAACAACTGTTTCTACACCTAGTTCTTTCATAACACGAACTGGGAATGTTACTTTTTGCATATCGTATCCTTCATAGAAATGGAAACGTCCTTGCATTGCTACTACTGTTACACCTTGAAGTGTACCGAACACAAGTTGACCTGCATGTCCTTCTACAGTTGAAACTGGGAATTCAGGGATTTCACTGTATGGTACTGTTACTGCGTTCTCGATTTCATCTGCTAATACACCTAGTCCAGATCCAAGGATTAGTCCTACTTGTGGTGTCTCTTGAAATTTCTCTTTTAAGTATGAAGCTGATTTTGTAATTAGTTCACGATTCATCTGTTTATCCCCCTATTTCTTTAGCTCGTTTAAGAAGCTTGTTCCATGTTCTGGCATTTTAACATTAAAGTTTTCTGCTACAGTTGCACCAATATCAGCAAATGTTTGACGAAGTGATAACTCTTGTCCGCCTTCTTTCATGCTTGGGCTATATGCTAATAACGGTACATATTCACGTGTATGATCAGTACCAGGATGTACTGGATCATTACCATGGTCTGCTGTAATTAATAATAGATCATCTTCTTTTAGTTTTTCGAATACTTCTGGAAGACGTGCGTCATATTCTTGCAATGCTTCTCCGTACCCTTGTGGGTCACGACGATGACCAAATAAGGCATCAAAGTCAACTAAGTTTAAGAAGCTAATACCTGTAAAGTCCATATTTAATGTATCTACAAGCTTGTCCATTCCATCCATATTTGATTTCGTACGAAGTGATTCAGTTACACCTTCTCCATCATAAATGTCAGCAATTTTACCAATAGCAATTACATCATAATCGCTATCTTTAAGTTCATTCATTACTGTGCGACCAAATGGTTTTAACGCATAGTCATGACGATTTGGTGTACGTGTGAAGTTTCCTGGCTCTCCAACGAACGGACGAGCAATAACACGCCCTACCATGTACTTCTCATCTAATGTTAATTCACGTGCGATTTTACAAATTTTATATAGCTCTTCAAGTGGTACTACTTCTTCATGAGCTGCGATCTGTAATACACTATCAGCAGAAGTGTAAACAATTAAAGAACCTGTTTCCATTTGTTCTTGACCAAGCTCAACAAGTACCTCTGTTCCAGAGGCTGGTTTATTACCGATAATTTTACGACCTGTCTTTTCTTCTAATTCATCAAGTAATTCTTTCGGGAATCCTTCAGGAAACACTTGGAATGGTGTATCAATGTAAAGGCCCATGATTTCCCAGTGACCTGTCATTGTATCTTTACCTGTAGATTTCTCTTGCATTTTTGTATAATATCCAAGCGGTTTCTCTACTTTAGAGATTCCTTTCATTTCACGAATATTACCAAGGCCTAATTTCACCATGTTTGGCATGTGTAATCCATTCATATGTTCAGCGATATGACCAATTGTATCAGAACCTAAATCACCAAACTGCTCAGCATCTGGTGCTTCACCGATTCCCACAGAGTCCATTACGACTAGGAAAATACGTTTATATTTATTCATAACTGCAACCTCCTATATGTTCAGTTCTACTTCTTGTAGTATGTTCAAAACGCTATAAAGTGAAACTGTTATCAATGGGAATTATCTTTCGTCCTCATTATCAAACAGTACTGCTTTAAACCAGTCTCTAACTTTTTCGTTTTACTTTCAAACGAATCAAAAAAATTTCTAGTTTTTTCTAAGTCAGATGTCAGACATCTGATATTGATATCATACCATGTTTACGCTTTCTTTTTAATACATTTTCGTAGAATTTCTCATTTTCTTTACCCTTCTATTGTAATCCATTCTGCAAAGAAGTGCTAATCATTTTATAACATATTTCCTAATATAAAAATAAAAAGCAGCTCTAAAGAGCTACTTTTTATTTTACTTCTACTGTTTCTTCTTTATGTTCATGTAGTTCACCTTTTCTTACATGAACTTTCACTTTATAAGCACCATTCTCTTTGAAAGTATGTTTACTTTCATACTCCCCTTTATTCCCTTCTTTCGCCGGAATAAATTCGTGTTTTTCAACGCCGTCTTTCCAAATCTCAAGTTGTACTTCGGCACCAGTTAACGCTTCTTCTTTTTGTTTTAAATGGACTTTCATTGTTGATTCAGCATTTGCTTTTATGTCACCGGCCATAAGATGAATCATTGTGTCACTTTTATGATCACCGTGTCCTGCATTATGATTACCACTTTCTTTTTTCGCATCTTCTACTTTCGCATTCCCTACAGCAACTTTGTGTTCTGGCATAACGTGTATATCACGTGCATTTGTATGAGGAATAATATGATATACTCCATCCGTTTCAAATGTTTTCTCTACTGCATAAACACCTTTTCCTTTATGCTTACCATCTAACATCTCGTGTTTCTCGTCGCCATCTTTCCAAATCTCAAACTTTACGTCATCAGCATCCGTTACTCTTTCTTTTCCTTGTGTAACAAGTGCTTGTACTTCTGTTTTTTCACCAGGTTTAATTTCTTTCGGATTCGTTTGAACCGCTACGTCTATACCTTCAAGTTTCTGTCCTTTTTTCGGTTCTTCTTTGTTTGTATTACAGCCAGCCAATGCTAGCATCGCGATAAATAATGTAATAATAAGTTTTTTCATCTTCATTTCCTCCTTCATACTTTCCTTAGTATAGAGGAAATACATTGTAATATTCTAGTCTTCTGCTGAAAACAATGTACGAAATGTTTGTGAAGTTTCTGTGAAATGGTTCACTCTTCTTAATCTATGAAAAAAGAGCATAGTGACTATGCTCTCGGGTGAAACTGTTTATATACATCTTTTAATCTAGTTTTTGAAACGTGCGTATAGATTTGCGTCGTTGAAATATCTGCATGTCCAAGCATTTCTTGTACAGCACGCAAATCTGCCCCGTTTTCTAATAGATGCGTAGCAAAAGAATGGCGTAACGTATGCGGTGTAAGCTCTTTTGCAATATTCGCTTCTTTCGCTAGCCGTTTTAAAATTTTCCAAAATCCCTGTCTCGATAATCGATTACCATGATGGTTTAAAAAGAGCGCATCTACTGCTTTTTTACCCATCAATTCTCTTCTTCCTTTTTCAATATACTTTTGAATCGCTTCTGTCGCTAAGCTTCCTAGTGGAATAATTCTTTCTTTGTTCCCTTTCCCGATACAGCGAACAAATCCCATCGTTAAGTGCACATCTTCTAAATTTAATGCAATTAATTCTGAAACACGAAGTCCTGTTGCATACAACAACTCTAACATTGCCTTATCACGAATCCCAAAAGCACTTGCCGTTTTCGGTGTTTGAAGCAATGCTTCCACTTCGTCGATTGATAATACTTTTGGTAATTTCCGTTCCCCTTGTGGCGTTTCAATATGTACCGATGGGTCATGCTCCACTGCTCGTTCACGAAGTAAAAATTGATGAAACGAACGAATCGATGCAATATGACGCGCCAATGTTTTTGAAGATTTCCCGTTTTCTTTTAAATGCTGCAAAAAGTTAACAATATGCAAGCGTGTCACTTCATGAAACGTCTTCGTTTGTTCTACATTTTGCAAATACTTCACATAGCTTTTTAAATCGCGTTCATAAGATACAACTGTATTTTTCGCTAAACCTTTTTCAACAATCATATAATGAATAAAATCTTTTAATTGATCTTCCAATCTACACTACTCCCCATTTTCATAGAAAAACATCATTCTATTTACGAAAGCATCCTTTTCCGGCTCCTCATTCCCTGATACTTTTTCTACAGTCTCTTCTTTTGGCTTTTCATAACGATGGTAACTTTCATATTCTTCATTTATCCATAGTATAGCGAAATAAAACAAAATCGTACAACTTGTAAATAATAAAAATACTTTCATCCCATCAAAAGTTAATTTTAAAGCTCGGCGCATTGTAAATTCCTCCAAAATATAAGTTATTACAACATATGCCAAGCTTTCACCAATTTATACCTTATTCAAATAAAAAACCTCTTCCTAGTTAAATAGGAAAAGGTTATTTTTCATCCGTTTCATTTTCTTGACAATTTTTACAAATCCCATGGAATGTTAAACGATGATCTTTCACCTTAAAGCTCCAGTCTCGTTCCACTTTATTCTCCACTTCACCAAGTAAATCTTCTTGTATTTCTTGTACAGCACCGCATTGTGTACAGATTAAATGATGATGGAAACGCTGTGCACCTTCTTGGCGTAAGTCATAACGCGAAACACCGTCTCCAAAGTTAATTTTATCGACAACTTTCAACTCAGACAATAACTCTAAAGTTCGATAAACGGTTGCTAATCCGATCTCTGGCGACTTTTCTTTTACAAGGAGGTATACATCTTCTGCGCTTAAATGATCTTCTTCATTTTCTAGCAGCACACGAACTGTTGCTTCACGTTGTGGTGTCAATTTATAGCTCGCTGCATGTAATTGCTTCTTAATTCGTTCAATTCTTTCTTCCATTCGGTACTACTCCCTCCTCGCCACTCTTACACCATTATATCAGAAGAAGGGCTCCTGTCAAAAGAAAAACAATAAAAACAAATTGATAATTATTCTCAAAAAATATTTATTGTTTGTTAATAGCCTCCACAACTTCTTTCATTAAAACTGGTGATGCATACACTTCGACACTGGAAGCAATAGCTAATACCGCTCCAATCACGAGAAAAAAGCATGTATAGCGAATTAATAACGGTAATAGTGGCTCAGTTATTTTCCGAATAAATTGATGCCTAATCATGCGTAAGGAAAAGCTTGCAGCAATTGTTGTCATTACGAGAAATACAGGAATTATAATTAAATTTTGTGGCAATACAGATACAAATGCTAATAATAGTCCATTCCATCCGTGCTGACTTACTAAAAAACCTACTGTAAATCCAACAACTACCCCTTTTAAAAATAGTAAGATAAAAATTAGCGGCAACCCAATAATTGAAATCCCCAAAATCCAAATAAAACCGATATATTTTAATTGCGAAAAGTAACTTTCTCGAAACATTTCGCCTGCGACAGCAAATTCTCCTTTAGAAACTTGTCCAAAAAAACGCTGTAAATAAAATGATAAATCTTGCTTTTGGTTTATTTGTAAACTATTCACAAGAATCGCTCCAAATATTACTCCCATCAGTAATAAAACCGCATTAAATATATATAGTGAAGAATTTTCCTGTATGTGAGACATTACACGGTCTTGCCACGTTTTTCGCCACATTTTCCTTCCCTCCGTTCACACTCTTACTAAAAATGTATGAAAGAAAGAAAAAAAGTATGACGAATTAGCATTGAAATTCCGCTCTACTTTGCTAAACTAAAAAGTAGAGAATAGGAGGGATTTCTCTTGAAACCATTATTATTAGATTTTCCAACATTATTTCAAACTGAGCGCTTGCAAGTACGTAAGCCGTTTCCAGGTGATGGCACAGAAGTATATGAAGCAATCCAAGCTTCGCTAGAAGACTTATTACCATGGATGCCAATTACAGCTGAAACAGAAGAACGTGCTGAAGAAATTGTTCGCGAAGCTCACGGACAGTTTTTACTTCGTGAAACACTTGATTTCCACTTATACGATAAAGTATCTGGTACATTCATCGGAGCTATTACGCTCAAGCCTGAAAACTGGGATATTCCAAAGTTTTCACTTCACTTTTGGCTACATAGCGCTTATACAAAGCATGGCTATATGACAGAAGCCATTAAAGGTGCGATTCAATTTGCATTTGATAAACTAGGTGCTAGAAGAATTGAAATTCGTACTGATGCAACAAATATAAACGCATGTAACTTAGCAGAACGTCTAGAATTTATTTTAGAAGGTACAATGGAAAATGATTTCCTAGCACCCGATGGCAGCTTACGCGATGCACGTGTATATGCAAAAATCAACTAAAAACACTCGCCTTAGGCGAGTGTTTATTTTTGTAATTGTAAATATTGTACTGCAAACATCGTCTTAGCATCATGTATGCGAAGGTCTTTCATAAGATCAATCGCTTCTTCTAATGACACTTCCATTAATTCCACAAATTCATCTTCATCTAAAGCTGCTTTATTTTCTTTTTGTTTTAATCCTGTCGCTTTATATACATATAAAATCTCATCTGCAAAACCAGGTGATGTATAGAAAGATGTAATAAGCTCCATATTTTCACATACATATCCTGTTTCTTCTTCTAATTCACGAACTGCTGTTACCTCTGGCTTTTCCCCAGGTTCTAACTTCCCAGCAGGAATTTCCACAATTGCCTTTTCGAGAGCTTTACGATACTGCTCAACGAGTACAATTTTCCCCTCATCAGTAATAGCAATAATAGCAACTGCCCCAGGGTGATTTACGATTTCACGTTTACTCATTTCTCCATTTGGTAATACTACATCATCAACACGAACTTTTATAACTCTACCATCAAAAATCGGTTCAGTTTTTACTGTTCTTTCTGCAAGATTACTCATACTACTTCATCTCCCTGTTCTATTTCCTAATCGTTCTTCATACATTTTACCACATTGAAAGGAGCGTGATAGAAATGAAAGTTTACATTTTACCAAATCGCGTCACTTTAGTCGGCAAAGCATGGCAAATTCGTCATAAGCTAAAACAATATGGAAAAGAGTATACAACTGTACAAGAGTGGATTACAGCAAATAAAGTGAAACTTTAATCAGAGGGGGGCATCCCCTCTGATTATTAGTTGAACCAATCGGGCTTTTACGGGCAGTTAATGCGGGGCAAAAAGTAAACGTTTGTCAACCTCCTTCCCCTTTCGTACAATAAAGGTAAGGAGGTTGACCTATGAAAAAACGTCAATTAGGAAACTCAGATTTATATGTTACGGAAATTGGATTTGGCTGTATGTCTCTCGGTGCATCTGAGGCTGAAGCTATGCGTATTATCGATGAGGCAATCGATTTAGGAATTAATTTTTTTGATACAGCGGACTTATACGATTATGGATTAAATGAAGAATTTGTTGGAAAAGCTCTGAAAGGAAAACGTGACCAAATTGTTCTTACAACAAAGGTTGGAAATCGATGGACAGAAGAAAAAAACGGTTGGTCTTGGGATCCTTCTAAAGCTTATATAAAGGCCGAAGTAAAAGAGAGTTTACGTAGACTTCAAACAGATTATATTGATTTATATCAACTGCATGGCGGGACGATTGAAGATCCTATAGATGAAACAGTTGAAGCCTTTGAAGAATTAAAAAAAGAAGGGATTATTCGTCATTATGGTATCTCTTCTATACGTCCAAATGTCATTCGTGAGTATGCAAAACGATCAAATATCGTTAGCATATTAATGGAATACAGCCTTTTAAATCGTCGCCCTGAAGAATGGTTCCCGCTTCTTAATGAACAGCAAATTAGCGTTATTGCTCGCGGACCACTTGCAAAAGGGATTTTAACTAACAATAATGCAAGAAAGATAGAAAGAGTAAAAGAAAAAGATTACCTCTCTTATTCTTACGATGAGTTATATTCGACACTCGCGAGTGTAAAAGAAATAATCGGAGAAAGCTCTTTAACAGGAACGGCTATTCAATATTGCTTACATAACGAAACTGTTGCAGCTGTTATACCTGGTGCAAGTTCTATTCAACAATTGCAAGAAAATATACAAGCTAGCCAACAGTTATCTTTAACAAAAGAAGAATATGTACAACTTCAAAAGATTGTTAAGTATGATTCATATGCTTTGCATCGCTAAAATATTGATACCGATAAAAGCAAAAGACTGCCCCCAACACTAGGCGGCAGTCTTTTTTTATAACGTATCATATTTATCAGGATTCGTTCCTACATGTAAATTACGATTTAACGTATTAATTTGATCCATCTCTTCTTCAGTTAATGAGAAATCAAAAATAGTAAAGTTCTCTTTAATACGAGATGGCGTAACAGATTTAGGAATAGTCACAATCCCACTTTGAATATCCCACCTTAATATAACTTGTGCAGGTGACTTTTCATATTTTTTAGAAATAGCCTGAATAATTGGATGCTGGAATACTTCGCCGCCTCTCATTAAAGGACTCCACGCTTCCATTTGAATATGCTCACCTTGACAAAAATCACGCAATTCAAATTGCGCTAACATCGGATGAAGTTCCACTTGGTTGACCATCGGCTTCACTTTACAATTTGGTAATAACAGTTCTAAATGATGTTTATGAAAATTAGAAACACCAATCGCGCGCACTTTACCTTCTTCATACAATTTTTCTAGCGCTCGGTACGTATCGACATACTTCCCTCTTATTGGCCAATGTATTAAATATAAATCTACATAGTCCATTTGTAATTTCTTTAAGCTTTTTTCAAACGCCTCAAGTGTTTCCTCGTATCCTTGATCGTCGTTCCAAACTTTTGTTGTAATAAATATGTCTTCTCTCGGAATCCCTGATTCACGAACCGCTTCTCCGACACCGCTTTCATTTTCATATACAGTTGCTGTATCAATCGAACGGTATCCAAATTCTAATGCTGTTTTTACTGCTTGTTTAACCTCGTTGCCTTCTTTCGCTTTATAAACGCCTAGACCAATCATCGGCATTTTCACACCATTATGAAGTGTAGTTGTTGGAATATGCACACTCGTTCTCCCTTTCATTGTTACATTTTTATAAACCACCACTTTATTTCAACAAGATTCATCCAAAAAGTCAAAACATACGTACAGTTTACATAATACTTTTATACACATTTAAAAAAATAACGTGAACTCAGTCATTCACGTTATTTCCTTTCCATTCTTTCGCTTTTTCATCAACATTACGTACAAACTCATTTTTTCCTTCCGTATACATCGTGCCATCATATGTATATTTTTCCGCTAGTTCTTTCTTTAAATTTGCATATGCCTCTGCTTCTTCGCAATGAGCCATCATGTAATCACGAAACGATAAATGCCTTACTATCTCAGGATTCCCTTTTTCAAATACGTGCAAATGATACGAGCGTTTTTCCTCAGTCCCATGAATAAAATAACGACGTCTTGAAATACCATTTTCCCCTTTTACGATGTAACCAAGCTCTTTAAAACGTTCATTCCAATGATCTACTCTGTCGATACTCTCTACTTCCATAATCATATCTATAATAGGTTTAGCTGCCAGTCCTGGCACTGACGTACTTCCAATATGATGGACTTTCACCATTTCTGGCATCGCCGATTTTAATCTTTCGGCTTCCATTTGGAATTTCTCACTCCAATGATTTTCATACGGAACGACTACAATTTCCCTCATTCTAACTCCCCTTTTCTTACAAACTCGTCAAAAAAATGATCAGCGGCATTTCACTGATCATCTTTTTATTATTTAAAGTCTTTCCAAGTAAGGCTACTTTCACTTAACAGTTCTTCAAATGATTTATTCTTTTCACGTTCTTTTTGTTCCTTACGCTTTCTTTCTTGTTCTGCTGCCTCTTTTTTCTCTTCTCTCACTTGCAACTCTTTTTTCTTATTCTTTAATTGTTGCATTAACGAATCGTTCAATTGATCACCTAGTGTAAGTGATTCTTTCTCTGGTTGATTCATTTGAGAGTGTCTTTGTGTTTGTCTTTGCTTCTTTTTCTTCATACTACTCACCTTTTACTTTTTTCTCCATTATAGAGGATACACGGCGAAATCGACAATAAAAAAGGTTCATTACTCTCACATTCTCTATTATTCATTTTTTGTAAATATGTTAATTTTTCGAAAAAACTAAATTTAACTATAGATATAATCCTATTAATCTATTAAAATTATGTCGTATGATGTCAGATTATAAAAAAAAGGAGAAATTAATTATGTGGAAAAAAATTATTCCTGCTGTTGCTGTTTTAAGTACTATTACTTTTTCAAGCGTATTCGCCGCTCCTCCATCTCAGACTCCTGCCGAACAAAACCGATACATAGACGTACAAATGCTTGGTATTAATGATTTACATGGTCAACTAGATACTGTAAAAAAAGTTAACAATAAAGAAGCTGGTGGCGCTGATTATTTAGCTACTTATTTAAAAGAACGCAAAAAACAAAACCCTAATACACTTCTCGTACATGCCGGTGATATTGTCGGAGCCAGCCCACCAGTTTCCGCATTATTACAAGACGAACCAACAATTGAATTTTTAAATGACTTAAAGTTTGATGTTGGTACAATCGGAAACCATGAATTTGATGAAGGTATCGATGAAATGAAACGCCTCATTTACGGTGGATATCACGAAAAAACAGGGAATTTCAAAGGAGCAAACTTCCCTTATGTCGCTGCAAACTTCTATAATAAATCAACTGGCCGCTTATTTTTACCACCATTCACTGTAAAAATGGTTGACGGAGTTCCTGTAGGGTTCATTGGAGTTGTTACAACGGATACACCGAATGTCGTTATGCCTACTATGCTTAAAAATGTAGAAATCACTGATGAAGTAGAGGCTATTAATAAATCCACACAACAATTAAAGCGTCTCGGCGTTAAATCTATCGTAGTCCTTGCACATGTCGGCGGAACAACTGATGAGTCTGGTGTAACAAATGGAGACCTCACTCGAATTGCAAATGAAACAGATCCCGAAGTTGATGTTATTTTCGGCGGACATAGTCATACGTACGTAAATGGTACTGTAAATAATAAACTTATCGTGCAAGCGAACTCTTACGGGATGGCTTTCTCTGATGTAGATGTAACGATTGATAGAAAAACAAAAGATATTATGAAGAAAAAAGCTGAAGTTATTACAACGTACCATGAAGGTGTAGAGCCTGATAAACAAGTAAAACAAAAGTTAGATCAATATAAAGAAAAAATCGCACCTCTTGTAAATGAAGTAGTCGGAAAATCTACAGCACCTATCGACCGTAAACAAAACGATGCTGGTGAATCTACACTTGGAAATTTAGTTGCGGATGCCCAGCGCCAAACTATGCAAACACAAATCGCTCTTATGAATCCTGGTGGAATTCGTAATGATCTAGACGCTGGAGATATTACATGGGGCGAATTATACGGCATTCAGCCTTTCGGAAACCAATTAATTAAAGTAGATCTAACAGGTCAAGATATTCGTGATATATTAAATCAACAATGGCAAAAAGGAGCAACGAGAATGCTTCAAATTTCAGGTATTCAATACACTTGGGATGCAAACAAACCAAATAACGAAAAGGTTACGAATATCCGTTTAACAAATGGTGAAGAATTAGTTCCCTCTAAAACGTATAGCGTAGTTGCAAATGCTTTCCTAGCTTCTGGCGGTGATGGATTCGTATCCTTTAAAAATGGAAAAAATGCTGAAACTGGTCCAAACGATTTTGAAGCATTAGTCGATTATGTAAAACAAGTGAAAGAACCAATTCAGCCGATTATTGATGGACGTATTCAAAAAAACAATTAAATACTATTCAAACTAGTGCGTGACACTCGAAAGAAGAAGCTCCTTTTATATGCAAGGAGCTTCTTCTTTTAGAGTCATACGTATTGTCATTTTTCTAGTGCAGTAAAGGATACGCACATAGCCCCTTGTTTCTTCGTAGTATATAGAAAACTATAATGGGGAAATTTGTATGTATTTCTATCAAACAATGACGATACATTGTATCGACAAACACATTCGTAGTATTGAGAAAGCAATTAATGGAGAATATAGCGCCATTCATTTTTATGCTAGATTAGCTACTTTAGCTCCAGACATAAATGAACGAACTCAAATCCTTGAAATTCGGCAAGATGAGCAACGAACAGTTGATTTTTACTTAGAAATTGCTGACGAAACGACAAATCAACAAGTGAAAGAAACATTTCGGCGCGCAGCAGCTGATGAACAAAATCATGCCGTTTGGTTCCTATATTACTTTTCGAAACAAAACAAAAAATGAAATAAAAGAAAGGATACACGCTCTTATATGGAACATAGTATCCTTTCTTTTATTTCTCTGGATACGTTTCATGATTAACATCATACCGTTGCAAAAATTCCTGTAGTGCTTCTTCTACAATTTTAGACTTTTGAATCCCTTTTGATTCCGATATAACATCTAGTCTTGCTAATACTTCTATATTAATCGAAAAGGTTCGTTTCTTTTTCTCTGTGCTCTTACTTATAATTTGAACACTTACTTCTTCTCTTTTTCTTAGCAATTCATAAATGCTTTGTAATTGTTCATAAATTAGTAATTGATAGTCTGTTTTTGCATATTGAAGGGCAGTAGCTTCTTGGATTTGCAAATGACGTGGCTCTTCGCCATCACCTATAAAGATACGTTTTTTCTGCTCTCCATCATATTCATATCCAATCACCCTTAATTTCTTTGATAATGTATATGGGCTCATTTCAAGCCGTTTCGCTATAATAGCGATTGATTCGCGTCTATTTAAAGAATCAATAATTTCTCCAATCGTCACATTCTCCCTCCTCTCTTAATCGCCTAAACTTGAAATCAAACCAGTATGTTATGATACAATGATTTTCTAGTAGTATATGCAAAAGAAAGAGCCTGTGCGATTCATACCATTTAAGAAAAGGAGGTTTACATATGCTTTTTCGTAGCCATACCCCTCAGTTTTACAACGAAAAAAAGCAACTAATCCCTAACAGTATCGCTACGATAGAAAGCGTTATGATTAATGACCGGAAACAATCTCTCCTTATACGCGGTCAAAACGTGGAACAGCCTATTTTATTATGCTGTCACGGCGGCCCTGGTATGGCACAAATCGGCTTTATTCGCCATTTTCAAAAAGAGTTAGAAAAGCACTTTATCGTTATTAATTGGGATCAGCGAGGGGCAGGTAAATCCTTTTTATGGCGGGACATCCAAACAAATCTTACGATTGATCAATTTTTTTCAGATGCAAAAAAGGTTATTCAATATCTTCTCAAACGCTTTAATAAGCAAAAACTATTTCTCGCAGGTCATTCTTGGGGAAGTATTATCGGACTACAAATCGCTAATCAATGTCCCGAATATATAGAAGCATACATCGGCATCGGTCAAATCGTACATATGAAGCAAAATGAAGAATTACTATATCAACATTTAATTAGCTCTGCCAAAAAACATGACCATAAAAAGGCATTAGCTTCTCTTTTAAAATTAGGGAAACCACCCTTTTTAGATACGAGACGCCTCATTATTCAAAGAAAGTGGCTTGGTACATTCGGAGGAGCAATCCAAAATGGATCTTCCTTTTCTTTCATACGAAAAGGCTTCTTTTCTCCTGAATATACGCTATTAGATTGGTTCAAATTTCTCGCAGGAAATTTAAAATCCGGAGTTTTATGGGAAGAGATGCTGACAATCGATTTCTTTTCATCTATTTCAAGTTTATCTATTCCTGTTTATTTTTGTTCTGGTCGCTATGATTATCAAACTCCTTATGCACTCGTTCAACAATATTGCGATATCATTCAAGCTCCTATTAAAAAGATGATTTGGTTTCCAAACTCGGCACATTCTCCAGATTTAGAAGAGCCTGAGTTATTCGCTAAATCTTTACAATCAATTAAACAAGAACTATCTTTTCAACATTAATAACAAAAGGCGCTTTTACATTTCATAGAAAACATTTTATAATGATATGTCGCAAGCATATGTCACTACAAACACTTGCTTGCCTTAACAGAATAAAAATTAGGGAGATTACATTTATTATGAACGCTGTACTCATCGCAGTAGCAGTCATGCTACTGCTTAGTTTGTTACGTGTCCAAGTCATTGTCGCCATTATCGTTGGAGCTTTAACAGGCGGACTTATCGGCGGACTCGGTATTTCAGAAACAATTAGTACTTTTACAGCCGGTCTTGGGAACAGTGCTCCTATCGCATTAAGCTACGCAATGCTCGGTGGATTTGCTATTTCCCTTTCAAAAACAGGACTTCCTGATGCAATGATCCAATCAGCTTTAAAATGGATCGGCAACGAACAAGACAGGAAAAAACAAGTCTATTCTAAAATACTTATATTATTTATCATTTTAACAATGGCTTGTTTCTCACAAAATATTATCCCTGTTCATATCGCCTTCATCCCAATCTTAATTCCAGCACTTTTAAAAGTATTAAATGAGCTGAGGGTGGATCGTAGGCTTGTAACATGTCTTATTACATTTGGGTTAATTACCCCTTACATGTGGGTTCCAGCAGGGTTCGGAAAAATTTATCATGACGTATTGCAAACAAATGCTGCGCAAAGCGGTCTTACATTTGATGTCGCACTTATTCCAAAAGCGATGACTATTCCAGCAATCGGTATGATTATCGGATTATGTGTAGCGGTTTTCATTACATACCGAAAACCACGTACATATGAAACAGAACAAATTCATTCTGCACAGAATGAAATCGTTCCCTATACGAAAAGAAGCATTACTTTGGGTTTATTATCAATACTCGCTACATTAACTGTGCAATTAGCAACAGAATCAATGATTTTTGGTGCTTTAGCAGGTATTATCGTCTTATCAGTTAGCGGTAGCCTCCCTCTTAAAGAAGCCGATGCTATTTTAACGAGTGGAATGCGTATGATGTCCTTTATCGGATTTGTTATGATTTCTGCCGCTGGATTTGGCGCTGTTCTTCGAAAAACTGGACATGTTGAATCTCTTGTGCAAACGAGTGCACATATAATCGGAAATAATAAACCGCTTGCTGCATTTCTTATGCTCATTATTGGACTTCTCGTTACGATGGGAATTGGCTCTTCCTTTTCAACCATCCCAATCTTAACAACAATTTTCGTACCATTATGCGTCCAGCTCGGATTTAGTCCCATGGCTACAATCGCAATTATCGGTACAGCTGGTGCACTTGGTGATGCAGGTTCTCCAGCATCTGATAGTACACTTGGACCAACGTCCGGTTTAAATGCTGATGGTCAGCACCATCATATATGGGATACATGTGTCCCAACATTTCTACACTATAATATACCGTTACTTATATTCGGCTTTATTGCCGCAATTACACTATAAAAGGTGCGTTTTAAAAACGCACCTTTTACTTTGTTGTTTCTCTCTCAATGCACCTAAATTCTGTTTCCACTTCTTCTTGTCGCACTTGTTTCTTCTTTATTTTTCCTATTAACTGTTGAAAAGCTATTTCCCCATTTTCTTCGATATAACTTCCAATCGTCGTTAATGATGGACTTATCCATTCACCCTCTACACTCCCGTTAAATCCAATGATTTGTAACTTACCTGGTATATGAATATTAAGAGTTTTCGCCGCCCTGATTAGCTCAATAGCGACCTTATCACTTGAAGCTACAACCCCATCTATGTATGGATGCTTTTGTAACAATTCAAGAAACTGTTGATTCGTATACCCTTGTACAATTTCCTCTCGATAAGAAAGTCCTTCTTTCCAAGCAGTATCTAGAAATCCTGCCACATGCTCTTCCATTTCTTCACTCTCTACTCCCTCACCGATATAAGCAAGAAACTGGCAGCCTTTCTCTTTTAATAAAGAAACAGCTTTCTGTCCACTTTCATAATAGCTCATAAGAGATTGTCGTTCTTCAAGCACAGCGAAAGGAAGTGAGATTTCTCCTATACTTCGAAAAACAGATTTCGTCATTATAACGCCTGCAATGTTATTTTGCTCCAACATATCTATGTATCTATTCTTATTTTCTATATTACAAACTATTACTTGATACCCTTCTTTGTATGCTATTTCCTCAACGAAACGGAGCAAAGTGATGTATGATGGATTATGCAAATTATCTACAAGTAATGCAATCACCGTTGAAGGTTGTTTAAATAAAGGCTTTGCTGTAGCATTCGGTCTATAATGTAATTCTTCAATTGCTTTTTTTACTTGTTTCACCGTATCTTCATGGACATATCCTTTTTCGTTAATGACTCTTGAAACGGTTGCAACTGAAACACCGGCCAATTTTGCAACATCACGTATAGTTGCCACATCGTCACCCCTTAATATGGTAATAGATTACAATTTTAAATTAAACCAAAATATAACATTCGTCAAGGTTATTGTTTTATATTTCTGAAAATTATTACACAATTTCCACTCTACTCAGAAAATATACTCCAGCTGAATTTCATGTGAAATCGCGATATTATCATAACCAATAAACGGAATTTCTTTCTTTATTTTTCGTGCTTCCTTTACCGCATCAATATACAAGTTCGTCATCATGAAGTTACGTTTTTGATAAAAACGAAGTGCGTTCATATTATCATTCGTCGTAATAAGCCACACTTTTTTACATTCGTTCTCTTTTGCCACTCGCAATACACAATCCACCAGTTTTGTACCAATCCCCTTCCCTTCCTCAAAACTATTTAACGATACAATTTCACACATGTTTTCTATCACTTTACATGTTATAATTCCCACTATTCTGTTATTTCTAAGTGCAATAAAACCAGGTAATTCTTCTAATTGATGTACTCTGCCTCGCGAGACCATCATTGGGCTTCCCCAGTTTTCACACATAAAATCCTGAATTGCTTCTTTCATTTCTGGTGTGATTTTTTGTATATGAACCATACACAATTTCTCCCCTTTTCACATCATTGTGATACAATGTTAGTGTATCACATGTAGAGGTATTTGGAGGATGAGGTAAAGTATGAAACGTTTTTTTACAGCATTGTTTACTATACTAGGTGCACTAACTGCGATTGGGATTTTCTTTACAAATAAAGTTATGTACTTGAAGAAAAAAACAGAGGAAGAAGTTTTAGAACGCGAAACGAAAAAGCATTTTCATTTGGACGATTTTAAGGCTATTCAAAAAGAAGAGGTTCACATCCCTTCTCAATTCGGATACGAACTTCACGGATATTACATGCCAGCTGGTCATTCCAATAAATTTATGATTTTTTGCCACGGTGTGACTGTAAATAAAATGAATTCCGTTAAATATGCAAACTTATTTTTAAATAGAGGATATAACGTATTTATTTATGATCATCGCCGTCATGGTAAAACCGGTGGTAAAACAACAAGTTATGGCTATTATGAAAAACATGATTTAAAGTCAGTAGTTGACTGGCTAAAAGATCGTTTCGGAACGAATATTACACTCGGAATTCATGGTGAGTCTATGGGTGCTGCAACTCTTCTTCAATATGCAGGACTTGTAGAAGATGGTGCTGATTTTTATATTGCTGATTGTCCTTTCTCTGATTTTTATGGACAGTTACAACATCGTTTGAAAGTTGAGTTTCATTTGCCAAAATGGCCTTTATTACCTTTAGCAAATGCCTTTTTAAAAGTTCGTGATGGCTATACAATTCGTGAAGTTTCACCAATTGATTGTATAAAAAATATTAACAATCCGGTTCTCTTTATTCATAGTAAAGATGATGACTATATTTTATCTGATATGACGAAATCACTTTATGAAGCGAAAGAAAATAATAAACAGCTTTATATTGCAGAACATGGTGCACACGCTTGCTCTTATAATGAAAATAAAGAAGAGTACGAAGATGCCATCGATCAATTTTTAAACACATATGCAAAAGAAACAAAAAACAGGCTTGCATAAGCCTGTTTTTTTACTGCGCTAAAACGTCTGTAACTTGTTCCATATTTTCAGAAATCCACTTTACTGCCTCGTCTAGCGTTGGGAATTCCGTCGTTTGAAAAGTTACCTCATCTTGAAGTAACCAAACATCTTTCGGTTCTTGTCCTACACCTGCGATTGACCAATGAAGTAAACTATATGGATGATTATCATTCAAAAATGATGCCCATGTGCGCTCATTTGCAATATTTTGTAGTGTGTGTAATTTTTTATCCATCTTTCGTCACCTTACTCTAGTCAGTTATAAAAACTATTATAACACTCTCTTCTCTCTCAAACAAAGTGCTCTTTTTATATTGTCAAGTACTCTCCCTAATTATATGATGAGAGTAAGCGTTTGGAAAGGAGGGATAACGTTGGCAAAAGTACAAATTAAAGTGAATGATAATGGCTCTTTTCGCGTTACAGGGGACGTGGAATTAGTTGACTCACAAGGGAATGTATTCCCAGCAAAACCAGCATTTTCTTTATGTCGTTGTGGTTTATCAAAAAACATGCCTTATTGCGATGCTTCGCATAAAGGCAAATTCGAGTCTGTTGTTAGAGCACCAGAGGCAGAATAAATATTTAAAGAGCATGCACATTTATTTGTGTATGTTTTTTCTTTTGATCAAAGCCTATACAGCCCTTCCCCTTTCAACATTTCTATTACTTTCGTCCCCATTCAAATCGGCATATATTTTCAAACAATTCTTCACATTCGAACATTTTTTACTATGCTTTTTTCTTTTTTGTGCTATAATGTGAGCAAACAACATCCTTCGGGGTCGGGTGAAATTCCCAACCGGCGGTGATGAAGCGATAGCTTCTAAGTCCGTGACCCGTTTTCAACGCGAAAACGGTGGATCTAGTGAAACTCTAGGGCCGACAGTATAGTCTGGATGGGAGAAGGATATGTTTTCTAGTAATTTTATATAGCGAATACACTTTTATTTCAGTATGCATATTTTTAAATTTTCATTTTGAATCTTTATATATGTTTTATTTTGTATAGTTATGTTTCTATACTGAAATAAAAAGATACGACTAGCGTTGAAAGAATTTGATATTTTGCTAGGTTTTTTCCTTATGCCAAAATATCAGTCATCGTTAGGTTTCTTTCCTATACTTTCGTATTCGAACTATATTTCTAGAAATCACGTCTCCCAAACCCCAAGGATATAAAATCCTTGGGGTTTTTTGATTTTTTCAGGAGAGGTGAAAAGAATGACAGATCAAGAATATATGAGGATTGCCTTGCAGTTAGCACAAGGAACATCGGGACAAACAAGCCCAAATCCTATGGTTGGTGCCGTTGTTGTTAAAGATGGGAAAATCGTTGGAATGGGTGCCCACATGCGTGCTGGTGAAGAACATGCTGAAGTTCATGCTCTTCACATGGCTGGTGAAAGAGCAAAAGACGCTACCGTTTATGTAACACTTGAACCGTGTAGCCATTTTGGAAAAACACCCCCTTGCTGTGAATTACTCATTGAAAAAGGAGTTCAGCGTGTTGTAATTGCTACTCTTGATTGCAATCCACTCGTTTCCGGCAATGGAAAAAGAATATTGGAAGAAGCTGGAATCAAGGTAACTACTGGTGTTCTTGGGGCGGAAGCCACTTTATTAAATCGATACTTTTTTCACTATATGAAAACGAAACGTCCCTTTGTAACAATAAAAACAGCAATGAGCTTAGATGGAAAAACAGCAACTGTAACCGGTGAAAGTAAGTGGATTACAGGCGAAGAAGCACGCGCTGACGTTCACCAATATCGTCATATACATGATGCTATCCTAGTCGGTGTGAATACAGTTCTAACTGACAATCCACACTTAACAACACGAATTCCAAACGGAGGTAAACATCCTATACGCGTTATTTTAGATACCCACTTACGAACGCCGCCATCTTCTCATGTCATAACAGATGGCTTAACTCCGACATGGATTATTGTCGGTAAGGATGTAAGCAAAGAGAAAATAGCGTCTTATGAATCTAACAATATAGCTGTATTCCAAATGAAAACACAGCAAATTGAAATACAAGATGTCCTATCCCTACTCGGTGAGAAACAAATTCTTTCTCTGTTCGTTGAAGGTGGTCAAACGGTGCATGCAAACTTCTTAAAAACAAATAGTTTTAATGAAATCGTGACCTATATAAGCCCGAAATTAATTGGTGGAAAAGATGCCCCCACCTTATTTGGCGGAGCTGGTTTTTCGAAGTTACAAGATGCACTTTCCTTAACAATTCAAGAGATGAAACAAATCGGTAATGATATAAAAATTGTTGCAACCTTAAAAAGCGAGGTGACGGAATGTTTACAGGAATCGTAGAAGAGTTAGGAACGATATCAAGCATGACTCAAAGTGGTGAAGCAATGAAGCTAACTATTAGCGCAAAGCAAATTTTATCGGATGTCAAATTGGGTGATAGTATCGCAGTTAACGGCATTTGCTTAACAGTAACTACTTTTACGACTACTTCATTCACTGTCGACGCAATGCCTGAAACAATGAAAGCAACATCACTTCGTATGCTAAAGCCAAGTGCCAAAGTGAATTTAGAACGGGCGATGGCTGCAAACGGACGATTCGGTGGACATTTCGTCACCGGACATATCGATGGCATCGGTACGATTTTAACTAAAAAACAACATTACAATGCCATCTATTACAAAATAGCAATTTCTGATGAATTACTACGCTATTGTTTGCATAAAGGATCCGTTGCTGTTGATGGCACTAGCTTAACAATATTTGATATAGACGAATCTTCAATTACAATTTCACTCATCCCCCACACAGTAAGCGAGTCTATAATCGGAGAAAAACAAGCCGGGGACATCGTAAACATTGAGTGTGACATGATTGGAAAATATATTGAACGCTTTATCTCAAAGCCCGCAAAAAGAACTGGTTCAATGACCGAAAGCTTTTTACAAGAAAACGGATTTCTATAAGGAGGAAGCACAATGTTTCATCGTATTGAAGAAGCTCTAGAAGATTTAAAACAAGGAAAAGTTGTTATCGTATGTGATGATGAAAACCGAGAAAATGAAGGCGATTTTATTGCTTTAGCAGAGTACATTACACCAGAAACGATTAATTTTATGATTACACACGGTCGTGGTCTCGTTTGTGTACCCATTACGGAGGAGTACGCAGAACGTCTACAGTTAGAACCAATGGTATCTCATAATACAGATTCACATCACACTGCGTTTACAGTGAGCATTGATCATGTTTCTACAACAACAGGGATTAGCGCTCATGAACGTGCAACTACGATACAAGAATTGTTAAACCCTGCATCAAAAGGCGCTGATTTCAATCGCCCTGGACATATCTTTCCATTAATTGCGAAAGAAGGCGGTGTACTGCGCCGTGCTGGTCATACAGAAGCCGCTGTCGATTTAGCCAAACTTTGCGGAGCAGAACCAGCTGGAGTCATTTGCGAAATTATAAATGAGGACGGTACGATGGCACGTGTACCTGATTTACTAGAGTGCGCAAAACAATTTGATATAAAAATGATTACAATAGAAGATTTAATTGCTTATCGCCGCCATCACGAAACACTTGTGACGAGAGAAGTGGAAATTACATTACCTACAGATTTCGGTACTTTCCATGCAATTGGCTATTCTAACTCATTGGATATGAAAGAACATATCGCGCTCGTAAAAGGTGATATTTCAACAGGCGAACCTGTACTTGTACGCGTTCATTCAGAATGCTTAACAGGAGATGTATTTGGTTCGTGCCGTTGTGATTGCGGACCACAGCTACATGCTGCACTTGCTCAAATTGAGCGTGAAGGAAAAGGTGTTCTTCTCTATATGAGACAAGAAGGACGAGGAATTGGCCTTCTGAATAAGCTTCGCGCTTATAAGTTACAAGAAGAAGGGTTAGATACTGTAGAAGCAAATGAAAAACTTGGGTTCCCAGCTGATCTTCGTGATTACGGTATTGGCGCTCAAATTTTAAAAGATTTAGGCTTACAAAGTTTACGATTATTAACGAATAATCCACGAAAAATTGCTGGCTTACAAGGTTACGATTTAGAAGTAACCGAGCGTGTACCGTTGCAAATGCCAACAAAAGAAGAAAATAAAACGTATTTACAAACGAAAGCAAGCAAATTAGGACATTTACTAAACTTATAATTAAGGGAGAGATACATTATGGTATTCGAAGGTCATTTAGTTGGTACAGGATTAAAAGTTGGGGTTGTTGTTGGACGTTTTAATGAGTTTATTACAAGTAAGTTACTTGGTGGAGCTTTAGATGGATTAAAGCGTCACGGTGTAGAAGAGAATGATATTGATGTTGCATGGGTTCCTGGTGCATTTGAAATTCCTTTAATCGCTAAAAAGATGGCCAATAGCGGAAAATATGATGCTGTTATTACATTAGGTACAGTAATTCGCGGTGCTACAACACATTACGATTACGTTTGTAATGAAGTAGCAAAAGGTGTTGCGTCTTTATCACTACAA
The DNA here is from genome assembly GCF_008042285.1 of Bacillus sp. AR13-1. Lineage (NCBI taxonomy): Bacteria > Bacillati > Bacillota > Bacilli > Caryophanales > Bacillaceae > Bacillus > Bacillus sp. AR13-1. The sequence continues at coordinate 315,420 of NZ_QNUA01000010.1, forward strand.
ACGGACATTCCAGTTATTTTCGGTGTATTAACGACAGAAACAATTGAACAAGCGATTGAACGTGCAGGTACAAAAGCTGGTAATAAAGGATATGAATCGGCAGTTGCTGCGATCGAAATGGCTCATTTATCAAAACAATGGGCTTAAAAAAGAGGCTACGGCCTCTTTTTTTATTTTCTCACCTTTTTTCGTACATCTTCTATTAATTCATCCATCGTTTTTCCTTCTGTTTTTATACGAAGAGCTTGTGCTGTTCTCCACACATTTTCTCTCTTTTCCGCTTCTTCTATAATAGAAATTTCCTTCCTCACTTCTTTTAAATCTTTTCCTTCTGTTTCAAGCCCAAAATGTTCAGCTTTCGTTCGAAAATGCTGTTCAATTCTTTGTTGCATTTCTTTTTGTTCAGGATTTTCAGCCGCCTTAACTGGATCAGCACTTATCGCTTTTATTAAAATCAGACAGGTCATAATAGTTAATATGTATTTGTACATGTAAAATCCTCCAACCCGATATAAATTACATTTTTACTATGTACAATTAGGGCTTGGAAAATTCGTCCACAAAATTATTTTTCTCGTCCAAAAGTGACTACTATCAAGCGTTAATGGACTTTTATTACATTTTATTTACAAAAAAAAGCAAACCCTTTAAAGAGTTTGCTTTTCATCTATCTTATAGCGCACATTCTTCAATCTCAAACCCTAAATCTTCAATCATACCCCAGTCCGCAGTCGGCTCTTGTCCAGCTGTTGTTAAATAGTCCCCGACAAAGATAGAGTTTGCTGCAAATAAACCAAGTGGCTGTACAGAACGTAAATTAAGTTCTCGACCACCTGAAATACGAATTTCTTTTGTTGGATTTACAAAACGCATCATCGCCAGCACTTTTAAACATTCTACAGGTGTTAATTCTTTTTGTCCTTCAAGCGGAGTACCCTTTACAGCAACAAGGAAATTACATGGAATAGAATCCGCATCTAAACGTTGTAATTCAAATGCAATTTCAGCGCGCTGTTCAATCGTTTCTCCCATTCCGAAAATTGCTCCAGAGCATGGAGAAATACCGGCTTGCTTCGCTTTTTGGACTGTATCAACACGATCGTCATACGTATGCGTTGAACAAATGCTATCATAATTGTTGGCATGCGTATTTAAATTGTGATTATAACGATGCACACCAGCTTCTGCTAACTGACCTGCTTGATCTTCATTTAAAAATCCTAAACAACAGCAAATTTTTAAATCTGTCGTTTCACGAATTTCCTTAACTGCTCCAATAACGTGATTTACTTCTTTATTCGTCGGACGACGACCAGATGCAACAATACAATATGTACCTGCTTTACGACGAATTGCTTCGTGCGCTCCTTCAACAATTTTCTCTTGTGTTAACCATGCATACTTATCAATCGGTGCTTCTGAAATAATAGACTGTGAACAATACCCGCAATCTTCAGGACATAATCCAGATTTCGTATTTATAATCATGTTCAACTTTACTTTCTTACCAAAATGATGATGGCGAATGATGTAAGCTGCATTCATAATTTCTAAAACCTCTGTATCATCAGCTTCTAATATTGCAATTGCATCTTCTTTCGTAATCATTTTCTCTTCTACTACGTCGTATGCAAGTTTTTTCCAATCCCTTTTTTTTTGTACTTGTTTCATTTCATCTCTTCCCCTCTTTTGTTATATACGTAAATAAAGCATGATATGTTGCCATTATCCCTTCTTTTCCCGTGAAGTCTCTTTCGTATATACGAAGCATCGTACGAAAGAGTGAAGGGCTTTGACAGTAAGACTCTTCATTACTATTGGTTGCCCCTACTTTTCGAATAGAATGTAGAAACTCCCTAACTTCTGTAAAGCTTTCTATGTAACACGTTTCAGAAACATGTACATTTCCTAATGGATTTTTGCATATATTCACTAACTGTTCTTTCGAAACGAATCGTTGTCCTATTGAAGTACAATTGTGTATCCCCTTTTCTTTCTTAGCACGCTGAAAAGACGTATGCAATTCTTGAAAAGTCGTATTACCAAACGTGGAAAATAATAATATTCCTTCTTCAGACAAATAGTTAAATAAATTTTTCACTGTCTCTTTTAAATCATTAAGCCATTGAAATGTAGCATTTGAAATGATGACATCATATGGATTTTCTAATTTTAATTGTTCAATATCTTCACATCGAAACATCACATTTTCCAAACTTTTTCTAGTTTTCGCGACTGCAATCATCTCATCAGCAAAATCCACAGCTGTAATATGAGCTTTCGGAAATAAATTTGATAATTGCTCTGTTACATATCCTGTCCCGCATCCAAGTTCTAAAATACGTATCGATGATGTTTCACTATATCGTTCCTTCAATGTAGAAAGTAACGAATGCGCCATCTTTTTTTGTACATTTGCATATTGATCGTAGGATATAGCCGCCCCGTTAAACCGTTTTTGCAGTAACGTTTTGTTGATCATGTCGTATCCCCTCTACAAATTGAATAATTTCATTTGCGCAATATTCAAAATTCGTTACACATAATGCATGCCCAGCACCACTTACTACTTTTAGATTGGCATTCGTATTATTCGCCATACTATGGGCTGCAGACAATGGACATATTACATCCTGCTCTCCATGAAGGAGTAACAGCGGGGCTTTCATATCTATTACTTCATTTCTCATATCTGTTTCTATTAAATAATCTAAGCCTAATTGTAAAGACTGAATCGAGTCTCCTTTAAACTTCTGCGCAATCTCTTCAAAACTCGTATTCTCCCTCAGCTCACTTTTTGTAAACATATTTTCATAGAAACGCTTCAAAGTATCTTCTTTTTTTCTCGTTAAATTCTTTTTCATACGTTCTATATGCAAGGAATTCCATCCACTTGTATAGTCACTTGTATTGGTAAATTTAGCGGTACCACCAATTAGTACCATACCTTGGGCCTTAATCTTTTTATACGCTTGTACTGCCGCTAACGCTCCTAGTGACCATCCAACTAAAATTACATTTTCATCCTGCGCTACATCTATTATTCGCCCCGCAAATTCACTTTGTTCTTTCACGTTACGCCAATCTATACATTGAACAGAATATCCTTTAAAATACGGCAGAACCAAAGTCCAAACATCTTCTTCCATTCCCCATCCTGGAATAAAAATAAGCTTTAGCTCTTTCATACTAAAAACCCCTCTTCTTTACCAATGCGTATAATATGCTGAATAGCCCATTTTAAATCGGCTATTGTATGTTGTGACGTAACTGCAAAACGGACTCGAGAACTACCAACCGGAACAGTCGGCGGACGAATTGCAATGGCTGCGATACCTACCTCTTGTAACCTTTCACTAAACCGTAAAGTATTTTCATTTGACCCAACTACAATCGGTACAATATGAGTTGAGCTATTCCCAATATCAAAACCAGCTTCTTGTAAATGCGTCCTGAAATATGCACCATTCTCTATAAGTCGCTCTCTTCTTTCGTTATCTTCTTTCACAATTTCAATTGCTTTTCGGATCGCCCCTAATGTTCCTGGTGGTAAAGCTGTAGTAAAAATCAAGCTTCTCATCATATTTTGTAAATACTCTAGATAAATGGAATCACCCGTTAAATACGCACCATAACACCCTAAAGCCTTACTAAACGTCCCCATATGTATATCAATTTTTTGAGCAATATCTTTTTCTACATGAGATAATCCGGCTCCACTGATTCCATATATTCCACTTGCATGTGCTTCATCAACTATAATGATTGCCCCGTATTTCTCTTTCAGCTGAACTAAGCCTCTCAAATATGCAATATCTCCATCCATACTAAAAATCGTATCTGTTACGATTAATTTTCTCTTTTCTGGTGACGCTATTTGCAACATCTTTTCTAAATGATCCAAATCATTATGACGATATCTTTTATGCTCTGCTCCGCTTAATATAATTCCATCAACAATACTTGCGTGATTTAATTTATCACTAAAAACCATATCGTGACGACAGGCTAAAGCAGATATAGCACCTACATTTGCTGTATACCCACTATTTACAATTAATGCTCTTTCAGTACCTTTCCAGTTGCATATAATTTTCTCAACCTCTTCATACAATGGATAATTTCCTACAACGAGACGAGATGCTGTCGCTCCAGTTCCATATTTTCTCGTGCAGGCAATAGCAGCTTCTTTCAACCTTTCATCTCCAGCTAATCCTAAATAATTATTCGATGCTAAATTTAGCATCTTTTTCTTATTTCGAATAAGCCATGTCTCTTCCGCTTTCTCTGTTACATGTAAATTACGATACTGCCCTTGCTCCTTTAATTGTTCTACTTTAGATTGAAGATGCGTGCGCCACATTTGATTCATTTTGGATGAGCTCCTCTAATTTTGAAATCATAATATGCTCTTTTGCCGCCCCTAATAATTCTTCCTTTGTAAACTCTCCTTCAAGGAATGGTAATAACCCTAAAACCGGCACGCCACTTAACTCCTCAATCATTATTTTATTTTCTTGCACTCTTTCTTTTTCATATCCTTTACATCCAGATAAAATTACACCTGCTACTTTTAATCCATGTGCTTTTGCATAAGAAATTGTTAAAATAGTATGATTAACTGTCCCAAGCGTAGGACGCGCTACTACAATAAGAGGAAGCTGTAATTCTTTTGCAAAATCAATCACTAAAGCATCTTCTGTATATGGAACTGCAAGCCCACCAGCCCCTTCTACAAATAGGCTATTAAACTTTTTTAGTAGTTCATTATAGTGAGCAGTAATTTCTTTTAACGTTACTGTCCTTCCAGCTCTTTTCATGGCAAGTCTCGGAGCAAGTGGTTCTTCAATGGAATAAGGACAAATTTCATCTTCTTCTGTCGGTACACCCGATAATGCTTTTAACCTTGCTGCATCACCCTCAGGATTTGATGCAACATGTCCACTTTGCAACGGTTTATATACACCAACATTATGTCCACGCTCTCGAAATATACCTGCCAATGCTCCTGTCACTACCGTTTTTCCAACTTCTGTATCCGTTGCTGTTATAAAGAAACCACCCATTACTCTCCCTCCGTAACATCCGAGATTGCTTTATATAAAATGCGTAACATCTCATCAATCTCAGCCACCGTAGATGCAAGAGGAGGCATAAATACAATCGTATTACCGAGTGGTCGCAAAATCATGCCCAGCTCTCTTGAACGTTTACATACTTGAACGCCGACTCTTTCTGTCCATTCAAACGATTCTTTCATTTCCTTATTCTTCACAAGTTCAATACCAACCATTAGCCCACACTGACGAATATCTCCTACGTGCTTATATTCATTAAGAGCTTCTAATTGTGCCGCTACATATTCTGCTTTATACGCAACATCTTCTATTAAATTAGTTTTTTCATATAGTTCTAAATTTGCAATTGCTACGGCACACCCTAACGGATTCCCTGTATAACTATGACCATGGAAAAACGTTTTTTGTTCTTCATAGCCTCCTAAAAAGGCATTATAAATTTCATCTGTCGTTACCGTAATTGCCACTGGTAAATAACCACCTGTTAAACCTTTTCCGGCTGTTAAAATGTCTGGCGTTACATCCTCGTGTTCACATGCAAACATTTTCCCGGTACGCCCAAATCCAGTCGCTACCTCATCTGTAATAAATAATACATTGTATTTTGTACATAAATCGCGAAGCCCTTTTAAGTATCCTTTTGGCATTGTAATCATCCCACCAGCACCTTGCATTAATGGCTCCACAATAATAGCTGCTACTTCTTCATGTTTTTCTTGTAGCATTTCTTCCATTTCTTCTAAATGTTTCTTTACAATTTGTTCCTTATTATCTCCATAAGGAGAACGATATGTATATGGATACGGCATTTTAATTGCCTCAAATAATAGTGAACTATACACTTGGTGAAACAAGTCTATTGCTCCTACTGAAACAGCACCTATCGTATCACCGTGATATGCTTCTTTTAATGTAACAAATCTTTGTTTTTTCGGTTTCCCTTTATGCTGCCAATATTGAAAGGCCATCTTAATTGCAATTTCAACGGCGCTAGAACCAGAGTCTGAATAGAATACTTTCTTCAAACCTTCTGGTACAACTTCAATTATTTTTTCTGCTAATAAAATAGATGGAACGTTAGCAAGTCCTAGCATAGTAGAATGAGCAATTTTATTTAATTGCTCGCGAATTGCCTCATCTAGTTCTGGTACTTGATGCCCATGAACATTTAACCAAATAGATGAAACACCGTCCCAATATTCATTTCCATTTACATCGTATAGCTTTCTTCCCTCTCCACGTTCAATAATGACAGGATCTTCTTCTAAATAATCTTTCATTTGTGTAAATGGGTGCCATACGTAATCTTTATTCTTCTTCGATAATTCTTCATATGTATAAGACGATTTTTCACTCGTGTTACTATTAATAGCCACAATTGTCACCCCTAATGTTAACTCATTTATAAATATAGTTAACATTAAAAACAAATGACTGTCAATTATTTTTAAATAAAATAGTTCTCAAAAAAGAACAACTTATCATACGATAAGTTGTTCTACTTTCCATGTTGTATCTTTCCAATTTCTAAAATAATCTCTTCATCTTTTTTTCCTTCTGTATCAATTCCAAGTTGCTTAGCATGCTCAATTAACAAATCATGGCGCTGCTCAAATCTAGCGGTATCTACTTCTTTTGTAACCTCTTCTTTTGTTTTCCCCTCAGTAGAAACTCCTAGTTTAGTAGCTGCTTTTTCCATCGATTTCTTCTCTTCAGTTTCTTTCACTTTCTTCACTTCTGACTGCTGTATTTGCTTTTGTTTCGACTGCTCTGATTCAGCTGCAAAAGCTGTGTAAATTCCAGCACTTCCGCCAACGACTAGTAAGGTGGTAAAAAGAATTATTTTTTTCTTCACTCTTTCCTCCCCTTTCAAATTCATTATAACGCACATTTTCACAGTATGAAAAACATTTCTCCTTTATTTCCCTAAAAAAATATCGAATGTTTTTATTGACATGTATGATGAATATATGATAAAAATTTAACTAACATCATATGAATCGGCGTTGATAGGATTTAGTAGTATTTCGTTTTCTGATTTCAGAGAGCTGGTGGTCGGTGCGAACCAGTACAGAGCGATTTATGAATTACCCCCTGGAGCTTCTTTTACGAAACGTGAGGAGTAGTGAAAGACGGTTTAGACCGTTATGTCTAAAGAGTGGTGAAATGAAACTGTTTCACAATTTAGGGTGGTACCGCGAATTTTTCGTCCCTGCATATATTGCAGGGGCGTTTTTATTTTATGAGCGCATATCATATGACCCTTTATTTTGTGATACATTCCTTTCACAAGCTAGGGTGGTACCGCGATTTCTTCGTCCCTGCATAATTATATGCAGGGGCGTTTTTTTATCCAATCATTTCCGTATCATATTGAGATGTTGACAATTACTGGTAATTTGTCACAAAATTCTAAATTTTAGAAGGAAATATACAATATTGGCGAATTTTATATAAAAAAGAGCTATTTTAGATTACTTAGGAGGGAAAAACAATGGTTTCAAAAATTGAATCTGTTCTTTTAACATTATTTATCTTTTTCTGTATTGGCTTTAGTGTTATCCAATTAGAAGTTTCACCACACATCCCAATTTTATTTGGTATCGTTCTTTTATTAGCATTTGGATTTATGAAAAAAATCTCTTGGTCTACTATGGAAAAAGGGATGATCAGTAGTATTTCAGCTGGTATTCCATCTATTTTTATTTTCTTACTTGTAGGCGTATTAATTAGTGTTTGGATCGCTGCTGGAACAATTCCAACTTTAATGGTATACGGCTTCCAGATTGTATCTCCTAAAATTTTCGTTCCAACTGTTTTTGTAGTTTGTGCAATTGTTGGAACAAGTATCGGTAGTGCCTTTACAACTGCCGCAACTGTAGGACTTGCCTTTATGGGTATGGGTAGTGCTCTCGGATACGATCCAGCTCTAATCGCTGGTGCAATTATTTCTGGCGCATTCTTTGGAGATAAAATGTCTCCTTTATCTGATACAACAAACTTAGCTCCTGCTGTAACGGGTGTAGATTTATTTGAGCATATTCGCAACATGCTTTGGACAACAGTTCCTGCTTTCATTATTGCTTTTATCGCATTTTTCATTTTAGGAAGCGGTATTAGTGGAGACGTTGACTTCACAAACTTTATTAGCACGTTAGAAAAAAACACAACGATTTCTATCGTTACACTTATTCCAATTTTATTACTGTTCCTATTCGCATTTAAAAAGGTTCCAGCAGTTCCAACATTGCTTGCAGGAATTGTTGTAGGAATTATTATTCTCTTTATTTTTAAACCTAGCACTTCTTTAGCTGATTTAATGAAAATTATGCAAGACGGCTACGTTTCTAAAACTGGTATTAAAGACATTGATAGCTTACTATCTCGCGGTGGTCTACAAAGTATGATGATGTCGATTGCTCTTATTTTCCTAGCTCTTTGTATGGGAGGATTATTACAAGGAATGGGTATTATAGCGCAGCTGATGAATATTATCTCTAGCTTTGTAAAAAATAGCACACGCTTAATTATTTCTACTGCTTCAACTGCAATTGGTGTAAACTTCTTACTTGGCGAACAATACTTATCAATCGTTTTAACAGGACAAGCATTCGCTAACAAATACGATGAAGTCGGTTTAGAACGTCGTAATTTATCACGCGTATTAGAAGATGCAGGTACAGTTATTAACCCGCTCGTACCATGGGGTGTAAGTGGCGTATTCTTAACAAACGTCCTTGGCGTTCCGACATTTGATTACGTTCCATTCGCAATCTTCTGTTTAGCTTGCCCGGTCTTAACAATTATTGTTGGTTTCACTGGATTTGGTCTTTCATGGAAGAAAGAAAAAACAGTACCAGTTTCATAATATATACGAAAAAAAGGATTACCGATTACGGTAATCCTTTTTACAATACTGTACTATCTATTCGCTTTCTTTCTTCTAAATAACAGAAGTAATCCCGCTCCAACAAACGCCAAACCTGCTCCAATTGTAGAAGCAACACTTGTACCTGTTTTCGGTAAATCACGTTCTTCTTTATTTTCACTTACAGTTGTTGTTTCTTTTGAGTTTTGATTATCCGTTGTAGTTTGTCCAGATCCTGTATTATTTCCATCTTGTTTTGGTTCATTTCCATTATTGCCTTCACCTGTTGGTGGTGTCGTTGGATTTTCTCCGTTATTGCCTTCACCTGTTGGCGGTGTTGTTGGATTCTCTCCGTTATTGCCTTCACCTGTTGGTGGTGTCGTTGGATTCTCTCCGTTATTACCTTCACCTGTTGGCGGTATCGTTGGATTCTCTCCACCAGTTTCCTTATCATCATTCTTCTTCGTTATATCAATTGCATATTTAGCAAATTCATTTTCAGATGGTCCAACATATGATATCTTTCCATCTTTCTTTATATGGTTTTGTGCATTTGGTGAAGAATCAAATGTTGTATTTAATTTATCTGCAACAATCGGCTTAAATGTCCAGTTTTGATCTGCTGCTGGATCAATAATTGGTGTTTCTTGCATATATTTCACAATGATTTGACGTGTTTCATCTTGTGATTGGTATACAACTTCCCCTTTACTTACACCAGGGAACGTTTGGCTACTTCCACGATAGTTATTTGTAGCTACGATGAACTCTTGATTGTCAGCTACAGGCTTACCTTCATACGTCATATTTACAATACGATTCGTATTTCCATTTACAACTTTACCATCTTTATCGTATTTCGCTGGTTGCGTCACGTCAATTTCGTATTTTAGACCATCTAAAATATCAAAATTATATGTAGGATAACCTATATTTACTAGTGGCTGCTCTTCTGTTTTCGCTGGATCAATTTTATTAAACTGACCAGCAGACATTTCAAGCCATTCTTTTACTTGTGCCCCGTTTACTTTTACAGCATATAACGTATTTGGATATACATATAAATCCGCTACGTTTTTAATTGCTAACGTCCCTGCTGGAATATCCGTATAATATGTAGCACCGTTTCGGCCACCCGCTTTAAATGGTGCTCCTGCAGATAATACTGGAATTCCTTTATATTTACTATATTGTCCGTTTTCAGCGAATAGCTTTTCTACATACCATTTTTGTGCATTTGTCACAAGTTGTACAGAAGGATCATCTTGTACTAATGAGAAATAACTATTAATTGGCGCTGTCGTTTTTCCTACAGCTGTATTCACATAATCAATTGTCGCTTGATGATCATCCTTAATTTCATTAACTAATCTTTGATCAGATTGTACTAATGGGTTCCCTTTACTATCAGCAATCGGACGAAGTTGCGGATTCGATTGCTCTTTTTGTACTTCCCATTTTCCGTTTACCTTTTTCAATTGCATATCAATAATACCTAAGTTACTTCCAAAAACACCAGGCATTACAACAGGAACACCATTAAATACATCATTCACTTCAGTATGTGAATGTCCCATTAATACTGCATCTACACCAGGAACCTCTGTTAAATAATATGAAGCATTTTCCATTTTGGGGCTACGGCCGCTCTTATCGACACCTGAATGGGCTAATGCAACAATAACGTCCGCACCTTGCGCCTTCATTTCTGGAACTAACTTTTCCGCTGTATCAACAATATCTTTCGCTTTCACTTTTCCTTCTAAATTCGCTTTATCCCAGTTCATAACTTGAGGTGGAACAAATCCCATTACGCCAATTTTCACTTTTTGTTTTTGACCTGATTCATCTTCTACTTCTTTTTCAAAAACATGATATGGTTTAAAGTAGTTTTGGTCGTTCTCTTCATTATTATCTTTATCATCCTTATAGACGTTCGAGTTAATAACCGGGAACTCTGTTTTACTAATTACTTTGTTTAAATAGTCTAAACCGTAGTTAAATTCATGATTCCCAAGAGAGATGACGTCATACTTCATTAAATTCATTACACGATATAATGGATGTGTATAACTAGGATCCACAGGCTTCTTCGGATCATTTATTTTATTCGCTACATAATCTCCAAGCGGTGTCCCTTGTAATGCATCCCCATCATCAAATAAGACAGAGTTCTTCGCTTCTTCACGTGCTTTATTCACAAGTGTTGCAGTTTGCACGAGACCTACTTTATTATCTGTTTTCGTTTGATAATAATCGTAATTCATTAAGTTAACGTGAATATCTGATGTTTCTAAAATTCGTAAGTTAACTGTACTCTCCCCAGCTTTTTCCTCTGCATGAGCTGTTGTCGGCAACACTTGCGGTGCTATAACGCCAATAGCAAGTGTTGCTCCAGCTAGCATTTTTTTTGACTTTTTCACAAAAGATCCCCCTTATACAATTACCCCAAAATAATGAAATGAATCTCTATCAGTCCCTAATCACATACCTTTTTCTTCTATTAGAGCGATGATTTTCACCTTATCTGACATTATCATATCTAAAGTTCTTTCATACCGTCAATATTTTTTGACATACTTCTACAAATTTTCTGTAAAGTTATTGTGAATTTTTCATAAATATATAATATGCCCTTACATTGCTTATACTGCTGAATATGATACAATTACCAATTACAAGGAGGATGAATTTATGAAAAAAATCATCTTAACAATTGTTTGTCTCCTCCTTCTAATCATTTCTTGTTCTAATTTTGAAAAGAACGATGAGATAGAACAAAAAGAAACTGAAGGAAAAGCAGAAAAAACATCTGCTCCCAGTTGGATTTATAAGCAAACGAATGACTCTTTTTATCACCTCGTATTAGGTGATTCACTTGCAAAAGGATATGGATCTACACAAGGGGGATTTGCCGAATTAGCTTCTAGACAAATAGAAACACAAATTCACAAACCAATTACAGTAGAAAACCTTGGGATAAACGGTCTTACTACAGATCGTCTCGCAAAAAAAGTTCAATCAGAAGATGTTCAACAAAAAATTAGGGAAGCAAATATCATTACTATTAGTATTGGAGGAAATAATTTATTCCGCTTAAATCGTGATGTAGGTGTTATAGATGGTATTAAAATGTTAAATAAAGAAAAAGCCCGTTTTGAAACGGATGTAAAAAATATTGTAAAGACCGTTCGAGATCAAAATCCGAATGCTTTACTCATTCTCTCTGAACTCTATAACCCTTTACAACTAGAGGACTCCATCGCAAGTTATGCAGATATGTTTTTAGACGGTTGGAATGATTCTATTCATTCTATTTCAAAAGCACATCAACCGTCGATCGTTTTACCAATTCGCAAATTAATATCGAATGATAAAAAAGAGTTACTATTTGACCAAGTACACCCAAATGATAACGGTTATGTGATTATTGCCAATACATTTACAAAGCAAGTGTTATCCTACAAATATTAAGGCTACCATGAAACAATTCTATTTTTATACCTTGTCTTTTTTGTTACAATGATAGTGGAAGGGGGCCGTTATATGGAATCACGCGAGTGGGAACGTATTGTTGATCATCTTCTTTCGCTAGTGCCTCTTTTTTATCGCAAATTTATGCTTCCTGGAGAGTTTTCTTCTCAAAGACATATGCCGCCATCGCATACGCAAGTGTTACTGCTTTTGCATGAAAATGGTACATTAGCAGTTTCAGAAATTGGCAAGCGGCTAGCGATTTCACGGCCTAACATGACCCCTCTATTAAACAAACTTATTCAAGAAGAGCTAATAGAGCGTCATTATAGCGAAAAAGATCGAAGGGTCATTTTAATTTCCCTAACAACTGAAGGGAAAGTGTTAGTAAGTCAGTATCAGCAATTCATTTTAGGCAAACTAAAAGAAAATTTTCAAACATTATCTGAGGAAGAGCGTGAAAAGCTCATTTATTCTCTTAAAACCATTCAAAATTTAATTTTGAAAACAAACGCATAAAGCTGCTTCTAAATAGAAGCAGCTTTATGATTCGTAATAATTACCATAGTATACATTTGAATACGGCCATGTCGTTAAATATGGTTTTTGTTCTTGCGTAGGCTGTTGTTGTGGTATTTGTGGTATTTGCTGTAATTGTTGTTGTCGATATAACTCGTATTGTCTACTCATATCATAAACCGGATAATAATTTACATATGGGTATACTTGCGGTACGTAATAATAATACATTCATTCTCTCCCCCTTTTTCTTAAACATATTCAAAGGAGAAAATGAATGTGACATTCTTTATATTTGAACAAGTGGTTCTCTCACTTGTTTCTTTCTTTTCTTCAAACGTAACTTACGATTCTTTTCATATAAATAATGCACAACGAAATATGAAATTACCCCACACACAATTCCTATTATCGTCATACCAATTAATACATATACTTCACTCTGTAATAAGCTCTTTAACATCGTAAAAATATGGCTCGAAAACAAATCTGATATCGTAAATGGTTCATGATGTATTTTCTGTACATGAAATGGGTAAATCATTTTTCCTAGCGCATAAGCAAACGGAAATAAAAATACTGGGAGAAACGATATTTTCCCAATAATATTACCAATGACTGCGGCTGGAAAAGATCCCTTTGCTAACCTTACAATTGGATAAAATATTAAATATACGAGCGATGCCGTATAAATCACCAACATTTCTAAACCAAATCCAATAGCAAAACCTAGCGACACTTTCTTTGCTCCTTCTGGCGATCGAAGCAACTTAAAATATTGAAACTTTAATATTCTCCACATCCGCTGAAAAAACGAATATGTTTTCTTAGTTGTTTTCAAATTCATCATCTCTTTAACTATATTTTTTTATCTAGTATGTCCTTACATGATATGAAAAACAAATTTAGTTTGCTCTTTTTATTATAAATGATATAGAGATAATTAACTAAATATACATCCGACATTTCCATATAAAAAAACCTCCCTTTTAGGAAGGCTCTTCTATATTTTTAAATAAACTCACTAATAAAGCTTTTTGCGCGTGCAACCTGTTACCAGCTTGCTCAAAAACGATAGACTGTGGCCCATCTATAATCTCTCCAGTTACTTCTTCTTCACGATGAGCGGGCAGGCAGTGCAGGAAACGATATGTTTGCTTTGCATGTATAACAAGCTCTTTATTTACTTGGAAAGGCTGGAATAAAGTATATTTTTCTGCTTCTCCTTCTTGGCCCATACTCATCCAAACGTCAGTATAAATAAAATCTGCTCCACTTACCGCTAATTCAGGATTATGCAAAATTTCAATTTCAGCCCCTGTTTCATCAGCAATCGCTAATGCTTTTTTAACAATTTCTTCATTCGGCTCATACCCTACAGGAGTTGCAACAGTCATATTCATTCCGACTTTTGCACTCGCTAGCAATAGTGAATGACATACATTATTCCCATCACCTACATAAGCTAATTTAACTCCTTTAAACGTATGAACTTCTTCATATATCGTCATTAAATCTGCCAATGCTTGGCAAGGATGATGATCATCAGTTAAACCGTTAATAACTGGGATACTGGACTCTTTTGCAAGCTCCTCTACATCCGCATGCGAAAATGTGCGTATCATAATTCCATCAATATAATGAGATAGTACTTTCGCAGTATCTGACACCGTTTCTCCTCTGCCAATTTGCATCTCTTTTCCACTTAAAAACATTCCATGTCCTCCGAGCTGTACCATTCCTGCTTCAAAAGAAACGCGAGTACGGGTTGAATGTTTATCAAAAATGAGACCTAATATTTTCCCTTGTAATAAAGGCTCCTGCTTGTTCTTTTTTAAATATATAGCGAACTCAATTAAAGAAATGATTTCTTCTTGCGTCAATTCTTCTAACGTTAAAAGATCTTTCGTATTTAATTTCGGTACTTGTACAGTTGACATGAAATTTCCCCCTTATATTATTGATGCATTTTTTGTACAAACCACTCTTTTTATCATATATATTGCCTGTTCTAGCTCTTCATTCGTTACAATAAGTGGTGGTAATAGTCTTATAACATTAGGCCCTGCTTGTAATACGAGAAGTCCTGCTTTTTCTAGTTGTTCTATGACATTTGCAACCTCATGCTTGCATTCGATTCCAATCATAAGTCCCTTACCACGAATATTTTGAACACATTCAACGTGTCGTAATTCTTCTTGCAATTTCTTTAATACGTACTCGCCCTTTTCCTGTACCTCTTTAAAAAACGATTGCTCCTTAATGAATTGCAATACTTCTTTCGCTGCAGTCATAGCAATATAATTCCCACCGAAAGTTGAACCGTGTGACCCGGCAGTAAAAGAAGAACCTAGTTCTTTTCGGCCAATCATCGCTCCAACTGGAATACCATTCCCAAGCGCCTTTGCGATGGTAACGATATCAGGAACTATTCCCATTTGCTCATAAGCGAATAGTGTTCCTGTTCTGCCTATTCCAGTTTGTACTTCATCTATAATAAAAAGAGCATTGTACTGATTACATAGTTTTTCAATTTCCTTCAAAAAGGATGGATCAGCTAATATTACTCCTCCTTCTCCTTGAATAACTTCTACCATTACCGCCGCAACTTCTTCATTCATTACTTCTTCATTCATTACTTCCTCTAATGCTCGTATGTCGTTAAATGGTATATGTAAAAAAGACGGAAGTAATGGACCGAATCCTTCTTTCACTTTATCTTGCCCTGTTGCACTCATCGTTCCAAATGTTCTCCCGTGGAAAGATTGCTCACATGTTACTACGAGAGATTTTCCAGTATGCTTACGTGCTAGTTTTAAAGCCGCTTCATTTGCCTCCGCCCCGCTATTACAAAAAAACACATGATCTAATGCTGTATCTTCTGTTAATAATGATGCGACCTCTTCTTGTAAGGAGTTCGTAAATAAGTTAGATATATGCCATATATTTCTAAGTTGCTTTTCTACTGCCTTTACAACCGTAGGGTGACAATGTCCTAAGTTACATACTCCAATACCAGAAGTGAAATCTAAATATTGCTCACCACTTTTATCAATAACTTTCGCCCCATTGCCCTTTAGAAATTCAATTTCTCTTCTTCCATATGTTTGAAAAAGATGGTTTGTCATACGATACTCACTCCTTTTGTTACCGTAGTTCCAACACACTCTCCTGTAACCTCAGTAAAATCCTTTGTACCATTTACGATACTAGCCTTTTTCACTCCCATTTTTAACGATGTAAGTGCCGCCTGTACTTTCGGAATCATTCCACCTGTAATGACGCCTTGTTCTATAAAAGTAAGAATTTCATATTCATCCGTTTTCTTTACCAATCTTCCTTCGTGTAATACTCCATCTACGTCCGTTATAAAAATGAGTTCTTTTGCGGATAGTGCGGCTGCAATTCCGGCTGCAGCGGTATCTGCATTTATGTTATAAACCTCATTACCATTTATCCCAATCGGGGCAATGACAGGAATATAATTCATATCTATCAACCCTTTCAATAGGGCTGTTTCTACATAACTTACTTCTCCTACATATCCTATCGCTTCGCCAACAGGTTGAACTTGAAGTAAACTACCGTCACATCCTGAAAGCCCCACCGCAAGTAAATCATGTTTTTGTAAATTCATTACGAATTTTTTATTCGTAGTTCCGCATAGCACCATTTGAACAACATCCATAACCTCTTTCGGCGTTACTCTTAATCCATCTTTCTTTTCTATCTCGATATTAGAGTCTTCTAACTTGGCATCAATTTCTGGGCCACCACCATGGACAATAACAACCTTATACTTATTTTGCAATTTCTTTATACAATCAAAAAAGACACTATTTAATCGATTCAACATGCTACCGCCACATTTAACTACAATATAATCACTCATCTTCTCTCTCCTTATGTACGATAACAAGCATTTATTTTCACATATTCATAACTTAAGTCGCAGCCCCAAGCTGATCCCGTTTCATTTCCTAAATGTAAACACACATCAATTTTTATTTCATGTTCTTGTAATTTCTTTGTCATTTCCTCTTCAGAAAACATTTGAGGCTCACTATTTTTTAATACAGCGATAGATTGAAGAGTGATATCAATTGTATTTGGGTTAATAATTACTTCACTCTGTCCAATACTACTAATAATTCGTCCCCAATTTGGGTCCTCACCATATATCGCTGTTTTCACAAGACTGGAACCGACTATTTGTTTTGCAATTTTCTTTGCTTCTTCATTTGTTCTAGCCCCTAACACGTTTACTTCTATTAACTTCGTAGCACCTTCACCATCTTGTGCAATTTTTTTCGCTAAATCTTCACATACCTTTTGTAAAGCAACTACGAAAGTTTCCCAGTCTTCATGTTCCATATTCATCGTTTTCGTTTCTGATAATCCACTTGCCATAACGATGACCATATCATTTGTAGAAGTATCTCCGTCCACCGTAATTTGATTAAACGTATGATTCGTAATTTGTGATAATGCTGTTTGCAATACTTCATGCTCTATATTGGCGTCTGTTGTAATAAAACTAAGCATCGTTGCCATATTCGGTTTGATCATCCCTGAACCTTTTGCGACCCCAGCAATGATCACTGCTTCCCCATCAATTATCATCTCATAGCAAGTTTCTTTCGTTATAAGATCTGTCGTTAAAATTGCTTCACAAAAAGAATAAGCTTCACTTACTTCCTTTGTTGGCACAAGAGATTCAATTCCCTTTCGAATGATATCCATCGGTAAAGGTACTCCAATTACACCTGTTGAAGCGACTGCGACGTACTTTTCTTTTACTCCAAAGTGTCCCGCTCCTAATGTTCGCATCTCATAAGCATCTTGCAATCCTTTCATCCCCGTACAAGCATTTGCATTGCCGCTATTTACAACAATTGCTTGTAATTTCCCTTCTGCTGCTATGCTATCCTTCGTTACTTGCAACGGCGCTGCTTGTATTTGATTTGTTGTATACACAGCGGCACATGATGCTGGCACCTCACAAACGATTGCACCCATATCCTTTTTCACCTTTTTCAGACCATTTGCAGTACCGATTGCCAAAAAGCCTTTTGGTGTAACAATTGAACCATTTGCTAATTTTTTAATAGACGATGCTTTAATCATAATTTCCCCCTTATGGATAAAGCGGCATATGCTGTAAACCCGTTGTCTCTTCTAGCCCCGCTAATAAATTTGCATTTTGAACTGCTTGCCCTGCCGCACCTTTCATCATATTGTCTATAACAGAAACGACCGTAACTCTTTCTGTTCTTTCATCGTAAGCTATCCCAATATCACAATAATTTGAGCCCCTTACTTCTTTCGGACTTGGAAATTCTCCTTGCGAGCGAACTCGAACGAAAGCTGAGTATTCATACGTTTCTTCATACAATTTTTGAAGTTGCTCTATTTTCATTTCCTCTTTCACTTTCGCATAAAGTGTAATCATAATCCCTCGTGATATCGGTATTAAATGTGTACTAAACGTGATTGGCTTCGTTTCATGATTCCACTCTGCAAGCATTTGCTCAATCTCAGGAACGTGCTGATGTTGATTAACTTTATAAATGTGTAAGTTATCGTATAACTCAGGAAAGTGAGTCATTGTTGTTGGCGTTTTGCCCGCTCCAGATACTCCTGATTTCGCATCAATAATAATCGAAGCTTCTTCAATTATGCCGCTACGTACTAACGGCGCTACCGCTAATAATGCAGCTGTAGCAAAACATCCTGGGTTTGCAATTAAATTTGCATTTTGGATCTCAGGCCTTTTCCATTCACTTAATCCATATACTGCTTTCCTAAGAAATTCTTCCTGTGCAGCTGGCCTTTTATACCACAATTCATATGACGAGGGATCTATCATACGAAAGTCTCCAGATAGGTCAATTACTTTTAAACCTACTGCCAATAATTTTGGTGTTAACTCTGCCGATACTCCCGCTGGAGTTGCTAAAAATACAATTTCAGCTTCCTTCTCTATTTTCTCCGCATCAATTTCTTGTAACGTATGGACAAGAACATTTCGAAAATGCGGGTATACATTTGTTATAAATTCACCAACTTGTGAAAAAGAATGGAGAGATGCTATCGAAAAATATGGATGTTGCTCTAATAACCGAATTAACTCAATACCTCCGTATCCAGTTGCTCCAATAATTGCGACTTTCATAAGCTCCTCCTCATATCTATTCTTTAAATTAAGTTTGATTATAATATTGCATAATTATAAAGTCAATTAAATATTTATAATTTTAAAAAACTTCAAAATATTATTCTCACTATAAAAGCAATATACACAAGTGGATTTTTATGCAAAAATATTGCATAGTAGTATTTTCATTTCACTTCAAGTACAATAAAACAATACATGTATACATACAGGCGGGGAAAAACATGAATAAAAAATTAATTGAGAAAATGATTATAAAAAGTTTTCGGCAATATCAATGTAATCCTGTTTCGAAAGAGGATCAGGAAATGCTAATTAAACATATTCAAATGATAATTCATTCAAATACTGAAATTGATGTATACGAGGCTGTTGAGGATATCGTTTACGATTATGTGACTGGAAAATAAAAAATAGGAGATTTCCATATGGAAATCTCCTATTTTTTACTTAATGATTTGCCTGCAACGCGTTCAAATAAACCTGGGAATAATGCGTAGAGCTTTGGCCCCATTCCCATCCACTTCGGCAAGTTTACTTCACGTTTTTTCGTTTGCATCGCCTTTACGATTTGTTCTGCTACATATGTTGGTTTTAACATGTAACGTCCCATATTTTTCACATATGTACCTGATTGATCGGCTATTTCAAAAAAGTTCGTTTCTATCGGTCCTGGGTTAATTGCTGTTACATACACATTTGTGTTAGATAACTCCATACGTAAACTATTCGTAAATCCTAATACAGCGTGTTTTGTTGCTGCATAAGCACTCGACTTCGGAGTTGCAATTTTTCCAGCCAATGAAGCAATATTAATAATTTGTCCTTCGTTCCTTTTTACCATATTAGGTAATACCACTTTCGTACAAGCTACTAATCCAAATACATTTACTTGAAACATATCCTTTACTTCATCCATTGAAGCATCTTCAAACGTTTTAAAAATACCAAACCCAGCATTATTTACCAATATATCAATACGTCCTACTTCTTGTAATACCTTTGAAAAAACAGATTGTACTTTCGTTTCTTCACTTACATCTAATACATAGTAATAGCAAGGCGTATTATAAGTTACTTTAATTTTGTCTGCTAATGCTTGTAGCTTCTCTTCTGTTCGAGCCATTAATACCGGCGTCGCCCCTTGCTCTGCAACCTGCATTGCGACTTGCTCTCCAATTCCACTAGAAGCACCTGTAATGACGATTACTTTTTCTTGTAAACGTCCCGTCATTGCTGTCACCTACTTTGCATAATAAATCAATTGTTGTGAAGATTCATCAATCATCACCTGTTGATTATATGCTAAAAAGTCTAATTGTCCAACAGTTTCTGAGATAGTAAGTGGTAATTGCTCTTTATATAATACCGGAAATAGTTTTACACACACCTCAAATGCTGTCATTGGCTTTTCCTTTAATAGTTCAAGCACTTTAAAAGCACGTGTCTCTTGCTTTTGTAATCTTGTTTCAATAAGTTGTTTCACATTCAGAACATCTTCCCCATGCCCTGATAAAATCCGTGAAATATTCATTTCACTTAAACGTTTTAACGTTTGATTGTACTGCAATAAGGGATGCGCTCTTTCTGTTTGCCCTTCATATGGTGGTTCTAATATTGGATTTGAAGAAATATGACTAATGAGAGCATCCCCACCAATTAATATTCCATCAGATTCTCTATATAATGAAATATGAGTGGAAGCATGACCCGGGGTTTCAATCACTGTAAATCCAGGTAACGAATCTATACGATCTCCCTCTCTCACGGTATGTGTTAACGATCTATTACAAGAATATTTAAGTGTCTTCGTCGTCAATAACGCCTCACCATTCAGAAATACTGCTGGAACGCCGAACTGCAAGGCTGTCTCTTTAAAAAATTCATGATACCTCTTTAAAAATTCAGCATTCTGTGTAATCCACGGTTCATTCCAAGGATGTCCGGTAATCTTTACTTTTTCAGAAAATGTATTTAAAAGTCCGCAATGATCCGCATGGTGATGCGTAATCACTACCGTTTCAATATCTTCTATCTTATATCCTAATGCACCTAATTGACTTTCTAGTGCTTTCTTTGCTTCTTCTGTATTTGTCCCTGTATCAATTAACGTTAATGTTTCTCCCTCAACTAAAAACACATTCACTGTCTCAACTGCAAATGGAACAGGAATCTCCATTCGATGAATCGCCGTCATGCTTAGCCCCCCTGTCTTTTTCCGGTTCAAAAATGAATACCTCTTCAGTTTACAACTTCCCTATAAATTTGTCATTATTTTCAGATAAAAAGAGGTCTTTTCCATAAAAAAACGAATGTATGTACATTTATAAGTATTTCTAACCAAATTTAAAGGAGGCACATCATGTCTATGCAAAACATTTCCTTTCTCGGTGCAGGCTCTATTGCCGAAGCGATTATTGGTGGCTTATTAAACGCAAATGTTGTTAAGGGAGAACACGTCACTGTAAGTAATCGTTCTAACGAGACAAGATTACAGGAGTTACATAAAAAATACGGTGTCAAAGGTACACATAATAAAAAGGAATTACTTGCTGATGCAAATATTCTTTTTCTAGCTATGAAGCCAAAAGATGTCGCAGAAGCGGTTATTCCTCTTAAAGAATACATAAATAATGACTTGCTTATTATTTCGTTATTAGCAGGTGTTTCTACTCATTCAATTAGAAACCTACTTCAAAAAGACGTTCCGATTATTCGTGCAATGCCAAATACATCTGCAGCCATTTTAAAATCCGCTACCGCTATCTCACCTTCAGAACACACAACGGAGGAACATATTCGTACTGCAACATCTTTATTTGAAACGATTGGTCTCGTCTCTGTTGTAGAAGAAGAAGATATGCATGCTATCACTGCATTATCTGGAAGTGGACCAGCTTATATTTATTACGTGGTAGAGGCACTGGAAGAGGCAGCAAAAAAAATTGGTTTAAAAGAAGATGTTGCAAAATCTCTTATTCTTCAGACGATGATTGGTTCTGCTGAAATGCTAAAAGCAAGCGAAAAACACCCTTCTATTTTGCGAAAAGAAATTACTTCTCCTGGCGGAACAACTGAAGCAGGTATTGAAGTATTAAAGGAGCATAATTTTCAACAAGCATTAATCTCATGTATTACACAAGCAACGAAACGATCACACGATCTTGGAAAAACATTAGAAGAAATAGCAAAAGAAAAATAAAAAACGGAGCTCAACTTTATTTGAGCTCCGTTTTTACTTTAATCATATGCTATGGTTTTAGTTATTACTCTTACCAAAAATCTCTTCTTGCAAACGACGACCTGTCGGTGTTGCTGCAAGGCCACCTTCTGCTGTTTCACGAAGTGCTACTGGCATCGTTTGTCCAATTCTAAACATCGCCTCAATGACTTCATCACATGGAATTGTACTAGTTACACCAGCTAATGATAAATCAGCTGAAATCATGGCATTCGCAGCTCCTGCTGCATTACGTTTTACACAAGGTACTTCTACAAGCCCTGCAACAGGATCACATACTAAACCAAGCATATTCTTTAATGAAATCGCCATCGCTGTAGCTGCTTGATCTTGTGTTCCACCAGCCATCTCAACTGCTGCTGCAGCTGCCATTCCACTTGCTGAACCTACTTCAGCTTGGCAACCTCCTGCCGCGCCAGAAATACAAGCATTATTCGCAACAACCATACCGAAAGCTCCTGCTGTAAATAAAAATTCAATCATTTCTTCGCGTGTCGGCTGTAATTTTTCTTGCAGTGCAAACAGTACACCTGGCACTGTTCCAGCAGATCCTGCTGTTGGTGTTGCACAAATAATTCCCATCGCCGCATTTACTTCATTTGTCGCAACAGCTTTACTCACTGCGTCCAAAATCGTATCTCCAGATAAACCTTTTCCACTCTGCATATACGCTTGGACTTTCACAGCATCCCCGCCAGTTAAACCAGTCGGTGATTTTACACCACGAATACCGCGTTCTACTGCTTGTTCCATCACGACTAAGTTCTTTTCCATTCCAGCAATTACTTCTTCACGTGAGATATTTCTTGTTTGCATTTCACATTGAATCATAATTTCTGCGATTTTTACATTTTGCTCTTTAGCTTGCGCCACTAGTTCCGCTGCGTTCCGAAACATGGTGTGTCCCCCCTGCAATTAATCCATAATAGTTACTTGACAAATATTTTGTTGCCCATTTATTTCCGCAATTACTTCATCTGCTAATAATTCATCTGTTTCAATGACCATAAGCGCTCTTCTTCCTTTTTCTTTACGAGAAACACTCATTGTACTTATGTTAATCTCATGCTTAGCAAGGATTGAAGCTACAGCTGCGATAGCACCAAAGCGATCGTTATTTACAATAAGTAGTGCTGGACTCGTGCCTGTTAATTGAAGATCGAATCCGTTTAATTCTACAACTTCAATTTTACCGCCACCAATTGAGCAAGCAACAACTTCAATTTCCTCTTCACCTTTATACAGACGAATTTTCGCTGTATTTGGATGCGGAGCATTTGCATCTTCTTCAATGAATTCCACTTCAATCCCGCGTTCTTTTGCAATATCTAACGCACTTGGAATACGTAAATCATCTGTTTCAAATCCTAGTATTCCACCGATTAGCGCTACATCCGTACCGTGACCACGGTATGTTTTTGCAAATGAACCATATAATGAAATGCTAACTCTCTCTGGTTCATGACGAAACAGCTGACGAGCAACTTGCCCCATTCTTGCCGCACCTGCTGTATGTGAACTTGATGGACCAATCATAACCGGACCAATAATATCAAACACTGAGCGATACTTCATCATAACTCCCCCTAAACCTCTATGAAAAAATTATTTACTATTCTATTAAGCTACCGAATCGGTTGCTGTTCCAGTCGTACCACGAATTTGTTCCGCTGTAAGAATTGGATAGTTTTTGAATAACAGTGAAGCAATATATCCTGAAATAATACCAGTTATAATAATAAATAAGAAACTTAGCATTACCTGCATTTAAAAATAATATAAGATAGTCCACAATAAAGTCTGGTAGCAATCCAAAGTTTAACACAGAACCCCTTACAAGCATAGCATAAACAAGTGAAACTCCCATTGCTTTCATACCTTTTGATATTTTAAAGCTAAAAAGGAAAAAAAGACTTAGTACAAATAATAGTAATATCCTTCCTATTATAATTTCCATGTTGCTCTCTCACGATTTAGTCAACTTCACTTGTTATGACAAATGGCTAAAACGCATGTAGCCTACAATAAATTATAATCTGCCCTCATTATAGCTTGTTTTTAATAAAACGCTTACTTTTAATGAATTTTAAAAGTTCTGAATAAAAATCCATTTTCGCTACTTGTACCACTCGTATGTCGTCTGACTTATATAACAGTTTTTCTAAATAATCGGCATTATGTATTTTTATCCTATATCTTCACATCATTAAAACTTTCTGTGTCATCCTATATAAAAATAAAATGATAACAGTTTTATTTTTAATTTTTTTTAGAAATAAAAAAAATGGCAACCTATCGTCACCATTTTTTCACAACATTATTATCTTTCTACTGGAAATGATTTTAAATCCGTAGCTATTTCTGTATTAGAAAATAGCTCTCTTGCCTCTTTCAATAATTCCTTATATGTATCTCCTTGATAACGAGAACTAATATGAGTCAATATTAAGCGTTTTGCATTTGCCTGAAGTGCAATACTCGCAGCTTGCTTAGATGTGGAATGAAAATAATCATACGCTTGTTGTTCATCTTCTGCCGCAAAAGTCGCTTCATGAACAAGTACGTCAGCATCTTGCGCAAGCTCTCTACTCGCTTCGCAATATCGTGTATCGCCTAAAATTGTAATAACTCTTCCTTTTTGAGGCGGGCCAATAAAATCTTTTCCATCTAACACTGTGCCATTCTCTAATTCAACTACTTCACCATCTTTTAAGCGTTTAAAAACTGGACCAGGTTTCACACCCATTCCCAGTAACTTATCCACTAAAAGAGCTCCCTGTATATCTTTCTCTACAATTCGATATCCGAAGCATTCAATTCCATGTGATAACCTTTTTGTTTCTACACAAAATTCATTATCCTCAAACACAATACCTTCTTCCGTAATCTCAACGATTTCAAGTGGATATTTAACATGTGTCGTACTTACTAATAATGCCACTTCAATAAATTGTTTAATTCCTTTTGGTCCGTACACTGTTAATTTTGTTGTTCCACCTTGAAACGAACGGCTACCCAATAAACCCGGCAATCCAAAAATATGATCGCCATGTAAATGCGTAATAAATATTTTTTCAATGCGGCGTGGACGTACAGACGTATGTAGTATTTGATGTTGCGTCGCCTCGCCACAGTCAAATAACCAAGTCTGTCCTCGTTCTTCTAACAACTGCAAAGCAATTGCTGAAACATTCCTTCCTTTTGAAGGAACACCTGCACCAGTCCCTAAAAATACAAATTCCACTTTCTTTCCTCCAGCTCTTTATATAATCTATCTTTCATCTTACGGAATGTTATTTCAAATGGCAAATTGAATTTGTATAACCAATCATCTAGACAACTATATAACACGAACATTATACTTAAAAAATTTAGCTATCGTTCGTATTTTGTGGTAAAATGATTGTACTACATTTTAAGGGAGCGTTTTATTATGAAAGAAGTATTTCGTTTACAAACTGATTTTTCATCTTCATTTGATCGCTGGGTAAGTTCTTTCGTTTCTGATCACCCAGCACAATTAGAATGGACGACTTTAAAAGAATTAATCCATGAATATACAACATCACATACAAATGAGACGTTACCAACATATATTTCTTCAGCTTTAACATATTACGCACAACGCGTTTCAACAACAAGTAACTCAGAAATTGTTATTTTTGAAAATCCTACAATCTCATAATCTATAATAAAAAGCACTGTAATCAGTGCTTTTTATTTATGTTCATTAAAGTATTTATTTTCCCGCCTTATTTCAAAAAACTCCGCTTATTTCCTACTATATAGCCATCATAAATCTATTTGATTTTTCAAAAAAACAGATTAAAAAGATATTGACACTACGATTTTACAGTGCTAATATTCAACGTGTAATTGAATATGGTCTCTGTTAGGTGAGGCTCCTGTATAGAGAAACGCTGCTGCCCAAAAATGTCGAGAGACGCCAATGGGTCAACAGGAAAGGTCGGAATGAAGGCCTTTCTTAACGTAGCTGGTTTCAGTACCTATGCTATACAGTGCTAAAACTCAACGAGGGAGAGGTGCGTATGTTTTGTCATACACAAAAACTGTTTTTATCTATGTTTACTAACAGTCTTTGTTGTTGACTCTTTTTGACTATGAATTCAGACCTTTACTCGTTTTGAGTAAAGGTCTTTTTTATATCTTTATGCACCCTACTATGAAACAAACATAGCATATTCAGAAACTATTAAATTGTATGGAGGTGAGGAACAGTGTCAAGTGATGATTCGGCCCAGATACCCATATGTTTTACATTTATATTTCATCATGTAGGTAGGAAAGAAGCTGTTCCTCCCTGTTTAAAATAGTCGAGTAACAGATTGTTTCCTCCTTCATGAAAAGGAGGAACTACCAATGTTAAATTTACAAAAACAAGAAACGAAGCATGCTTACGATCAAGATAGCATGAAAGCAAATAACGAATTATTAGTGGAAGTTGCAACACAGGATGTAAACTCTGCGTTAAAACTCTTAGAAACAACACAAGATGGACTCTCTAAACAAGAAGCGTCTCGTAGACTTTCTTTATATGGTCCGAACGAAATCGCTCATAATAAAACATTGCCGTGGTACATTCAATTTCTGCTGGCATTTAAAAATCCATTTATTTTTGTTTTGTTAGCTCTTGGAGCACTCTCTTTTTTCACAGATGATATACAAGGAACAATTGTCGTATCTGTAATGGTACTGCTAAGTGCAACGATTCGCTTTTCACAAGAATTCCGCTCTCAGAAAGCGGCGGATAAGTTAAAGGCTATGGTTCGAACAACTGCGAGTGTCTTTAGAATAGATGGATTTGTACACGAAACAAAAAACGTAACAAATTTAAATCGAAATTACACAACAGAAATTCCAATTGAAGAACTTGTACCTGGCGATATTATTTCACTTTCAGCTGGTGATATCGTGCCAGCTGATGTGCGTATTTTATCCGCAAAAGATTTATTTGTTAATCAGTCTTCTTTAACCGGGGAAGCACTTCCTGTAGAAAAATACGAAAACTGCTACCATACGGAAAATAAACATATATTACCGAAAAACATGAAAAAAAATTACAATCCGCTCGATATGGAAAACCTTTGCTTTATGGGTACAAATATTGTTAGCGGTAGCGCAAAAGCTGTTGTTGTTTCAACTAGTACGGATACGTATTTCGGCTCTTTAGCAAAAAAGGTTATCGGAAAACGTGCAGAAACAAACTTTGATAAAGGCGTAAACAAAGTAAGTTGGCTCTTAATCACATTCATGCTTATTATGGCACCCATTGTCCTTCTCATTAATGGATTCACAAAAGGAGATTGGCAAGAAGCTTTCTTCTTTGCTATTGCTGTTGCAGTTGGCCTTACACCTGAAATGCTGCCAATGATTGTAACTGCTAATTTAGCTAAAGGCGCCGTGAACATGTCTAAACAAAAAGTAATTGTAAAACAGCTCAACTCAATTCAAAACTTAGGTGCTATGAACATTCTTTGCACAGATAAAACTGGAACTTTAACAGAAGATAAAGTTGTCCTAGTTCGTCATTTAGATCCTAACGGAAATGAATGCGATCGTGTATTACACTTTGCCTATTTAAATAGCTTCTATCAAACTGGATTGAAAAATTTAATAGATAAAGCTGTTATTGAACATACAGAGGAGAACCATAAATTTGATCCATCAGCTTTTCAAAAGCTAGATGAAATTCCATTCGATTTTGCTCGGCGTCGCATGTCTGTCATCGTGAAAAATATTTTAGGTGAACATACAATGGTTTGTAAAGGTGCCGTAGAAGAAATTTTATCAATTTGTAACTACACTGAAGTTGATGGACAAATTGTCCCTCTCACTGAAGAAATGAGAGTAAATGTAAAACATCTCAGCGAAACTTTAAATAGTGAAGGAATGCGTGTCATCGCTGTAGCATACAAGAACGATAACAAACCTTATCATAAAGCTTATGCAGTACAAGATGAATCCACTATGATCCTTACTGGATATATCGGCTTTTTAGATCCACCTAAACCATCTGCTGCTTCTGCAATTCAAGCATTGCAAAAACATGGCGTACAAGTGAAAATCTTAACAGGCGATAACGAAATTGTTACAAAAAAAGTTTGTAAAGAAGTGGGATTAAATATAGGTGAGCCTGTCCTCGGTTACGAAATTGATTCTTTACCAGATAAAACATTAGCAACACTGGCAGAAGAAACAACAGTGTTCGCAAAACTAAATCCAATGCAAAAGTCCCGCATCATTCGCGTATTGCAAGGTAATGGTCATACTGTAGGTTATATGGGGGATGGTATTAACGATGCCGTTGCACTACGTGATGCTGATGTTGGAATATCTGTTGATACTGCTACTGACATTGCAAAAGAATCTTCCGATATTATTTTACTTGAAAAAAGTTTAACTATATTAGAAGCAGGTATTTTAGAAGGACGCACTACTTTCGGCAATATTTTAAAATATATAAAAATGACAGCTAGCTCTAACTTTGGAAATGTATTTAGTGTATTAGTGGCAAGTGCTTTCATTCCATTTTTACCGATGCTTGCAATTCATCTCTTAATTCAAAACTTACTTTATGATATTTCACAGCTTTCAATTCCATGGGATAAAATGGATAAGGAATTTCTAGAGAAGCCTAGAAAATGGGATACTGCAAACTTGCGTAACTTCATTATTTGCATCGGTCCAATTAGCTCTATATTCGATATTATCACATTCGTTGTCATGTGGAATGTGTTCGGTGCAAATACACCTGGAGAACAATCGCTATTCCAATCTGGTTGGTTTGTCGTTGGGTTGCTAACTCAAACATTAATTGTCCATATGATTAGAACACAGAAAATTCCGTTCATTCAAAGTACAGCATCAATACCAGTTCTTATATTAACCGCTTGTATTATGGCAATCGGAATTTACATTCCATTCTCACCACTTGGTGCAGCAATTGGTTTACAAGCATTACCACTAAGCTACTTCCCGTGGCTCATAGGAATATTATTAGGTTATGCTTTCTTAACACAATTCCTGAAAAAGCTTTATATTAAAAAATTCCACAGCTGGTTGTAAAAATGAGAATGAGTGGGTATTTCTCACTCATTCTCAAAAAATATAACATGTACTTATATGTATGGAGGTAACCATGATGATATGGTATGACATCGTATTAAGGTTATTTATAGCAATTATTGTAGGAGCTTGCATCGGAATGGAAAGACAATGGAGACATCGAATGGCTGGACCCTCTCTTCCATCTAAAAAAGAAGGGTTTAAATCTCTAAAACCTTCTACATAAACTTATTTTCTAATTTTTGCTGAAACGACTTTTCTTGCTTACGCAATAATTGACTACCTCTCTGTAAAAGAGGTGTTCCATACTTTTCATTAATTTGATCAATAACAGCAAGTAACGGCTCTTCTTTCGCATCTTCTTCGAATGAAAACAAATCTAACTGTTTCACTGATTCTGTCTTCCACTCTAATTCAGTAGCTGTAACACCTAACAGACGAACAGAATCACCATCCCAGTGTTGCTTCCATAAACGTGATGCTGCTTGGAAAATAACCCGTTCTTCCCATATTGCATTTTTCAATTGTTTACTCCGTGTTACCGTGCGACGATCATGGTATTTAATCATAATTTGAATGTTATAACTAACGAGAGTTCGTTTTTGTAGCCTTTTGCTTACTGATTTCGATAATCTTTCTAACATATCAAGTAATTCTTTTTCTTCGTCCATATCCTTTGAGAAAGTCATCGAATTTCCAACGCTTTTATGTTGTCCCATTTGATTCGGATCAACTTCCCTGTCATCCATACCTTTTGCACGTTTTTGTAAATCAACACCGTGCTTTCCAATTTTAGCGCGAATGATATGCTCGTCTCCTTTTGCTAACTGTTCAATTGTATGTATATGAATGTCTTTTAGTTTTTCAGCTGTTTTCTCTCCGATTCCATGCATCTCTGCAACTGATCGTGGCCAAATAATTTCTGGGATATCACGTTTTCGAAGTACTGTAATTCCAAGAGGTTTTTTCATATCTGAAGCAGTCTTTGCTAGGAAAAGGTTTGGGGCAATCCCAATGCTACATGGAAGCTGTAACTCTGTTAGTAACGCTTGTTGAATCATCTTCGCTATTTCAAGAGGCGAACCGAGCGCATAGCAATCTGTAATATCTAAATACCCTTCATCTATAGAAAACGGTTGTATTTTTTCTGTAAAACGGGAAAGAATTTGAAACATTTGAAATGAAGCTTCTCGATATAATGTAAAATTAGGGTGCCTCACAACTAATTGCGGGCATAATCGCTTCGCTTCCCATAGAGGCATCGTCGTACGTATTCCATATTCTCTCGCCTCATAACTACATGTTATGATAATCCCTTTTCTCTCTTTTTCATTCCCCGCAATCGCTAATGGCTTTCCTTGTAATGATGGGTCATGAGCAATTTCGACAGATGCGAAAAAACAATTCATATCTACATGTAAAATAACACGTCCATTTTTCGGATACATTTCTCGCATACTACTCACCCCTTAAAGAACATTTGTTCCTTCATTATATCAAATTTCTTTACACGTTATAATAATTATTGGCTTTTCTCTATCTATTTTTTGCTATACTGTACGTAACAAATGGATATTATTGTAAATGAGGTGAATCGTTATGAAACAACATAATAAACTCAATTATGTATTTATTATTATTATAGTAATCCTTGCGATTAATTATTTGTTACTTCCCCTTTTTAACATTAACATTTACGCTTTAGGAATCTTCTCTCATTTCATACGTTTTGCAACAACTTATGTACTTCCGTGGGTCTTCTTATATTGGCTTATCCGCCTTGTGAAAGCAATTGAATCAAAATAAAAAAAGACGTGTAAACCATAATTGGTTCACACGTCTTTTTGACTTTATTACTTACTTCGCTACTTCTTCGATAATAGCTACAACTAATTCTGCTGTTTTCGCTAATTCTTCAACAGGAATTTTTTCATTTGTTGTATGAATTTCTTCATAACCAACTGCTAAGTTAACTGTTGGGATACCATGTCCTGCGATTACGTTCGCATCACTTCCGCCACCACTTTGGTGAAGAGAAGGCGTACGACCAATGTTTTGAGCTGCACGTTTCGCAACTTCTACAACGTGATCGCCAGCAGCAAACTTAAATCCTGGATACATAACGTTTACTTCAACGTCTGCATGACCACCCATTTCTTTTGCAGTTGTTTCAAATGCTTCTTTCATTTTTGCAACTTGTGCTTCCATTTTCTCATTTATTAAAGAACGAGCTTCTGCAAAGATTTGAACATGATCGCAAACGATATTTGTTTGTGTACCACCTTCAAAACGTCCAATATTTGCAGTTGTTTCAGAATCGATACGACCAAGTGGCATCTTTGCGATTGCTTTTGCTGCGATAGTAATTGCAGATACACCTTTTTCTGGTGCTACGCCAGCATGAGCTGTTTTCCCGCGAATAATCGCATTCACTTTCGCTTGTGTTGGCGCTGCAACTACAATTTCACCAACTTTTCCATCACTATCTAATGCATAACCATATTTTGCTGTAATGCGCTCGCGATCTAACGCTTTTGCGCCAATAAGACCAGATTCTTCTCCAACTGTAATAATAAATTCAATTTTACCATGAGGAATGTTTTTCTCTTTTAAGACACGAATTGCTTCAAACATAGATGCTAATCCAGCTTTGTCATCGGCTCCTAAAATTGTAGTACCATCTGATACGATATATCCATCTTTAATAGAAGGCTTAATTCCATTACCAGGAACTACTGTATCCATATGAGAAGTGAAATAAATTGTATCAACACCGTCTTTTGTTGCTGGTAAAGTACAAATTAAGTTACCTGCACCATGACCAGTCACACCCATCGTGTCATCCTCAAATACTTCTACACCTAAAGCAGTAAATTTCTCTGTTAACACTTTGCAAATTTCTGCTTCAAATTTTGTTTCAGAATCTACTTGTACTAACTCCATAAATTCATTTACTAAACGTTCTTGATTAATCATAAGACTGCGCCTCCTACACTACCATTATGTATATAACAACATTAATTATAACAGAATTTCGCAAAAGTTTCGAAATACAAGACAAAAAACAGATGGTTAACACATCTAGATACCCATCTGCCTTCTATTACTCGTTTAACAATACCCAGCGCATATGATCTTCCCAGATGCCATTTACCATTAGCATTTTTCGAGATACACCTTCATATTGAAATCCTATCTTCGTCACTACTTGTATAGATGCTAAATTTCGTGGCATAATTGGTGCTTCTATACGATGTAAATGAAATTCTTCAAAGGTAACTTGAATTGCTTTTCTAAGCGCTTCTGTTGTGTAACCTTTATTCAATTCTTCCTTATCTAATTTATAACCGAGTACACAAGATTGATAAATTCCGCGAACAATTAGATTAAATGAAATACATCCAATAATTTTTGTATCATCACCCTTTTTAAAAATCCAAAGCCTGATAATCTTGCCTTCCGCGAACTCTTTTCTATCCTTTTGTAACTTTTTCTTTTGATAATCTAACGTGAAAAACCCCTCCGGTCTATACTCTTCCCACGCTTTTAAAAATTCACGATTTTTGTCGTAATATTGAAGAACTTTTTCCGCATACGACTCATCAATTTCTCTTAAATGTAAACGATCTGTCTCGTATATTTTCATCATTGTATCTCCATTCTTCAGCTTGCATAAAAAAAAATTAATAATCTATCTTTTAACATATTCTCTACGTATGCTCAAATTTCCTGTAATATTTTGCACCCCCTTCCCGAATTTTGTCCTTTCTCTCCCCTTGTCCACAATTTCATTTCTCGTTACAATGAAATTGTACCGATTTGCAAGGAGGTTTAACGATGCATAAAAAAGCTCAAAAAATTATGGTTTATATAATGCTAATTTCTATGCTTGTAACAACATTACTTACTGGCGCAAGTATGTTTTGGTAAAAAGGACGATTCACTCGTCCTTTTTTTACTGCTTACACATACAAAATAGACCATCTCGAAATCGAGATAGTCTATCTTGTAATGAACATTTTATTTTATATATATTACAATTGCTACAATGCTAAAGGAAAAGGCCATTACAAGTGCTATTACAAAACTTGTATATTGTTTCTGCTGAAATGCCCCAATAACAAAAGTAAGATTGAGTAATGCCATAAATACAATCGCTACAACGTAAGAACATATATTAAAAGTTGCCAATATGAATGTAATAACAAATAGAAAACCAACACAAAACTGCATGTAAGAAATTTTTGGATTTAAATACATATGAGCAACCCCTTTACTCAATTATCTTTATATATTCTCATTAACGCATGGTTATGTACACATGTCAAGACAACTTATAATAAAAGAAAAAGCCAACCGTTTCGTTGACTTTTCCAAATACTATGGCCCCTTTTTCCTTCGCCAATTGCTGAAATGTTTTTTTCGATTTCACAATCGATACTTTCGTTCCAATTGGAATACGATCAAACAAATATTCCACATCATGTTTCTTCATTCTTATACATCCTTGCGAAATATATTTTCCAATTGAACTAGGCTGGTTTGTCCCGTGTATCCCATACTTACTTCCATCCGTTCCTCTTGCATTAAATCCCATCCACCTCGATCCAAGTGGATTTTTTGGAGAGCCCCCAGGAATATCCTTCGCAATATAATAGGGATCCTTCGCCTTCAATACAATGTCAAAAGTTCCTTCTGGGGTTAATTCATTTGTTTTCCCTGTCGCTACTGGAAAAACCTTTTGGATCTTCCCATCATCGATGTAAGCTAGTTTATTCGTTGCTTTATTTACAATTATAAAAGGATCTCCAGCACGTGGGTTATCACCAAGAGGCCAGATCGGTGATAGAGAAAGACATAATAATAAAGAAAGAAGATACGGCATATATAGTTCCTACCTTCTAAATAAGTTCTTTTATATTATCCTTTCCCTTAAAACGACTTTTAATGAGTAAATATTGCTCCATCTCATAAACAAGTTGAACAAGTTTTGCACGTATTTCAAATTCTTCTCGCGAGACTGGTAAAGGCATTTCTCTAAATACTTCTCGCATTTCTTGAAGTTGTCTTAACGAAATGACCCCTGTACTTTCAGGTCGAATAGAATTCCCTATATTTTCAATTACGTCTGCAATCATATCAGCTTGTTCATACGTCCAAGATAGTGATGCAGCTAATGGTATCATGCGCTCCAAAATTTCAAATTGTTGCATACGCATATCAAAATACCGATAATAATAGTCATCTTCACGCATAAATTCATTCTCAAGTTTTTTAAATGATAAATCTTTCGCTTCTTTCAGCATCATTTCTGTTTCAATTAATTCGGCCCCACTCCAATTACTATCTCGATTCCGTAAATAAACGACCATTTCAAACAAAATCGTTCTGAAATGCTCTTCTATTTTTCCTTGATACTCTTTCAGTTTATTCTCACTGCTTGGCATGTACATGTTTACTAATAAAGCGACACTAATTCCAATCGTTAATATAGCAATTTCATTACCAACTATAGACCATGTAATTTGCTTTAATGAATACAGATGCATAACGATAACCGAACTCGTGACAATCCCTTCTTGAATTTTGCACATAACTGCAGTTGGAATAAAGGTAAGCAGTAATACGCTAATCGCTAGTGGTGTATAACCAATCGTTTCAAAAATACAAAACGCAAATACCATCGATAATACACAAGCTAAAAAACGGTGCAACGATACTTGAACGGATTTTCGTTTCGTATTTTGCACACATAAAATGACTAAAATACCAGCTGAACTATAAAATTCTAATCCTAATAACTGAGCAATAAAAACTGCCGCTCCCGTTCCAAGCGCTGTTTTCACTGTTCTATATCCAATTTTAAACATATCATTACTCCTATATGTATAAATGTATTTAAAAATAGTATAAAAAAAGGATGACGCAATGTCATCCTTTTTTACCTATTATTCACGTACCCTTCACATATTACAATATCTTTTGCAAAAATTCTTTTGCACGGTCACTTTTTGGTGCTGTAAAAAACTCTTCCGGATTACTATCTTCTACGAGCTTTCCACCATCTAAAAAGAGAACACGGTCTGCTACTTCTTTTGCAAATCCCATTTCATGTGTAACGATTGCCATCGTCATTCCTGTCGTAACTAATGATTTCATAACTTCTAACACTTCTTTCACCATTTCTGGATCTAGCGCAGAGGTAGGTTCATCAAATAACATAACTTCCGGTTCCATCGCTAACGCTCTTGCAATTGCTACACGTTGCTTTTGTCCTCCTGAAAGACGATTTGGATATGCATCTTTCTTATCTAATAACCCCACTTTTTCTAGAAGTTTCTCAGCTTTTTTTTCAGCTTCTTGCTTCGTTACTTCTTTTACATTGATAGGAGCATACGTAATATTTTCTAATACAGTCATATGAGGGAATAAGTGAAAATGTTGAAATACCATTCCGACATTTTCACGAACGTGCATAATATTTGTTTTCGGATTCGTTACTTCTTCCGTTCCAATCCAAATGTGACCATCTGTCGGCGCTTCTAATACATTCATACAGCGTAAAAACGTTGACTTTCCAGATCCAGACGGTCCAATAATTGCAACAACCTCTCCTTTCTCAATCGTTGTTGTAATTCCTTTTAATACTTCATTTTTCCCAAATGATTTATGAAGGTTGTCAATTTTAATCACTTTTCTTCATTCTCCCTTCAATGGCTTTCCCGACTAATGTAAGAATAATTACTAATATATAATAAATAAGTCCAACAAAAAGTAATGGCTCAAGATATTTAAATGTTTCACCACCTACAATATAAGCACGGCGCATTAAATCAGTCGCTCCTATTACGGTTACTACAGCCGACTCTTTCGTAAGTGTCGCAAACTCATTCACAAGTGCTGGTAATATATTTTTTAAAGCTTGAGGAAAAATAATATTTCTCATCATTTTACTGTACGGAATACCTAAAGCCATTGCTGCTTCTGTTTGTCCTTTATCGACTGCTTGAATGCCGGCACGAATTACTTCTGACATATATGCACCTGAATTTAAGCTAAATGCAAGTACAGCTGCTAAAAAGGCCGGTATCTCATAACCCATCATTTGCGGAACACCGAAATAAATAATCATTAATTGTAATACTAGCGGTGTGCCACGAAATATTGACGTATAAATATCTGCTGCAATATTTAATACTCGTATTCTAGCAATTTTGCAAAGTGCTAATAACGTTCCTAAAATAAATCCTACCACAGCTGATGCAGCTACAATTTTCAATGTAACTTCTAATCCCTTTAATATATATGGTATTGAAGGCGTAATTGCCGAAAAATCTAGATTCATCCTTTTCATTCCCCTCACAGAAAAGTGAAAGGCAGCTTATTTTCCGCTGCCAAACCATTTCTTCACTAATTTATCCATTTCTCCATTTTCTTGCATTTTCTTAATTACTTTATTAAATTCTTCTGTTTTATCACTATTTTTCGGAAGAGCAATTGCTGCACCTACTTCTTCTGGTGCTTCTTGAATTTCAATTCCTTGTAGCTCTTTCATTTTTTCTAAATAATTTTTTGCAACTGTGTCTTCTATAATTGCAGCGTCAAAACGACCAGCTTTAATTTCTTGTACGATTTCTGGTATACGGTCACGTCCCTCAGCTTTGAAATCGACTTGTTTCTGAAATTCTTTTGCCTTTTCTTCTTGAATTGATCCTGTTTGTACTCCTACTTTTTTCCCTTTTAAATCTTCTAACGATTTAATATTAGAGCCCTTTTTTGAAACGATCATATTTTTTGCAACAAAATATATATCTGTGAAATCAGCATTATTTTTACGCTCTGCAGTTGGCGTCATACCCGCCATAACGAAATCAACTTTTCCTGAATTAAGAGATGCTAATAATCCGCCGAAATCCATGTCTTTCACTTTCACTTCGTATCCAAGTTCTTTTCCGATATATTTGGCAATATCAACATCAAAGCCGATAATTTCATCACTTTTTGAAGCTTCTACGTATTCATACGGTTTATAGTCTGCTGACGTCCCCATAACGAGTACTTTTTTATTTTTTCCAGTAGCCTTTTCTTCCCCATTACTACAAGCACTGAATATACTTACAATTAAAATAAGTGCAAACGATATTGATAACAACTTCTTCATCTTTCTTCCCCCTAATAATGTATATTTAAAAGTTTAATAGAATATTTATTCGATGTTTGTATTGTATCAGCACTTTCATTTTTATGCAATATTTAAAATAAAAATAAATAAAAAAACAGCATTAAAGCTGTTGTTAATGCATGAAAACATGCATAAAACAACAACTTCCTGCATGTTTAATTATTTTAAAAACTAAATAAAAAAGGCGGTACATCCACTTCATTGTGGACGTACCGCCTTTTCGCTTATATTTATAGTTCTTCACAATTCTCTTCGAAATAAGATTGTAGTTTTGCAATAACTTGCATTGGTTCATGACCTTCAATTTCATGACGTTCTACCATCGTTACAATTTTTCCATCTTTTAATAAAGCGAATGATGGAGAAGAAGGTGGATATCCTTCGAAATATTCACGAGCTGTTGCTGTTGCTTCTTTATCTTGACCTGCAAACACCGTTACAAGATGGTTAGGACGTTTATCATAATGTACGGAATGCGCAGCAGCAGGAC
Source organism: Bacillus sp. AR13-1 (assembly GCF_008042285.1). Lineage (NCBI taxonomy): Bacteria > Bacillati > Bacillota > Bacilli > Caryophanales > Bacillaceae > Bacillus > Bacillus sp. AR13-1. The sequence continues at coordinate 353,533 of NZ_QNUA01000010.1, forward strand.
GAGCAATACCACCTGCACAACCACATACAGAGTTTACCATTACAAGTGTTGTTCCATTTCTTTTAAACGCTTCTTCTACTGCTTCCGGCGTCGTCAATTCTGTATATCCAGCAGAGACAATCTCTTCACGCGCTTGGCGGACAACATCATTCATAAAAAAGTTAAAATTAATCAATCTTTTCCCTCCTCTAAAACTATCTATTTGTATCTTACCAGTTAATGTTTATGAAATACAAGTAAGTTTACTTGTATTTAGGCATAGAAAAGGTGTTAGAGCCCTTGCTCTAACACCTTTTTGTCACTTTTCCATAATTTTCATATATTCCGCAATCATTTTTTTATGCGATCCTACAATATAATCAGGTAGCTCTGTTACCGGGAAGAATTTAAGCTGAACCGCTTCTTCTTTATTCATAACAAAATTCCCTTCGTATTCATCGGTATAATAGGCTGTCGTTACGGATTGAAACTCATCACCGTTTGTTAATTTTGAAAAATAGTTCGCTCCAGAAAATACATTGATTAATCGGAGGTTCTTTACTTCTATTCCTGTCTCTTCATATACTTCACGGTAAGCTGTTTCTTCTGGTGATTCACCAAGCTCCATTAGCCCGCCAGGCAACCCCCATTTTCCGTACGGCTCTGTTCTTTGCTGTAATAATACATATCCACTTTCATTTATAACGAGTACAACAGCACCAACTAAAATTAAAGGGCGATGACCAACTATTTTTCGTAATTCTTCTACATATCCCATCGTATCGCCTCCTTTTTCGTTGTCCACACTATTGTATCATATGTATGAAACGACAAAATGCGTATATTTTTCATTTTTTTAACAAAATATTTATTTTATGTGCTTCATCTACTGTAGCTAACATAATGGATTCAATTTCTGCATTCTTCTCTAAAAACTCTTTCGCCCACTCTTCTGTTTTTCCTACTAAAGCGAGAACGTCCTGCTGAATTCTTCCATCCTTCACTAAAATAAAAGCAACTGGAGATTTTTTCCCCGCCACTTTAAGATCAAGCCGAGAAACTGCTTCATATTCTGGATACTGAAATATAGAAACAACACCACTTGCTTCCCATAATGCTAATTTAATCGTTTGAATATCGCTCACATTTCGCATGCGAAGTTCCGAAAATAAATATTCCGCCGTAATTCTCGCCTTTTTCAAATTGCTAAAATCAATGGCACCATTGTGTATAAGAATAATAGGTGCAGGCTCTAAAAAGCGTCTCCATCTATCCCATTTCAACATTAAAACAGAGCTTATAATATGAAGTACAACTAGTATAAAAGTTGTAATCATTGAACCGAGTAATCCGACCTTTTCATCAGATAGCGCATTAGAAATATTACCACCAAGTAATAACACTAATACAACATCTAAAAAGCGAAGTTGTGCGATGGATCTTTGTCCCATCGATTTCGCAACTAATATTAAAAATGTGTACGCTATGATAGCCCGAATAACCCATTCACTATTAGAAAGATGCCGTGCCCCTTCAAAAATATGCATATGCATCACTTTGCACTCCTTACCCATCTCAAACTGCTACTTTGTTTTAGTTTGCAACGTTTAAGAGCATATATGTAAAAAAGCTGGTTCGTTTAAAAACGAACCAGCTTTTTTACTTAACTGAAAACATATATTTTTTATACGTTTTCCGTACCGATAATATGAGCCCCATCATAATCATATTCGAGAATAAGGAACTTCCCCCATACGATAAGAAAGGTAATGCAATCCCTTTTACAGGCATTAATCCAACGATCATACCAATATTTTGGAATATTTGAACCGTTAGTATTCCTATTGATCCAGCACATAATAATGTACCAAATAAATTATCAGCAGAATAACCGATAATAATTGTTCGATATAGTAGTAACAGGAACAAGAACACAACTAACGCCGCTACTATAAATCCACCTTCTTCGGCAATTGTAGCGAAAATAAAGTCAGTGTGTTTCTCTGGAATATAGACGTTCCCTTCACCAAATCCTTTCCCTTCCATACCTCCACTACCTACAGCTAAAATCGATTGCTGTGTTTGATAGCCTTCATTTGCATTCTCAAATGGATTTAGCCAACCTATAATACGTGATTGTTGGTGAGGTTTTAACAAAGTAACTAATTTATTAAAGAAGAAATCTGGATATTTTACAAATATAAATATTAATGTAGACAATATGGTCACCGGAATGACTGTACATAACGCAATTAATTTCTTTTGAATTCCTGACATAAATAAAATACATGCGATAGCTGCTGCATATAAGAACACCATCCCTGTATCCGGTTGGCTATATACAACGGCCATAGGCGGGAGGGATACTAGCATAATTTTACCTACTAATTGTAAATCCGTTTGGAATGTCCTTGCCATATACTGTGCATTATGTTTCACTGCTATACTTGCTACTACGAGAAGCAATGCGATTTTGAAAAACTCGGATGGCTGAATTTGTCCAAGTACTGGAAAAACGAACCACCTTTTTGCCCCTAACTTTTCAGGTGTGAAACCTGATGGTGGTAATACTTTCAAAAGAATAAGTGAAGCAAACCCAGCAATATAAAGCGGCCAAGACAATTTTTGCAACTGATCTAAGTCGATGCTAGCAACAAGAAGTAACAATACAACCCCAATTATGTAGTTAACTCCCTGCTTCATAGCAAAGTTTGCATCTCCATACTGTCCGGTTTGCTGACTGCTATATATAGCAGTTATACTTATAACACAAAATGCACACAAAATTAAAATTAATTTTACATCTAAACTTTTTAGAAACTCGGTACTTCTTTTCATGACATCCTCCTGAAACATTGTTACAGCAAAATAAAAAACCAGGAGTCAACATTCTTCATGTTTTGACGACTGATTACACATTATCTATAAAACACTTATATAGAATAACTCTCTTTTTCATACAATACAATATATTATACTACAGTTTCGTCAGTAAGATTTGCCAAAAAAATTATTCTTTTCTTATTTTATATCTATATACCATATATCAGCAATGTATTTTCGTAAATTTCTAATACATACTCGTTCATTGTAAGATTGCTGGGAAAAGTGTTGTACATATAGTAGGATGCAAATGAAGAAATAAGATGATAAAAAGCTCGCATAAGCGAGCTTTTTATTAATATACAGATGTATTATTTTCTGACGTATTTTCTAAAATTTCTTTTACACGTCCTAAGAACTTACCACAAATTAGGCCATCTAGTACACGGTGGTCAAGTGATAAACATAAGTTAACCATGTCGCGAGCACCGAACATACCGTTATCCATAATTACTGGGCGTTTTACAATTGATTCAACTTGTAAAATAGCCGCTTGTGGGTAATTAATAATACCCATAGATTGAACAGAACCGAATGATCCTGTGTTATTAATTGTAAATGTTCCGCCTTGCATTTCGTCCGCTTTTAACGATTTCGTACGTACTTTTCCTGCAAGCTCTGTAATTTCACGAGCGATACCTTTAATCGTCTTCTCATCCGCGTGTTTAATTACTGGTACAAATAGTTCGTCCTCTGTTGCAACAGCGATAGAAAGGTTAATATCTTTCTTCTGAACGATCTTATCGCCAGCCCACATTGAATTGATTTGAGGATACTCTTTTAACGCTTGCGCTACTGCTTTTACGAAGAAAGCAAAGAACGTTAAATTAAAGCCTTCGCGCTTTTTGAAATCACCTTTAATTGAATTACGGTATGACACAAGGTTTGTCACATCTACTTCAATCATCATCCAAGCATGTGGCGCTTCGTGTTTACTACGTAACATGTTCGCTGCAATTGCTTTACGCACACCTGTTACTGGAATTTCGATATCGCCAGGCATTGTTGGTACAGAAACTGGTTTTACAGCTTCTACTTTTTGTGCTACTGGCGCTGCTTTTGGTGCTTCTGGACGCGCTTCTACTACTGCTGCTACCGCTTCCTCTTTCTTCGCACCTGCTTGCGGAATATTCCCAGATTCCACCAGCTTTAAAATATCTTTACGAGTGATACGGCCATTTGCTCCCGTACCTTCTACTAAATCTAAATCAACATTATGCTCACCTGCAAGTTTTAAAACAGCTGGTGAAAAACGTGGTTTTCCATCAGTTGGTTGTTTTGCTTTCGGTGCTTTTTCAGGCGTAGCTACTTCTGCCTTTGGTTCTTCTTTTGTTTTTTCCTCAACAGCTGTCGCTGCTACTTCATCTGCGCCTTCTACTTGAATAACACAAACTACTTCACCTACAGCTAACGTCTCACCTTCACCAGCGATTAATTCTTTCACAATACCAGTGAAAGAAGATGGCACTTCAGCATTTACTTTATCAGTCATTACTTCTGCAAGCGGATCATACTTGTTTACGTGATCGCCAACATTAACGAGCCATTTACTAATTGTACCCTCTGTAACGCTCTCCCCGAGCTGAGGCATTGTGATATTTTCTACAGCCATGTATAGTCCCCCCGATTAAAATTCCGCAAGTTCACGCATTGCTTTTTCAACTTTATCTGGATTTACCATAAAGAATTTTTCCATTGTTGGTGCATATGGCATTGCTGGAACATCTGGACCTGCAAGACGTGCGATTGGCGCATCTAAATCAAACAGACAGTTTTCAGCGATAATAGCTGCCACTTCACTTATAATACTTCCTTCTTTATTGTCTTCTGTTACAAGAAGAACTTTACCTGTTTTAGAAGCCGCTTCAATAATTGCTTCTTTATCTAACGGATATACCGTTCTTAAATCAAGAATGTGTGCAGAGATTCCATCTTGTGCTAACTTTTCAGCTGCTTGAAGAGCAAAGTGAACACATAATCCGTAAGTGATAACAGTAATATCATCACCTTCGCGTTTTACATCTGCTTTTCCGATTGGTAATACATAGTCATCTTCTGGCACTTCACCTTTAATTAAGCGATATGCACGCTTATGCTCAAAGAATAATACTGGATCTTCATCACGAATTGCAGCTTTTAATAAGCCTTTTGCATCATATGGTGTAGAAGGGATAACAATTTTTAAACCTGGTTGGTTTGCAAACATCGCTTCTACAGATTGTGAATGATACAATGCACCGTGAACACCGCCGCCAAATGGCGCACGAATTGTAACTGGACAAGTCCAATCGTTATTAGAACGATAACGAATTTTTGCTGCCTCAGAAACAATTTGGTTTACTGCTGGCATGATGAAATCAGCAAACTGCATTTCAGCGATTGGACGCATACCATACATTGCCGCACCAATTGCTACCCCAGCAATTGCAGATTCTGCAAGCGGTGCATCAAGCGCACGATCTTCACCAAATTGATCATACAAACCGTGTGTCGCTTTAAACACGCCACCTTTTTTACCAACATCTTCTCCTAAAACGAATACTTTCTCATCGCGTTCCATTTCTTCGCGCATTGCTAATGTAATAGCATCAATATAAGACATTACAGCCATGAAACGTTCCCCCCTATTCTGCGTATACGTGCTTCAATGCATCTTCAGGTGCTGCATACGGAGCATTTTCTGCATATTCTGTTGCTTCATTTACGATATGCATAATTTCGTCTAACATTTGTTTTTCAAATTCCTCAGTTAACACGCCAGCTTCTTTTAAATAAGCTGCAAATGTTATAATTGAATCTTTTTTCTTTGCTTCTTCTACTTCTTCTTTATCACGATAAACACGATCATCGTCGTCACTAGAATGTGCTGTTAAACGATATGATACTGTTTCAATTAAAGTTGGGCCTTCACCACGACGGCCGCGGTTTGCTGCCTCTTTTACAGCTTTATATACTGCAAGCGGATCGTTTCCGTCTATTGTATATCCAGGCATACCGTAACCAATTGCACGGTCTGATACGTTTTTACATGCTAATTGTTTTTCAACTGGAATAGAGATTGCGTATTTATTATTTTCACACATGAAAATAACAGGCAGTTTGTGTACACCAGCAAAGTTTGCTCCTTCATGGAAGTCACCTTGGTTTGAAGAGCCTTCTCCGAATGTAACGAACGTTACTAAATCTTTCTTCTCCATTTTTCCAGCTAGTGCAATACCAACTGCATGTGGTACTTGCGTTGTTACTGGTGATGAGCCTGTAACAATACGATTTTTCTTTTGACCGAAGTGACCAGGCATTTGACGACCACCAGAGTTTGGATCTCCAGCTTTTGCGAAAGCAGACAACATAAGCTCTTTAGCTGTCATACCAAACGCTAGTACAACACCCATATCACGGTAGTATGGTAATGCATAATCTTTCTCTCTATCAAGAGCGAACGCCGCTCCAACTTGTGCAGCCTCTTGTCCTTGACAAGAAATTACGAATGGAATTTTACCTGCACGGTTTAATAACCACATACGTTCGTCAATTTTACGTGCAAGTAACATCGTACGGAACATTTCTAATACTTGCTCATCACTTAAGCCAAGCTCTTCATGGCGCTTTTCTTTTACTTCTGCCATTTTTCATAACCTCCTAAATCCACATTTTTATGCGTGTAACGCTCTTCCATCTACAGCAAGTGCAGCTTCACCAATCGCCTCAGATAATGATGGATGCGGATGAATTGTATGTGCTACTTCCCAAGGTGTTGCATCAAGTACTCTTGCAAGACCAGCTTCAGAAATCATATCTGTTACATGTGGTCCGATCATATGAACACCGAGAATGTCATTTGTTTCTTCATCAACTACAAGTTTTACAAAACCGTCTGATTCTCCGTATACAAGTGCCTTTCCGATTGCACGGAATGAGAACTTACCTACTTTTAACTTATAGCCTTTTTCTTTTGCTTCTTGTTCTGTTAAGCCGACAGAAGCAACTTCTGGACTACTATATACGCATTTTGATACCATAGAATAATCAATTGGTGCAACTTCTTTACCAGCGATATGTTCTACTGCAACAATTCCTTCATGAGAAGCAACGTGAGCAAGTTGCAAGCCACCGATTACATCTCCAATTGCGTAAATATGAGATTCCTTCGTTTGATAAAACTCATTTGTTTGAATGTATCCTTTTTCCACAACAATATCTGTGTTCTCTAAGCCCATATTTTGCGTATTCGCTTGTCTTCCTACAGATACAAGCATTTTTTCTGCTTTAAATGCTTTGTTCTCACCGTTATGTTCAGCTTGAATTGTTACTCCATTATCTTTTACCAATGTTTCTGGTAATACTTTTGCACCCGTTACCACTTTAATACCTTTTTTCTTGAATAGACGTTGCATTTCTTTTGAAACGTCATTATCTTCTAGTGGTAATATGTTTTTCGCATATTCTAATACAGTAACTTCTACACCGAAGTCAGCAAGCATAGATGCCCACTCAATACCAATTACACCGCCACCAACGATAATGATTGAGCTAGGAAGCGTTTCCATTTTTAGGGCATGATCCGAAGACATTACATACTCTCCGTCTAACTCTAATCCTGGTAATGAATTTGGACGAGAACCTGTTGCAACAAGTACATTTTTTGGAATTAACATTTCATTCTCTTCTCCACTTGCAAGTTCAACTGAAATTGTACCTGGCATTGGAGAGAAAATAGATGGGCCAAGAATACGGCCAATACCTTCAAACACATCAATTTTACCTTGTTTCATTAAATGCTGAACGCCTTTGTGAAGCTGCGTTACAATCTTCTCTTTACGCTCTTGTACTTTAGCAAAGTTTAGTTCTACATTACTTGCAATAACTCCGAACTCTTCTCCTTTTTTAGCAGTTGCGTATACTTCCGCACTACGTAAAAGAGCTTTACTAGGAATACACCCTTTGTGTAAACAAGTACCACCAAGATTTTCTTTTTCAACAAGTGCAGTTTTTAACCCTAGTTGTGATGCACGAATAGCAGCAACATATCCACCAGTACCGCCGCCAACGATGACTAAATCATATTCTCTTGCCATTATCTCAACCCCTAGCTACTGTTTGTTTTTCTCGTACAATATATTCTTTTGGAGCTTCTTCTTCACGTAATACACGAAGTGCTCCTTCTGCTAACGCTTGTAATTCATCTTCTCCTGGATGTACGATAACATCTGCAATCCAGTGAACACGTTCTTTTATTTCATCGACAAGAATTTTACTGTACGCAAGTCCACCAGTTAATACGATTGCATCGATTTTCCCGTGAAGTACAGCACTAGCTCCGCCAATCTCTTTTGCAACTTGATACGCCATTGCTTTATAAATAAGAGTTGCTTCAGGATCACCTTTTTCAACCATTTGTTCTACTTTAATTGCATCGTTTGTACCGATAAGACTTACAAGTCCACCTTGTCCGACAAGTTTTTTAACCATTTCGTCTCGGTAATACTCACCAGAAAAACACATTTCAACTAATTGTCCTACTGGTACTGTACCAGCACGCTCTGGACTAAATGGTCCTTCTCCGTTTAAGCCATTATTAACATCGATAACTTTTCCTTTTTTATGAGCACCAACTGTAATACCACCGCCCATATGTGTAACTAATAAATTTAAATCCTCATATTTGTGATTTAATTCATCTGCCACTTTACGAGCAACCGCTTTTTGGTTTAATGCATGGAAAATACTTTTACGTTCCATACCAGCAATACCGCTAATACGAGCAATCGGTTCCATTTCATCTACAACGACAGGATCCACAATGAATGCAGGAATGTTTAATCCAGAAGCGATTTCATATGCTAAAATGCCTCCAAGGTTTGAAGCGTGATGACCGCTAAACCCATTTTTTAAATCTTCTAACATCGCATCGTTTACTGTATACGTACCGCCTTCGATTGGACGAAGTAATCCACCACGCCCACAAACAGCGTTTAATTTTGAAATGTTAATACCATGAGAATGTAGAACTTCTAAAATCGTTTCTTTACGAAACTCATATTGGTCGATAATTCGCTTATATTTTCCAATCTGTTCTACGTCATGACGAATAGTTTCTTCTAGAACGGGTCTTTCATTATCAAAAACACCAATCTTTGTGGATGTACTACCTGGGTTAATAACAAGAATTCGATTTACAGACAATGTTGCTACCTCCACTAATAAATTTAAAAGGAAGTGGAAACCTCATAAGAGGTAACCACACCTTTTGTAAAAGTTATATATGAATGATTAGCGACGGCTAATAATGTCGTGACCGTTGCGTAAGTATGTGCTACGAGAGTTTTTCAAGCTTGCAATGCGCTCTTCAGCTAGACGATCTGCTGCAACATAAGTTGCTATGCCATCGCGTTTTGAAATTTCGATTACTTTTGCAATTGTGTCATAAATAGACTCAACACGTTTTAATGCACGTTCTCTATTGTATCCATATAATTCGTCTGCTACGTTAATTACGCCACCTGCATTAATAACATAGTCTGGTGCGTATACAATACCCATTTCATGAATAAGGTCGCCGTGACGATCTTCTTTTAATTGGTTATTTGCAGAACCAGCGATTACTTTTGCTTTAAGTTGTGGAATAGTTTCATCATTAACTGTTGCGCCTAATGCACATGGTGCGTAAATATCACATTCAACACCGTAAATTTCATTTGGCTCAACTGCTGTTGCACCGAATTCTTCTACTGCACGTTGTACAGCTTCTTTATTAATATCTGTAACGATTAATTTTGCTCCTTCAGCGTGTAAATGTTTGCATAGGTGATACGCTACGTTACCAACACCTTGAATAGAAATTACTCTTCCTTCTAGGTTATCTGTACCAAATGCTTCTTTTGCAGCTGCTTTCATACCACGGTAAACACCGTATGCAGTTACTGGAGATGGGTTACCAGAAGAACCGAATGATGGTGAAATCCCTGTTACAAAATCAGTTTCCTCATGGATAATATCCATATCATCTACTGTTGTACCAACATCTTCAGCTGTAATGTAACGTCCGTTTAGTCCTTGAATGTAGCGTCCTAATGCACGGAACATCGCTTCGCTTTTATCTTTACGTGGATCACCGATAATTACTGTTTTTGCACCACCTAAGTTTAAACCAGCTGCTGCATTTTTGTATGTCATCCCTTTTGCAAGACGCAATGCATCTTCAATCGCCGCTTCTTCAGAATCATATGTCCACATTCTTGTTCCACCAAGAGCTGGTCCAAGTGTTGTATCATGGATTGCAATGATTGCTTTTAAACCAGATTCTTTATCTTGACAAAATACCACTTGCTCATAATCATATTTTTCTAAGTATTCGAAGATTTCTAATGTCATTGTCGTTTCCCCCTAATTGTTTTACCCTATTTGGTTTATTTTGAAGCAGTCGCAACTGCCAATGCTAATGAATATACTTTTGTTTCTGCTGAATCAGCACGTGATGTTAAAACAATCGGTGCTTTAGCGCCAGCAATCATCGCTCCTACCTTTGCATTTGCAAAATAGACGAGTGATTTATATAGCACATTTCCAGCTTCAATCGTTGGGACGAGTAAAATGTCTGCCTTACCTGCTACATCACTTACTATGCCTTTATGTTCTGCTGCAATTTGTGATACTGCATTATCTAAAGCAAGTGGTCCATCAACGACACAATTTTTAATTTGTCCGCGGCGATTCATTTGAGTTAACATCGCTGCATCAATTGTCGCTTGCATCGCAGGATTAACAACCTCTACCGCTGCAATTGGCGCTACCTTTGGCAAATCAATTCCTATTGCCTGGGCAACTTCTACAGTATTTTGTATAATAGCAGCTTTTTGTGTTACATCAGGTGCAATGTTCATCGCTGCGTCTGTAACAAAAATAAGACGATCGTAATTTGGAACTTCAAACGCTGCAACATGTGAAAGCACGCTACCCTTACGAAGTCCCCACTCTTTATTTAATACAGCTTTCAAAATATTTGCTGTTGGGATGTTCCCCTTCATTAGCACATCTGCTTCGCCATTGCTTACAGATTTAACAGAAAGTTCTGCAGCCTCAGCACTTGACGCTGCTGCAATCACTTCAATATGTTCTGAAGTTTGTAACCCATGCTCTTGTAGCATCCCTATTATTTTCTCTTGATTTCCATATAGACGAAATTGAGCTAGCTGTAACTTGATTGCTTTCGCTACAGCTTCAATTACTTCATGATCTTCAGCTACTGCTACAGCCACAGTTTTTTTAGGCTGTCCTGCTGCTTGATCAATTAAGTGTTCTAACTTCATATTTTGTAATCAACCCTTTCCGTCGTCCCTCGTCTATTCATTAAGCAAATACCGTGCCAACTTTCAAAAGTGGTCTTACCAATAATGAAAACGCATTCAAAATGCAGTAAAATCAATACTTTGAAAAACAACGAAATATTCTGTCTCGTTTTGTCGCTTTTTGTATACCACGCAATAAATTGCACGGTATGCAATTTATTGCATGCTATTTTTTGCACAGTCATACTTTTCTAGCTTGTAATATAAGTTTCGAACTGAAATTCCTAACGCTTTTGCAGTCTTCGTTTTGTTCCCATCAAATTTCTCTAAATATTCACGGATAATATTCCCCTCAAATTCTGTCACTAGGTGTTCAAGGGCCTTCTCTTCTAATTCAGGTAATAAATTATTTTGTTTCGTCTCTACTTGTTCTTCTTTATGTAAAGGCGGTAAATGATGTACATCAATATATATTTCGTTATAATTCATAAAGATAATAGCTCGTCCTAAAATATTTTCAAGTTCTCTAACATTCCCTGGCCATTCATATGATTGCAAATACGAAACGGCTGAATCGGTGAGTCCTTCTACATTACGACCATAATCTTGATTAATTTTTTGAATTAACCTTTCTGCAATCGCTGGTATATCTCCTTTACGCTGACGAAGGGAAGGAATTTGAATCGGGATTTTATTTAAACGATAATATAAGTCCTCTCTGAACTCTCCTTCTAGAATGCCCTTTTCTAAATTCACATGTGTTGCTGCAATTACCCGGACATTAATAGGTATCGCTTTCGTTCCCCCTACTTTCACAATTTCTTTTTCTTGTAGCACACGAAGGAGCTTCGCTTGCGTATTTGCAGATAACTCTCCGATTTCATCTAAAAAAACACTTCCATTATTCGCTTCTTCAAAGAATCCTCGTTTCCCGCCTCTTTTCGCTCCAGAAAACGCGCCTTCCTCATAACCGAATAATTCACTTTCTAATAAGGTCTCAGAAATAGCAGCACAGTTTACTCGTACAAACTTATTGTATTTTCGATTACTACTGTTATGAATAGCGTGTGCAAATAACTCTTTCCCCGTACCAGATTCCCCTCTAAGCAATACTGTTGCCGGTGTATTCGCTCCAAGTTTTGCTTGTTCAATAGCTGCCGTCGTTTCATCTGAATCACCAACAATATCATCAAATGAATATTTTGCTTCTAACGTTCGAATAATTTGTCTTGCCCTATTCAATTCATTTGTTAACTTTTGAATTTCTGATACATCGCGAATTACCCCGACGCTCCCTTTCAATATTCCATCGACAATAACCGGTGCTACGTTTACAATTACATCTCGCTTTTTTTGCCCAATCTTCATATGTATTCCTCGTACCGCTCGGCGCGTCCGAAGTACTTTCATATGCATACTTTCACCTTCCACAATATCAGTTGTAGCCGGCTTCCCAATAATTTCTTCTTCAGTCAAACCCGTTAACTTCGTATAAGCAGGGTTTATAACTAGTCCTCTTCCTTTCTCATCAACAACCGAAATTGCTTCCTCAGATGAGTTAATAATCGCCTCAAGTAGCGTTTGAATTTCTTTTAAGTCTGTAACTTCTTCCGCTAAATCTACAACTTCTGTAATGTCTTTAAAAATCGCAAATGCCCCTTGAACCTCTCCACCTTCTTTTAATATCGGAATACGCGTTGTAATAATCTTTTTTTCATTCTCTAACGTCAGTTCATGATTCACTTCTATTTTTTTCGTGCGTATAATACGAAGCAACTTACTCGTTGGAATAACTTCTAAAATATATTTCCCTATTGCTTCCTCTTTTTTATATCCAGTAATACGCTCTGCGCTTTTATTAAACAGACGAACTTGTCCCTCTTGGTCTATAACAATCATACCGTCATGCGTTGAATTTAAAATTAAATTCCCTTGTTGCGTCTGTTCTTCTAGCTTTCCAATTAAGCTTTCCTTCTCATGCGCTAGTCTCGTAACAATTTTTGCAATATCCCCTGGTATAAGAAGGGTGTCTTTATGCTTGCTTCCCAATAAAACTTTATGTAAATCATAATCACCTGTCATATCAAACATTACATCAATATGCATAGAAAGAAACGGAGTTACACTATCACCAATCGGAACCCCATATTCCTTTGCGATTTGTAATCCTTTCGCAATTGGATTACTATCAATAACTCCTATAATTTGAAATATATTCGAATTTTGCAACAGACTCAGCAGTGTACTCCCACCTTCACCTGCTCCAACAATTAACACATTTTGTTTCATACATTACACTTCCTCTCGAAGTATCTCTGCAAAAATTTTCACATTCTTATCTTACTCGTTCAGCAACCTCTTGACAAACCCCCATTCCATATAACATCATTAAAATACACAAAATAATCTGAAAAGGAGCGTTATGTATGCAGCGTTACCTCGCTCTATTATTAGCACTCATCCCCATTTCATTAGCCGTGCTTGGTATTAAACTAATGAGAGATACTGTATTTGGGATTTTGTTCTCCCCAATCCCTATATTATGGTTACAATTTTTAATCGGCGCTCTTTGCTTCGCACTCGGGTTTTATATCTTCGGCGGCTTCGTCTTACACAGAGATCGTAAGAGAAATAAAGTACAAGCACGCTTCAGAAGATAAAACAAAGTTTTCACATATCATAAATAAAAAATGAGACCATTATATTAGGTCTCATTTTTTTATCGGTAATAAAGTTCTTGCTGTTTCAGGATAATCAGTAATAATCGCTGATATATTCATATCAAAATATTTACGCATAAGCGTTTCTTCATTTATCGTGTAAGGACGAACCTCCACACCACTTCCCATCGTTAATTCAGCGATAGCATCTTGAAGATAACGATAATTCGGATGTACTGCAGTAGCACCCATCTTTTTTGCATATGCCCACGGGCTATGCAAACCTTCACGATACAAAATAGCTGTTTGAATATCAGGAGCCATCATATGACATCGCTTCATACTGTAGTGATTAAAAGAAGAAAACACAATCCGATCCTCTAGACTAAACTTACGTACAAGTGTTATAACCTCTTCTTCTAAACCTCTGTATGGGATTTTATTATTTTTCAGTTCAATATTGAGTAGCAATTTCGTTTTTGCGAGCCATTCTAACACCTCTTCTAGAAGAGGTATTTTGCAAAAACCTACTTTGTCACCGAATTTATAACTCGCATCCAACTTACATAAATCCTCATATAAATAATTTCGAACCGCACCTTTTCCATTTGTTGTCCGATCCACCGTTTCATCATGAATAACGACAACTTTTCCATCTTTCGTGAATTGAACATCGAGTTCAATTCCATCTGCCCCGAAAGCCTCTGCTGCTTCAAATGAAATCATTGTATTTTCCGGATACGTTCCCGCCGCACCACGATGCGCGAATATAAGAGTCATCCTCACTCCCCCAATCTTATGCTATACTATACGAAAAAGGAGGTACTTCTATGAGACCATTACAAATTTCTCCAGACACTGCAGTCCGCCTATCAAAAGCGTTAGGTGTTCCACTTGAACAACTTATGCATATGCCACAGCATATTTTAATCCAAAAGTTAGTTGAATTAGAAAAACAAAATAAAGACGAAGAATAATATAGTCCTGTTTTGCAGGGCTTTTTATTATCATCTATTATATCATGGATGACTTCCCCGCTAAAATCCTTTAACAGATGTACTACGATGCGATTTAGCCTTTACTTCATCATTTAATAATGAATTATATATCTTCTTTTTTGTTACAAGTCATAAAGAAAGCAGAATATTTATTCACAAGTCACCATTGCCCCCTTAAAGCAAGGTAATAAAAAAACTAGAAGCCCTTCATATTATTTTTTATTGAATGTGCGGAGTATCCCCTGATTCGTATAGTTCTTTCGCTTTTTCCTCCCCGAATGTAGTTAAAATATAATGTTGCTCTTCTACCGCATCCATCGCTCTAGTGGCTTTACAAACATTACCCTCTTGAGCATCCGAGAAAAAATTGTGATCTTCTACAATTTTACTAAAATCTTTTTTCGCCCATCTATCAGCAATTGCTACAAGCTCATTTTTCTTCGCAAAACTACTCTTATTTATGATTTTTTTAATTTTTCAGCGTTATTTTGAATCATTGGGATGGATCCCGATTTTCGTTCTGCCACTACTTTTTGATGAGTCATGTGATACATCGCTGTAATGACTTCGCTTTCAGTAGAATTTTCAGTAACATACACATCAACAAAGACTCCATCTACCTCTCTACCTACTATCGTTGGGTCTTCTTTTTTATCTATTTGAGCACTCACTTCTTTATCTACTGGATTATCGGCAAGCTCTAACATTCCAAATGTAACTGCAACAGCAAGAACTCCCATAGCTGCTACTATTCCTAGCCAAGTTAATATTTTGTTTTTCATTTTCCTTCTCCCTCTGTATACCTATTTAATTACCTTAAAAAACTCACTTATATGTAATATTACTAAAAACAGGTTTTATTTTCCATAATATCAAACAACCCTTTTTATCTACCCAAATAATTTTGATAAAATCGATATCACTTCTCCCTCTTTTTCTCAACAAAATAAAAAGACCAACGAATTCTAAAATTCATTGGTCATTAAATAAAAGTTTATTGGTTTTAAAATTGATATCGAGTATAAATTTCAAGAATTATTAAGCTCTACTAAAACTTAAATCCCTTACTACTTTTCCTCTCAGCTAGCCTTATGTTCAAGTCTTAGCTTATCCGCAACCATTGCGATGAACTCAGAATTCGTAGGTTTTGCTTTTGACATGGATACAGTATAACCAAATAAGGACGAAATAGAATCAATATTCCCACGGCTCCAAGCTACTTCAATTGCGTGACGGATTGCGCGCTCGACACGGCTTGCTGTTGTATTATATTTCTTTGCAATATCTGGATATAATACTTTCGTAATAGATCCTAGTAATTCGATATCATTGTACACCATAGAGATTGCTTCTCGTAAGTACATGTACCCTTTAATATGAGCGGGTACACCAATTTCATGAATGATACTTGTAATACTCGCATCTAAGTTTTTCGGTTTTCCATCGATCGTTGTTGCTGATCGGAAAGATGGTAATGGACGTTTAATAGTAGCACTTTCCTTACCACTAACTTGACGAATATGACTTGTTAAATTCTCCATATCAAATGGTTTTAATATGAAATATGATGCCCCTAAATCAACCGCTTTTTTCGTCACATCTTCTTGTCCGAATGCTGTCAACATAATAACGCTAGGTTGTCTTAACCTTTCAATATGTCGCATTTTCTCTAGCACAGCTAGACCATCTAAATGTGGCATAATAATGTCTAAAACGAGTATATCAGGCTGCTTTTCTTTCAATAAGTTTAAACATTCTTGACCATTGTAAGCAATTCCGATAACTTCCATATCATCTTGGGCAGCAACATAACTCTCTAGCATCGATACCAATTCTTTATTATCATCCACAAGACATACTTTAATTTTCTCCACAGTTTTTCCTCCCTTACCGAATCGATTCTTCCGACATGTGTAAGCTTCTAGGCTACATGAATTGTTCGACAATTGTGTGAAAATTCCCTTTAAAGTTTCTTACTTTCCGATAAAATCACAAAAAAATATGTTTATCGTTCATTTTTTTACTTTCGCAACACATTCCATCATAGAATTACAGCGAAACGTTCAACCCTTTGCTTATATCTTACAACAAAAAACAGCTCTTGCGGAGCTTTTACAAAATTTCAACGAATTTTTCAAAAGAAAAGCGAGCTAATATGTATTAGCTCGCTTTTTTCTCTTGATCATAAATATTAATTCCAGCCTCATGTAACATCCATTCAATATGAACACCGTATCCTGACGTTGGATCATTTACAAATACATGTGTAACCGCACCAATTACTTTCCCATTTTGTACAATCGGACTTCCACTCATTCCTTGTACAATACCACCCGTTTTTGCTAGTAAACGTTTATCTGTCACTTTTATAACCATACCTTTTGTAGCCGGGAACTTTTGTGGTACCGTACTAACAACTTCAATATCAAACGCTTCCACCTTATCTTGATCAATAACTGTTAATATTTTCGCTGGCCCTTCTTTTACTTGATGGGATAATGCGATAGGCATTGCTTTATCCATTATGCCGTTTGTCATATCTGTGTTTAATTTCCCAAAAATACCATACGGGCTATTTATTGTAATATTACCAATCACTTCACGATCCGGTGAAAATCTTGCTAATTTTTCTCCCGGGTTCCCGTGACTTCCTCTTTCAATAGACGTTACTGTCGAACGCATAATTTGTCCATCTTCTACTTGAATTGGCTTTTTTGTATCATTATCGGAAATCACATGACCAAGCGCTCCATATTTCATGGAATCTGGATGTACAAATGTCATCGTTCCGATACCAGCTGCTGAATCACGAATATACAGTCCAATTCGGTAAGAGGATTCACCATTGTCTTTTTGTGGTGTTAGCTTAGCACGAATATATTTTCCATCTCTTAATAAAACAAGATTGAGCGGTTCACCTGTTTCTCCACTATTATGAATAAATGGTGCTACATCACTCATTCTTTCAATTGTTTTACCATTGATTTCAGTAATCATATCTCCAATCTGTACACCAGCTGTTTCACCAGGAGATACTTTACCCTTTTCAGTTTGAATTAAATGATGGCCTACAACAAGTACACCTTTTGTGTTCAATTTTACACCAATCGATTGTCCACCTGGAATAACTTTAAAATCTTTTAATACTTTCACATTTACTTTTTTCACTGGAAAACCAGCAAGTTGAAACACCATATCAGCTTCACCATTTTGGTGAGAATTTACCATAAGTTCTTGTTCATTTGAACTTACAGTAAATACATTACGATTTGTAGATGCAGCCTTAAAAACTGGTAATGATGCTATTTCTGATTGTTGTCCTTCAAAAACAACAAGTTGCTTCGGAGATGAAATAAACGTTCGAAGCGGTTTAAAACATCCAATAAAAACTAGAGAAACAAGGAGACAAAGACCTATTATTTTTCGAAATCTTTCTAATTTCAATTTGTTCACTCTCCTCGCTCCTACCCCACATTCAGCCTCTTGGCTTCACTTTTTAATCTCTCCTTGCAGCGCTTTATTTATAACCGGAAGAATTAAGAAATCGTCATTTGAGAAAAAAAAGCTATCCATTACTGGATAGCCTCTGCTGTCTGTTTGAAATGATGCGCTTGCGTAAGTAACTCTTTCGCATGCTCTGTCGTTAAATCTGTAATTTCAACACCAGAAATCATTCGAGCAATTTCTGTTACTTTTTCATCCGTACTTAACACAGTAACCGATGTAATCGTACGATCATTCGCCACTTGTTTTCTAATAAATAAATGAGAGTCCGCCATTGAAGCTACTTGAGGTAAGTGCGTAATACAAAGTACTTGCGAGTTTACTGATACACGATAAATTTTTTCCGCAATAGCCTGTGCAACCCGACCACTCACACCCGTATCCACTTCATCAAAAATAACAGATGCAACACCTTGATGCTTAGAAAAAATGCTTTTTAAAGCTAAAATAATACGAGATAACTCTCCGCCAGAAGCGACCTTTGAAAGTGGCTTTAACGGTTCACCCGGATTCGTTGAAATATAAAATTCCACATGATCGTAGCCATCCGCCGTAAGTTTTACCGGTGTTCCTTCCACGAGAGGTTCTTCTACATTTCCTACCCTCTTCATAATTCTCACTTCAAATTTCGTTTTTTCCATATATAGTTCTTTTAATTCTTGATGAATAGCGCTTGTAAGATGATCTGCAAGCTCATGACGCATAGTACTTAACAACGTTGCTTCTTTTACAATAACACCTTCTAATTTCGTTAACTGCTTTCTCGTCGTTTCAATATGTACGTCTTTATTTTCAATCGTAAAAATTTCTTGTTCAATTTTATCAGCATACGCTAAAATCTCTTCTACAGTATTTCCATACTTTCTCTTTAACATACGGATTTCATTCAAACGTGTTTCAATTTCATCTAGACGTTTCGGATCATATTCCATCATATCTAATTTTTCTCTAAGCTGGTATGCAACTTCTTCTAATAAGTAATAACTATTTGCAATAGAATCATGATTTTCTTGATACGCTTCATCTAAGTGCGTAATACTCTCCATTTGTCCCATTGCATTTCTTACGTGATCCAATCCCTGTCCGTCTCCACTTAACGAACGATACGCATCTCCTAATGCTTTATAAATCTTTTCAAAATTGGAGATTTTTAATCGTTCCTCAGTCAATTCATATTCTTCATCCATTTTTAAATCCGCCTTACGAATTTCTTCATGTTGGAATTGAATTAAATCTAGACGATGGGCCATTTGTTGTTCATTTTCACTTAAAGATTTCAGCTGTTTTTTTAACTTCTCATAGTCTGTATATACATTTTGATATATGCCCAATTGTTTAACAATGCGATTTCCATCAAAATGATCAAGCATAAACATATGACGCTCTTCATTCATTAAATCTTGTGTTTCATGCTGTCCATGAATATCAACTAGCGTTTTTCCAATCTCTTTTAATATGCTGAGTGTAACAAGTTTCCCATTTACACGACAGACACTTTTTCCGTTCGCAGCGATGTCACGCTTCAAAATAATCATGCCATCTTCTATTTCTATATCTAACTCTTCTGCCTTTGCGATACATGGATGTTTGTCATCTTCTACATAGAATAAGCCTTCTATCTCAGCCTTTTCTGTTCCATATCGAACAAATTCTGCTGAACCACGGCCACCAACAAGCAAACTAATTGCATCAATAATAATGGATTTTCCAGCTCCTGTTTCACCACTTAAAACGGTTAAACCTTTTTGAAAAGAAATATTTAATGCCTCAATAATAGCAAAGTTTCTGATCGATAATTCCGATAACAATGCCCCATTCACCTCGTTATAAACTAATCCCCTATTAAGGGCTTTTCTCAGTATTCTTCATTCAAATAGTTATACTATATGTTTGTATGTATAAATTACTCTTCTAACCCGCTCCATTGTACCAAACATTCGTTTTACGGGTCAATCCACCTATTTTCTAACTTCATTCAAAAAAAATAATGTATTGTATTTGAAAATCCGTATTTTTCGCCAATAAAAATATCTTGTTTACTTTCCACTTTACAGAGGAAAGTAAACAAGATTTTTCTGTTAAAGCATATTTAAGAAACGATCAGAGACAACACCTGTATCTTCAGGTGTACGGCAAATAATTAAGCAAGTATCATCACCACAAATGGTTCCGACAATCTCATCCCACTCTAAATGATCAATGAGTGCCCCAAGTGAATGAGCGTTACCAGGCAATGTTTTTAGCACAAGCATATGTCCTGCCGTGTCTAATTTTACAAATGAATCCACTAGATTTCGTTTTAATTTTTGCAACGGATTAAATCGTTGATCTGCTGGCAAGCTATATTTATAGCGGCCATCATGTAATGGCACCTTCACTAAGTGCAGTTCTTTAATATCGCGCGATACTGTTGCTTGCGTTACATTAAACCCCACATTACGTAAAATATCAACTAGTTCATCTTGTGTTTCAATTTCTTTGTTAGCAATAATTTCCCTGATTTTAATATGGCGCTGACCTTTATTCATACATTTGCACCTCACACTATCTCTTACCATAGTTTAAACATTGGTATACTTCATTTATTTATGTTACCGTATAATCCATTACTTGTACACAATTGTTTTTACAATCATTATACGATTACAACAAAAAGAGGAACAACATATGTTATTCCCCTTTCCCTTTTTGTTTTAGAACATCATGTGCTTCTGTAACAACTTGCTCAATAGAAACCGGAGAATGATTTTCGCCATTCTCACGCTCACCGTGCCACTTTAGATGAATTAAAAATTCAATATTTCCATCCCCGCCTGTAATTGGTGAGAATGTTAAACCTTCGATATTATAGCCTTCCTTAAGGGCAAAATCGACAATCATTTCCACGACAGCTTCATGTACTTTTCTATCACGAACAATGCCTTTTTTCCCGACTTGTTCTCGTCCAGCTTCAAACTGAGGTTTAATCAATGCAGCTACATCACCATTTGGCATAAGCATTGTTTTTAAAACCGGCAATATAAGCCTTAATGATATAAATGAAACATCAATACTTGCAAACTGCGGTAAACCACGCTCTAAATCTGCCGGTGTCACGTAACGGAAGTTCGTTCGTTCCATCACAACAACACGCTCATCTTGACGCAATTTCCACGCAAGTTGATTATATCCTACATCTAATGCGTAGGATAACTTCGCCCCATTTTGAAGCGCACAGTCTGTAAAACCACCAGTTGATGAACCAATATCTATCATAACCTTATCTTGTAAATCAAGTTGAAATGTTTCTAATGCCTTTTCAAGCTTATAACCACCACGGCTTACATACGGCATGACTTGCCCTTTCACCGTAATCTCCGTATCTTGTGAGATTTTCTCCCCTGGCTTATCGAGTCTCATTTCATTCGCATATACAAGACCTGCCATAACAGCACGTTTAGCCTTCTCACGCGTTTCTATAAGTCCTCGCTCTACTAATAGTACATCTACTCTTTCTTTTTTTACGCTCATTTGTTACGCCCTTTTTTGTTTTGATGGAATCATTGTATGAATACGGTCTACAACAGCATCTGTTGTTAAACCAATTTCTTCTAACAGTTTTGTTACACTACCATGCTCTATGAAGCGATCAGGAATACCCATTCGTTCAATTAAAGCACTATGGTATCCGTTCTCAGAAGCAAATTCAACTACTCCCGTTCCAAAGCCACCGATTAAACAAGCCTCTTCAATCGTTAAAATCGGTATATTTTTCCCTAAAAGCTCATGTAAATATGCTTCGTCCATCGGCTTAATAAAGCGAGCATTCACTACTTTCACTGATATTCCAGCTTGTTCAAGACGCTCAGCTGCTTCCATTGCCATCGGGATTGTCGTACCAAACGTTAAAATTGCTGCTTGTGTGCCTTCTTTTAACGTTTCCCATGTACCGATTGGAATCGCCTTTAATTCTTCATCCATTTGAACGCCAAGTCCATTTCCGCGTGCATAACGTAAAGCAATCGGCCCATCTTCGTATTGCATCGCTGTATATACTAAATGTTGACCTTCATTTTCATCTTTCGGCATCATAAGCACCATATTCGGCAAGTGACGTAAAAACGCGATGTCAAATACACCTTGATGCGTTTCACCGTCTGCTCCTACTAATCCAGAGCGATCTATTCCAATAAAAACGTTTAAATTCTGGCGACAAATATCATGAACAACTTGGTCATATGCTCTTTGTAAAAATGTTGAATAAATTGCTAAGAACGGCTTCATCCCTTGTGTTGCCATACCAGCTGCCATTGTTGTAGCATGCTGCTCTGCAATACCTACATCAATCATTCGATCCGGAAATTCTTTTTGGAATTTCTCAAGTTTCGATCCAACAGGCATTGCAGGCGTAATTGCAACGATACGTTCATCCGTTCTCGCTAGCTTAAGCACTGTTTCACTAACAACAGCACTCCATGCTGGTGCAACTTCTTTCGGTTTAACGAAGTCACCTGACTCAATTTTATACGATCCTGTTCCATGCCAAGTTCCAATAACGTCACTTTCAGCTGGTTTATAACCTTTTCCTTTTTTCGTAATAACATGAACAAGTACTGGGCCTTTTGTTTTCTTTGCATATTGCAACGTTTCGAATAACTTTTCATAATCATGCCCATCGACCGGACCTAAATATGTAAAGCCTAATTCTTCAAAAAAGACGCCTGATACTAGTAAATATTTTAGACTATCTTTTATTTTCTCTGCTGTCGCAGCAACTTTCCCGCCGACTGCTGGGATTTTCTTCAATATATACTCTAGTTCATCTTTTACCCAATGGTACTTCCCTGCGGTACGTAAACGACCAAGTACATTATGAAGTGCACCGACGTTTGGTGCAATTGACATTTCATTGTCATTCAAAATAACAATCATGTCCGTTTTTTCATGCCCAATGTGGTTCAATGCCTCTAAAGCCATTCCGCCTGTTAATGCACCATCGCCAATGATTGGTATAACGTATTCTTCCGTTTTCTTTAAATCACGTGCTAGAGCCATTCCCATTGCAGCAGATAACGACGTTGAACTATGACCAGTTTCCCAAACATCATGCTCACTCTCACAGCGTTTTGGAAAACCGCATAGACCTTGGTATTGCCTTAATGTGCCGAATTCTTTCGCACGCCCTGTTAAAATTTTATGTACATAGGATTGATGTCCTACGTCCCATAAAAACTTATCTTTCGGACTATCAAATAATTTATGCAGAGCAATTGTGAGTTCTACTACACCTAAATTAGGTGCAATATGTCCACCTGTTTGAGAGAGCTCTTCAATTAAAAACTTACGAATATCCTCACTCAACCCCTCTAGTTCACTGATAGACATATCTTTCAAAAAACTAGGGTTTTGAATTTGCGTTAGATCCACATGGATCACTCACTTTCATTTCATAATCTGTCAACATGTCAAATATTATAAGAAACATTTACACAACACAAGAAATTATCTTTTCTATTCTTTTTATCTTGTCCTGCTTTCAGAAAACACTTCCATTTTTTCACTTATCATATTATACATCATATTTCTTTACGTGATGAAAAAAATAGCCGCTAACACGAAGTGATAACGGCAATGTAATCTACATATATTTTTGCCAATAACAAGAAAAGAAAAACCTTTTCCTACATTTATATCATAAAATGATGAATGACTCAACAAATGGAAACGCTGTTATATTAGTTATTACGTTTTGCGATTAAATCACAAATAGATAGTAAATATTCATCTTGTAATTGTAAGGAGCTAATAGAAGCTTTTGCTTTTGCAATTTTCTCCTCTAAAATAGATTTTGCTCTATCTACAGTAAATAACGTCGTATATGTGCTCTTCTCGTTGGAAGCATCACTACCAATCGGTTTTCCAATCTCTTCTTCTGTTCCTTCTACATCCAAAATATCATCTCTAATTTGGAAAGCTAGACCGATATATTTCGCAAATGCAAGTAACTTCTCTTCTTGCTCTTCTGTAGCATCAGAAAGTATCGCGCCTGCAAGTACAGCAAACTCAAGCAGTTTACCTGTCTTATGATTATGAATGTACTCTAATTCATTAATTGTAAGTCGTTTTCCTTCAGCTTCCATATCTGCCACTTGTCCAGCAACCATTCCTTCAGGTCCTGCTGCTTTCGCAAGCTCAAGTACAAGTCTTACTTTTTTTTCAGCAGAGATTTCTTTTTGCTCATATGCCATAATAACTTGAAAAGCATATGTCAACAAACCATCTCCCGCTAAAACTGCCATTGCTTCACCAAATACTTTATGATTTGTAGGCTTTCCTCGTCTTAGATCATCATCATCCATACAAGGTAAATCATCATGAATTAACGAATATGTATGAATCATTTCAAGGGCACAAGCTGCACCCACTCCAAGATTTCTTTCTTTCCCAAACGCTTGTAACGTTGCAAATAAAAGTAACGGGCGGAGACGTTTCCCACCCGCTTCCAAAGAATATGCCATCGCTTCACGAAGCACATTTGGACATTGTAATTCATTTGCATAGCTTACAAGCTTTTCTTCTACGAAAGTTTTACTCTCTTTCAAAAAAGCATCAAAAGCTATATGTGTCACTATGCCTCATCTCCTAAAGCAGTAAACGGTTTAAGCTCTCCATCTTCCCCAAGGATAACTGCCATTTGTTCTTGTACATCTTTCAATTTCTCATCACAAAGCTTAGATAATTCCATGCCTTCCTTAAAATAAGAAATTGCTTCCTCTAAAGGTACATCACCTTGTTCAAGCTTAGAAACGAGATGCTCAAGCTGCGAAATTGCTTCTTCAAAGCTTAACTTATTTTCCATTATTCAATTCACGCTCCTCTATGCTTGATACACTACAATCTAGTATTCCATCTTGTAATTGAACCGAAACAGCATCTCCAAGGCTAACATCTTTCACGCTTTTTAATACTTGTTTCTCTTCATCGTATACAAGCCCATACCCTCTCATCATTACTTTAAGCGGGCTTAATACCTCAAGCTTTTGAGCCGCTCTCACAAATACGAACTCCTTCGTTTGAAGTAATGTTTGCATTTCACGTTGCAACTGCTTTTGCAACGTTTCAATTGCCGTTTTCGTTTGTATAATTTTTTGAGATGGGTGGTGCTTTTCTAAATAAAATGAAAGTTGCTTTAATTGATTTACTTTTTTATCTATATAACGCTCTTTCGCTAAAACAAGTTGTTCAAGAGCCCTGTCTAACTGCTCTTCTTTTTGCTCGTACACTTGCCTTGGATAACGGAACGCATAAGATTTTTGTAACACTTGCAGTTTTTCTTCTTTTTTATGTACTCTCTCTCTCATTGCTCTTTGCAATCTCAGAGTTCTTTGTAATACCTTTTCTTGTAACTCTATAGTATTAGGTACCGCCAACTCAGCTGCTGCAGTCGGTGTTGGTGCACGTAAATCCGCGACAAAATCTGCGATTGTAAAATCTGTTTCATGGCCTACAGCCGAAATAATCGGAATCTCACTTGTGAAAATTTCTCTTGCAACTACTTCCTCATTAAAGGCCCATAATTCTTCAATAGAGCCTCCACCACGCCCAACAATTAAAACATCAATATCTCCCATTTCATTCGCTGTACGAATTGCTTGTACAATCGAGGGAGCTGCTGACTCCCCTTGTACAAGTACAGGAAACACAATAACATTTCCAATTGGATAACGACGTTTAATTGTTGTTATAATATCGCGAATTGCTGCTCCTGTTGGCGACGTGATTACACCTATTGTTTTAGCATACGGAGGAATTATTTTTTTATAAACTTGAGAAAACAAGCCCTCTTCCTCTAAACGAACTTTTAATTGCTCATAAGCTAAATGCAAGTTTCCAATTCCGTCAGGCTGCATGTCTTGAATATAAATTTGATAAGAACCACTCGCCTCATAAACAGAAATCTTTCCTTTTACAAGTACTTTCATTCCATTTTCCGGTCTGAATTTAATGTTACGATTATGACCCGCAAACATAACCGCTGCAATTCTTGCATTTTCATCTTTCAATGTAAAATACATATGACCACGACTATGATATTTAAAGTTGGAAATTTCTCCTTTTAACCAAACAGACTGTAAATGCGGATCATACTCTATTTTTGTTTTAATATAGCGTGTTAATGCTGTAACGGTTAAATATTGTTTCTCCATTTCTCTCTCCTCATAGCCGATTCAAATTATTGACAAACAACACCTGCACGCTTTGCAGACTCCACAGTGTTGTGAAGAAGCATTGTAATAGTCATTGGGCCGACTCCTTTTGGCACAGGCGTAATGTAACCTGCAACGTCTAATACATTGTCAAAATCAACATCACCACAAAGTTTGCCTGTTTCTAAACGGTTAACACCAACATCAATTACAACCGCACCCTCTTTAATATAGTCAGCTGTTACCATTTTCGGTCGTCCAACGGCTACGATTAAAATATCAGCTAACTTCGATAATTCTTTTATATTTTGCGTCTTAGAATGACAATATGTGACAGTTGCATTTTCATTTAAAAACAGTTGCCCCACTGGTTTACCAACAATATTACTTCTTCCAATTACAACAACATGCTTTCCAGAAATATCAAGATTCGTTTCTTTTACTAATTCTAAAATGCCATGCGGTGTACATGGAAGGAATGTGTCTTGTCCCGTCATCATACGTCCTACGCTGATTGGGTGAAATCCATCTACATCCTTTTCCGGTGAAATTCTTTCAATGATAGCTTTTTCTTCAATATGTTTTGGTAAAGGTAATTGTACCAATATACCATTAATGCGGTCGTCTCCATTTAAGCGATCGATTTCAGCAAGCAAACGCTCCTCAGTAATCGTTTCAGGAAGTTCTATTAGCTCTGAATAGATTCCTACTTGCTCACAGCCTTTTTCTTTTCCTTTTACATAAGAACGAGATGCTGGATCTTCTCCAACTAAAATAACTGCTAATCCTGGTACAATCCCTTGCTCTTTTAACTTCACAACTTTTTCTTTTAATTGTGCTCGTTTTTTCTCCGCAACTTCATTTCCTTTGATGATTACTGCTACCATTTTAAGTTTCCCCCTTAAAGAAATTACAGTGTATCTTTTATATTAGATAAAACGCCGTTAATAAAACGACGAGATTCCTCATCCCCAAATGTTTTTGCGATTTCAATTGCTTCGTTAATTGTTACATTGTGCGGAATTTCTTCCATGTATTTCATCTCACACACAGCTACACGTAAAATACTGCGATCAACAATACTAATACGCTCAAGCTTCCACTTTTTTAAATTTTGACGAATTGCTGCGTCAATCTCTTCTTTGTTGTCTACAAATCCTACAACAAGTGATTCTAGAAACTCATTTGTTTCTTCGCCTTCATCTAGCGTATTTTCCACCGCTACTTTCGGTTCTAATTCACCTGTAATATCCATTTGGTATAATGCTTGCATTGCTCTTTCTCTAGCCGTCCTACGTTTCATTGTAACTCTCCTTTATACTTCAAGTCTTTCCTTATGTTTTGTTATATTATTATAATTTATAAGCCGTCAATTCACTTACTCTTGCAGTTTTCATTGATTTTCCAACCTTATAATACAATGATAATAACACAATTTATCGTTTCACACACGGGGTACAAGGCTGAAAAATAATAAAAAGATTAACTTCAAGTTCCATATCTTATCACAATGTACGTTTTTTGGAAAAATGAAACATACCGTTTTATTTTTCTTTTTTTTTGAAATAGTATAATAATTAGAGGGTTTTAATTTGTGAAGAAATGAAACGATAAAAAAGATGCCTATTTTACTAGGCACCTTTTTCCACTCTTACACTGGTTCGATTTCTGTTTTTTGTGTTTCGAATGTTACGCCAACGATGTGAACGTTCACTTCTTTTGGCTCAAGTCCTGTCATTGTAAAGAGTGCTTGGCGAATATTGTCTTGAATTTTTTGTGCAACAACCGGAATCGCTACACCAAAATACATCACAACATAAAGGTCAACAATAATATCTTCGTTTGCTAATTCAACCTTTACACCTTTACCATGATTTTTCTTACCTAACTTCTCAACAACATCTGTAGCAAAATTACCACGCATTGCCGCTACACCTTCTACTTCAGCAGCTGCAATACCTGCAATTACTTCGATTACTTCTGGTGCAATTTCTACTTTTCCAAGAGTTGTATCTTGACCCATATCTAACATATGTTCAGCCATGAAAAAAACCTCCTTTAATGTATCACTGCGTCACAAGTTCATGCTCTTCCAAAAATTTCGTGTTAAACTCACCTTTTACAAAATCAGGATGCTCTAGCAATTGCAAATGGAACGGGATTGTTGTATGTACGCCTTCAATGACAAACTCACTGAGCGCTCGCTTCATTTTTGCAATTGCCTCTTCACGTGTTTTTCCGTGAACAATTAATTTAGCAACCATCGAATCATAGAAAGGTGGTATTGAATATCCCGGATATACAGCTGAATCGACGCGAATACCAAATCCGCCTGGTGGTAAGTACATTTCTACTTTACCTGGAGATGGCATAAATTTTTTGGCAGGGTTTTCCGCATTAATTCGACATTCCATTGCCCAACCATTAAATTGTACTTCTTCTTGCTGTAACGATAACTTTTCTCCCGAAGCAACAAGAATTTGTTCTTTAATTAAATCCATCCCTGTTACCATTTCAGTAACTGGATGTTCAACTTGGATTCTCGTATTCATCTCCATGAAATAAAAGCTTTTCGTTTTATATTCATAAATAAACTCAACCGTACCAGCACCTGTATAATCAACCGCTACCGCCGCTTTAACTGCTGCCTCACCCATTTGCTTGCGAATATTCTCATCAAGTGCAGGTGATGGACTTTCTTCTAATAGTTTTTGCAGACGGCGCTGAATTGTACAATCACGCTCTCCTAAATGAATGGCATTTCCATGTGTATCTGCCATTATTTGAATCTCAACATGGCGGAAATCTTCAACGTACTTCTCCAAGTATACACCAGGGTTCCCAAAAGCGGTACTGGCTTCTTGCTGTGTAATTTGAATTCCTTTTACAAGCTCTTCTTCATGGCGCGCAACACGAATACCTTTTCCGCCGCCACCTGCAGTCGCTTTAATGATAACTGGATATCCAAGTTGATTAGCAAGCTCGATCGCTTCTTCGGTATTTTTAATAATCCCTTGTGAACCTGGTACAATCGGAACCCCTGCTTCTTTCATTGTATCACGTGCAACGTCTTTTGTGCCCATCTTTGAAATGGCTTCTGGGCTTGGACCGATAAAAATCAAGTTACACTCACGGCATAATTCTGCAAAATCTGCATTCTCTGCTAAAAATCCATATCCCGGATGAATTGCATCACAACCTGTTAATTTCGCAACACTAATAATGTTCGTCAAATTTAAATAGCTTTCTTTTGAAATCGTTGGTCCAACACAATACGCTTCATCTGCAATTTGCACATGAAGTGACTCTTTGTCTGCTTCTGAATAAATTGCAACTGTTTCAATATCCATTTCTTTACAAGCACGAATAATTCGTACAGCAATTTCCCCACGATTGGCTATTAATACTTTTTTTATCATCACAAAGACTCCCTTATTACGCTTTTACAAGAAATAGCGGTTGTCCATACTCAACAAGCTGTCCATTATTAACAAGAATTTCAACAATTTCGCCCTCTACATCTGCGTCAATTTCGTTAAATAATTTCATAGCCTCAACAATACATACGATAGAATCTTTCGATACTCTGTCCCCAACACTTACATATTGAGGTGTATCAGGCGAAGAAGAGGAATAAAATGTCCCTACCATCGGTGATGTGATTTTATGTAGGTTTTCATTTTGAACAGCTGTCTTCTCTTCTTGTTTTGGCGCTTCTACTTGCGCTGCCGCTACTGCTGTTTCTACTTCGACAGATGCTGCTGGCTGTACTACCTGTTTCGTTACCGGTGCTTGCACAGTAACTACTTCATTACCACGTTTTTTCATTTTGATTGTTGTACCGTCTTTTTTGTATTCAAATTCATCAATATTAGAGCTATCAATTAATTTAATTAATTCACGAACTTCTTGAATTTTAAACATGTAAAATCCACTCCCATACTCTTGTTTGTCCCGTTTTTACAGATTGGCATCAAACTGATTTACTGTAAAAATACGATGCATTCTATTAGAAAATTTATTCCTATGACATTTACTAATAGAAATATTTACTATTCCCATCTTACGCTAAATTTTTTAAACATTCCAATTTATATTTCTTTATTATAAATCGAAATTCCTGTAAAAATATTATTCCACTAAAAAATTATTACCTAGTAATAATACCAAGTTTCACACGAAATTGGCAAGACCACTTCCTAAAAAACATTCTTTACTTTTTCAAAACTGCAAAGTGTAAAAACGTAATTCCCTCAGCATTCTTCATTTTATCTACGGTAAAAAAACATATTTTTACCAAATATTATTTTTTTGTTTACGCGCCGTTCATTCTTCCTTCATAAAAGAATAGTATGTTCAAAGTGTAGCAAATTTATTGTAGTGAGGTGCGGACATATGATATGGCTCATCCTGTTCTTGCCTGCCGTAGTGATTTGGACATTGGTCCTCTTCATTCACGTCAAATCTGGAAAAACTAATCACCATCATCACGAACCATTAATCTTTTACTCACAGCGTATTTCCCCGTTTCCAATTGAAAATACTAAATACAACTGCAAAGATGAAATAGAAAAAAGCTATCGAAAACGATAGCTTTTTTCTATTATTCTTTTATCTAATTTGAAGCAGCAACACCTATTATAATTTCAATTTATTTTACTGATGGATCAAATTTCACACCTACATCTTTTGAACCACCTTCACTTCTTACGAGCTGAATAATTTTATTCGCTTCTTTTTGTGAATGCTTTGCCGATTTAACTGTTACTTTAATGTCCGTTCCATCAGCTCTTACAAGAGCATCCTTATATCCGCCTTGAGATTTAATCACTGTCTCAAGTAATTGTTGCTTCGTTTCCATCGTAGTGATTGCATCAAGATTATCTTTCGCTTTACTCTTTTCTTCTGCTGAAGATTTTGATGACTTCATTACATTTTGTAACTTTTCTTTCTCTACACTACGCTGATCTTCCATTTGCATACGTAGCGCTGTAAAATTCTCATCGCTTGATTGAACTGTTACGCTAGCCTCTTTTTTACTTGTTTCTTTTTTGTCATTCTCTTTTTTGTCTGTTTCTTTATTTGTAGTTTCCTTGCTTGTATTTTCTTTTGTTGTCTCTTTATTTGTAGTTTCTTTCGTTGTTTCTTTTGTAACTGCTTTATCAACACCTTGCTTTTCTTGTCCCATCTTTTCACCCGTTGCCGGTGCTGCTGTATTCATTTTATCAGGAGTTGTTACGTAATAAACAGATAGTACAACCACTAAACTTAACATCGTTAATAGCCAAACCGTTTGTTTTTTTAACACTTTATTTCCTCCCTATCAATTTTTCGGTGATACTGAAACGCGATGAGCTGGTACATCTAATAATCGCGTCACAGCTTCTTTTACCATTGCTTTTATTTGTATATTATCCACTCCCTTTGCTACGACCAGAACACCTCGTACTTTCGGTTTCTCTGTTCGCAAAACAATTGGAGTTTCTTTATCACCTTCACGTATAATGACTGTCTTTTCATCAAGAGACTCGTCTTCTACTTCCCTTTTCCCGCCTGCTTTATCAGTTTCACCTGTCGTTTGTGAACGTTTTACTGTATTTTTCTCGAGTATTTTTTCTTCAGATGAATCTAAGTTCACTTTAATAGTTACATCTTTTACTCCGGCTATCTCTTCTAAAGAAGCTTTCAATTCTTGTTCATACGCTTTTTCGTATTTTTCTACATTTGACATATTATCATTGTTTTTTTGACCGAAAGTTGGTACATCTTTATCTTGGCTTTGACTTGTCTTTTCTTTAAACACAGGCACTTCTTCTTTTTTAGGTGATAAGAAATTACTAGAAAACATAAGCGCAATCCCAAGTATGAGTAGGACAAGCAAAAACTTAGGTGTTACCTTTTTCCCCTTCTCATTACTTTCTTTTCCATCCCCATTTAATAAGTTTCGAAAAAATGAGAACCTCGAATTTTTATCTTTATTGTCCATTTACGCTACCTGTCCTCCCTTCCATCTGAACTTGGATTTGTTTATCCTCTAGTTGCCACCTGCTTGAAAAGAAATCTTTCATTTCTACATTCGTTTCTTCTATTTTTTTTGGAGGTTCTTTCATATTAATTTCAATTGGCTTTACTGTTTCGATTGCATCATTTTTACTACGTTCTTTTTCTTTCAACGTCACAACAACAGATTGAATATCTTTCGCTGACTTTACTTCTTCTGCATGTTCCACTGCGACTATTTGTATTTCAGAGACTGTCATACCATACTTTTTCTCAAACTCTTTTCCTACGTCTTTTTTCATTTTGGTAGCCATCTCTTCTAAACTATATGCACGTGTTAGAGCTTGTATTTCTTTTTTCTTCGAATCTATCGAATTTTTTACAGATCCATCTGCTACGTACTTTTCCTCATTGAAATTTGCGATAACTTCATTTACATCTGTTTGTAACAACTTAAATAGAGGCGTTAAAATTAATACGACTAACAATAGACTTACAACGAATTTAACGTACTTTTGCAAATTTGAATTTGGAAGAATAAGATGAAGCATTGTCGCTAAGAGTAAAAAAACGATAATATTTCTAATCCACTCTGTAACAAATTGCATACTCTTCACCTCCTACCGCATCATGAGAGTAATGTTCCCGGCAGCAATAATAATTGTGATACTTAAAAAGAACATAAATGATACGATAGCTAAGCAAGCAAATACGTAAATGATACTTCGGCCAATGATATCTAAACATTGAATAATTGCTCCTCCGCCTACCGGTTGCAATACTGCTGCTGCGAATTTATAAATAAACGCGATACAAAAAATTTGAATCGCTGGGAAAGCGACAATTAAGCATAAAATAACGAGCCCGATAATTCCGACTGTGTTTTTTAATAATCCAGATGCACTAATAACAGTATCCGCCGCCTCAGTAAACATCCTTCCTACTACAGGAATGAAGTTTCCTGTTACAAATTTAGCCGTTTTCACAGCTATACCATCAGCAACGGCTGACGCTGTTCCCTGTACAGATAATACGCCTAAAAAAACCGTCAAAAAGATACCAATAATCCCAACACTAACGTTTTGCAAAAGCTTGGACAATTTCGTAACTTTATATTGATCACTCATCGTGCTTACAATACTTAATATAGTTGCAAGTAATAAAAGTGGTAGAACGATATAGTTCATAAGAAGCCCACTCGTATTCATTAAGAAAATGATAATCGGATGAAAAAACGATACAGAAACAACACCGCCGCCTGTTGCTATGAGTGCGAGTAAAATTGGTAATAACGCTAGTATGAAATCTACCATTGTTTGTATCGTCTCTCTTGCATATGTCATGACGACATAAAAACTATTTAAAGCGAAAATAATAAGTACCATGTATACGACTGCATCAGCGATTTTACTCACGCTACTCTTTGAAAAAGCAGATTGCAACGATTGCAACAATGCACTGAAAATCGTGAGCATAATGAGCGTTCCAAGTAACTTTCCATTTGCAACAAGCTCATGAAATAAATATTTTAGTAGACCTATCATCCACTCTTTTATGGAGAACTCTTTTTCTCCCTTTACAAACTCCATAAAGCTTCCTTTTTGACTCTCTGGTAAATAGCCTCCATACTTTGTAACAAGCCCGTCCCAAAATTGCTTCACATCTTCAATTCCGAGCTTATCCAATTGTTGATCAACGACGTTTGTTTCTATAGGAGAAGCTTGTACAACAATCGGTAAAGAAAAGAAAAGGAAGCAAGCAAATAATAGCTTAGCTCCAAACTTCCTCAACATTCACTCCCCCTTATCCCGTAGGTAAAAAACCGAGAATTGTTTCAATTACAACCGTCAAAATAGGAATTGCCATGACGAGAATTAAGATTTTCCCAGCTAATTCAATTTTCGAAGCGATTGCACCTTGACCAGCATCCTTTGTAATTTGCGCACCAAACTCAGCGATATAAGCAATCCCTATAATTTTCAATAACGTTTCTACATATACGTTGCTAACCTTCGCTTCACTCGCCACTCTCTCAATCATTTGTA
The DNA here is from genome assembly GCF_008042285.1 of Bacillus sp. AR13-1. NCBI lineage: Bacteria > Bacillati > Bacillota > Bacilli > Caryophanales > Bacillaceae > Bacillus > Bacillus sp. AR13-1. The sequence continues at coordinate 388,073 of NZ_QNUA01000010.1, forward strand.
AAATAGAATGAATTTGATCGATTAAGAGAAGAAACATCATGCTACCAATGAACACAATAAATAACGATGTAATACTAGACTTATGCTGATTTAAAACAGCAGCTAAAAATGTAGCAACGAGGCCTAATCCGACAATTTGTATAATTTCGATTCGAACCGCCTCCTTTACTGGAAGAGAAAGACACTTTTAATCTTGTCGAATAGAGTATTAATTAAAAATGCAACATGAAACAAAATAACGACAAAACCGACAAGGATAACCCAATTTGCAATATCCTCTCGCTTTAATTCTTTTAGTACCGTATGAATGAAAGCTAAAACAATGCCGATTCCGGCGATTTGAAATATTAATCCAACATCAATGGACATCGCCTTTCTCCCCCCTATAGCAGTAAAATTACGATAAGTAGCCCTGCTAGTACCCCTAAACTCTTTATCATTTTTTCATATTGTAGTTGTAATGCTTTCGCTTCTCCTTCTTCTCTCTCCAAATGTGTAATACATAAGCGAATATGTTTTTGCTGTGATTCACGATCATGTTGTCCAAGTGTTTCACCAAATTGTTGTAAGATTTCATACTCGGTTTGTTTAAACGCCGTTAACGTCCAGTTCTCCTTCAAACTATCAATCCAAGCTTCTCTAACTGTTTGCTCCCCGTCCTCTAGCCGTTTCGAAAAGCTTTGAAATATCCAATTTAACGGCTTCGGCATTTGTTTGACTAAACGCTCTGCAGCCTCAGATAACGGCGTGTGTCCATACATAATTTCAGCTTCTAATGATTGCAATGCTGCCTTCAATAACCTAAGTTGCCGCGGTCTCTCACTGTACCTTTTAGCGTATGAAAATCCGAAAAAAGTGCTAACAGCAACTATTAATACCGCACCAAATATTTTCACCATACGCCTTGAACCTTTCTATGGGATAATACTGGTTTTCCATCTCTATCTTTCACTTGCATAACTGTTCCTGGCCCTCTCGCTTTTGATAATTCCACAAACCTATCAAATACACCAAGTTCCAGCACCGCCTGTAACGATGGACGTTTCACAACGTCATCATAAGAAAATCCATGCGCACTTATAAAAAGCTGAACACCTGCATGTACCGCCTCCATAATCGCTTCACTATCTTCTTTACGTCCAATTTCATCTACGATTAATATGTCTGGGCTCATAGAACGAATCATCATCATCATTCCTTCAGCTTTTGGACAAGCGTCTAATACATCTACTCGCACGCCAAAGTCATATTGCGGGATTCCTTTCACACAACCCGCAATTTCTGATCGTTCATCAACAATCCCCACTTTACATGAAGGAATTTTCGAAGCACTTACACCTTGACTCATACAGCGTGCTACATCTCTTAAAAGTGTTGTTTTCCCCGTTTGCGGTGGGCCAATTACCATCGTGTTTAACCATCGCGATTCATAAAGATATGGCAGAAGCGGCTCAGCAATCCCTATTTTTTGACGGGCAATACGAATATTAAAAGAAGAGACATCCCGAATCATTTTCACTGCACTTTTTTCTGTAATGACTTTTCCAGCTAGGCCAATTCTATGTCCTCCTCGTAGTGTCACATATCCACGTTTCAATTCCTCTTCCATCGTATAAATTGAGAATTGGCTTAATTTATTCAATAAATGGATCGCATCTTCCGCTGTAGCGATATAGTCATAGAAAAACACTTCTCCATGTGCGATACACTCTAGTGGCCTTCCAATTCGAACGCGAATTTCCTCTAGAGTATCGTATTGTTTACAGCCTTCAACTAACTGTTTCATCGTTTTCGGTAAAACTTCTAATACTTCTTTCATAAGCTTCTCCCCACTATACTCGACTTACTATTTCAACAACGCGATAAAAATGCAGCCAATTCCAAGTGCTAGAAAAAAGAGTTTCAAGAAAGAAATCTCACTTGCTACACTCGCTATGCCAATTGTCATTGTTAAAATTAATACGGTCGGTCCAACAAACGCCAACATACCATTTATAAACAATGCTTTCTTCGCATCATTCACGTAAAGCATAAGCAGAGCGGCGAATATTTCCGCGCTTCCTGAAAACAACCGAAGTAACCCCATAACAAGCACGGATGTTTCCATTGCCGCTAGCCACTGTTTCATTCTCCCACCTTCTCCCATAACAGTTACTACTTCCTTATTCTGAAAAAGAATATATTTGTACAACCATATGCAGAGGTTGTCTATTTCAGAAGTAAAAACATAATTTTTCTCTATCGACTTTATAGAAAACTGAATATTCTCATTAATATATGGTATATTTAATAGAAAAGGAGCATAGATGATGAAGCAAGTTACTTTACTACCACTCGATTTACGATATGCAAATGTGCTTTTTGAGCTATCAAGCAATCCACATGTAAAAAATGCATTAGGGATAAAAGTAGAATCAGTGGAAGATACAAAGGCGTTCATTCTTTTTGCAATTGGAGAGGAACGAAAAAAACACTCCTTATCAAGAGTGATTGTAAGTGAGGAAAATGAAATAATTGGCCTCACGACACTTAAACATATTAATTACGAACAAAAGCACTCACATATTGGAAGTTGGCTCGGCTATCAATATTGGGGAAGAGGATATAACGAATCTGCGAAAAAAGAGATCTTTAAAATCGCTTTTTTAGACTTGCAACTTACATACGTATTTGCCGGTGCTAAAACGAATAACATTCGCTCTTTAAAAGCACAAGAGAAACTATCTTACATTTCATTACATGTGGAAAAACAATTTCCAGACGTACACGCTGCTTTGGAGAAAGAAGTAAAATCACCTTGCGTACTGCATGTTGTATCATGCGAAAAATTTTCAAATTGGTTGGAAGTACAAAATGAGGGGGGAAAATATGAAAGGATTGAAAATTAGTTTAACAATTGTAGTAGAATTAGCTATTATTTATCTTTTTTCAAAAATGGTCGGCTGGTCATTTATGGAGAGCTTTTTCCTTGGCAGTCTAGCAATATTTGCAATTACGTGGTTAATTATTATGAGTACCTTTAGAAATAACAATATGGATCATGCAACGAATAAAACTTTTACCGGTATTGAAACTGGTGAAATACGCCCGTTTCAAATTGTTTTGACTCCATATATTATGGGTACCCTTTCACTCGTCACAGTTAGTTTTGCTATAACTGCAATTTACTATCTGCCCTATTTCCTATAAAAAAAGCACTCGTGATAATCACGAGTGCTTTTCTACTATGCACGAGAAACGTATTTACCTTCACCAGTGTTGATGATAAGCATTTCGCCTTCGTTAATGAAGATTGGTACTTGTACAACAAGACCAGTTTCTAATTTAGCTGGTTTTGTTACGTTAGAAGCTGTGTCACCTTTAATACCAGGCTCTGTTTCTGCAACTTTTAATTCAACTGTGTTCGGAAGTTCAACACCAAGTATTTCATCTTGGTATGTCATAATAGATACTCCCATGTTTTCTTTTAAGAATTTTAATTCACGCTCGATTTGGTTTTCACCAAGTTCGATTTGCTCATAAGTTTCGTTATCCATAAATACGTGAGACTCACCGCTCGCGTATAAGTATTGCATACGACGGTTTTCGATGTGTGCTTTTTCTACTTTTTCACCTGCACGGAATGTTTTCTCTTGAACAGATCCTGTGCGAAGGTTACGTAGTTTAGAGCGAACGAATGCAGCACCTTTACCTGGCTTTACGTGTTGGAAATCCATTACTTGCCAAAGGGCATTGTCCACTGAAATTGTTAAACCTGTACGAAAATCGTTTACTGAAATCATGTAAAAAAATCCTCCTGTGTATTACAAAATAATAAGTTCTTTTGGTGATTTCGTTATTACTTCATTACCTTCACTTGTTACAATGATATCATCTTCAATACGTACCCCGCCAACACCTGGAATATAAATACCTGGTTCTACTGTTACAGCCATACCTGGTTCAAGTACTGTATCAGAACGGAACGCTAAACCTGGTGCTTCATGGATTTCAAGACCGATTCCATGACCAGTAGAGTGTCCGAAGTATTCACCATATCCTTTTTCCGTTATGTAATCACGCGTTAATGCATCAGCCTCACGACCCGTTAAACCAGCTTTAATACCGTTCACACCACGTAGTTGTGCTTCTAAAACAATATTATAAATTTCTTTTAATTTATCAGATGGTTCACCGACTGCAATCGTACGAGTAATATCAGAGCAATATCCTTTGTAATAAGCGCCGAAGTCTAATGTAACGAAATCTCCTTTTTCTATCACTTTTTCAGATGCCACGCCGTGCGGTAATGCCGAACGAAGACCTGAAGCAACGATAATATCAAACGAAGAAGATGTTGCTCCTTGTTTTCTCATGAAAAATTCAAGTTCATTTGACACTTCAATTTCAGATACTCCCGGGCGAATGAATGATAGAATATGCTCAAAGGCAGCATCTGCAATCTGTGCAGCTTCCTTTAATATCTTAATCTCTGAATCAGTCTTTATCAAGCGTAACTTTTCTACAAGCCCAGAAGTTGGGATGAATTCAGCTTCGATCGCTTCATTATGCGTTACGTAAGAGCTATATGTAAGAGTATCTTGCTCAAATCCTAGCTTTTGAATTCCAAGTTCTTTAACTTGTTTCGCAACTTCATCAAGAATTAATCCTGCATGCTGCACTATTTCGTATCCAACCGCTTGCTTACTAGCTTGCTCTACATAACGGAAATCTGTAATAAATAGAGCACGCTCTTTTGAAATTAGTACAACACCAGCTGTTCCTGTGAAATTCGCCATATATCTACGGCTATGTTCATTCGTTAATACGATACCGTCAATACCAGCCTCATCAAACGCACTTCTTAATCTCTCGATCTTTTCCATTACTTTATGCCTCCCTCAATTTCTCCATTAATGCAAATAACGCTAACTTATAGCCATAAAAACCAAATCCAACAATTTGTCCCGCACAAACAGCCGCCGTCACAGATTCGTGACGGAACGATTCACGCTGGTGAATGTTAGAAATATGTACTTCAATAACAGGAATCGAAATGCTCGCAATTGCATCTCGAATCGCATAGCTATAATGCGTAAATGCTCCAGGATTTAAAATGATCCCTTCATATATATCTTCAGCCTCATGAAGACGATCGATAATAGCACCTTCATGATTCGATTGGAAACATTCTAACTCCACTCCCATTTTCTCTGCTTCGTGTTTCATATCTGTTTCAAGCGTCGCTAACGTTCCTTTTCCGTATACATTTACTTCCCTAACGCCAAGGCGATTTAGGTTAGGACCATTTACGAGGAGTAACTTTTTCATTTTCTTAAAACTCCTTAATATTAAAAAATGTCTATACGACATTTTAACATAGGAATCACTTATTTGAATAGTTTGTCTTCTCGACCCCTTCTCCTCTATTTGTATTATTCGATTCGAATGCTACAGAATACGAAATAAAAACACCATATAATATAAAGATACATATTGTCGTTACAATTGTTTCTTTCGGTAAATGGAGTGCACTTTTAATAACAGGTGCCATTAGCCCCATCCCCAAAAATAATAATGCCCACCAAAACAAACCATATAGTACGCCAGGGAATACTCCTTCAAACTTTTTAAAAAGGGCTTTATAGAGAAATGCCACTAAAATTGAAAGAAGTCCCATACAAACGATACCTAGTACATTTCCCCAAACCCCTTCTTTCCAATCTCCAAATGCAAACGGTAAAAGTAAATAGTTAGGTCCAGCTTCTGTAAATGAGAATATATGAAGGAAATACCATATACCTCCCCAAAATAAGCCACCAAATAAACCAATTTGTACAAAGTTTCTTATTGTTGATTGTTCTTGATTCACATTGACACCTCCGCTCACTAGTATGCCCGAAACTATTTTGAGGCATGTTTAAATCCTGCAAAATTTGTCTATAAAAAGAATAAGAAATGTCCGACTCTCGTAACATTTTCCCTTGTCATCTGCCTGTATTTGTCGATAAAATAAAGGAAACTCGGTGATTGTCTTATTTCAAGATGACAAAACCAAGTATGACAATTGCCTCTTTTTCTACATAAGAGAGAAACAAATACAGGTTGGTGTTAACATGGCAGAAGAGTCAAAACAAATATATGGCGGGCAGGCAGTCATAGAAGGAGTTATGTTTGGCGGTAGAGAATATACTGTTACAGCGGTTCGTCGTAAAGATAAATCGATTGAATTTTATCGTTTACCACGCGTTCGTAATAAAGCATTATCTCTACTAAAGAAAATTCCATTTTTACGAGGTATTGCCGCTATTGTGGATGCAAGTGCGAATGGAGCGAAACATTTAAACTTTGCTTCAGAACGATTTGATGTCCACCCAGAAGAAGATGAACAACTTGCAAATAAAAAAGAAGAACAATCAAAATTAACGATGGTATTAGGAGTTGCAGCAGTTGGCGTTTTATCGTTCATATTCGGTAAAGTAATTTTCACAGCAGTTCCTGCACTTTTAGCTGAATTAACGAGACCGATTTTCCCATCTCATACAGGGCAAATCATTGTCGAAAGTGTCATTAAGCTCATGCTATTATTGAGCTATATATACTTCATTTCTTTAACCCCACTTATTAAGCGGGTATTTCAGTACCACGGTGCGGAACATAAAGTAATCAATGCTTACGAGAATAACCTTCCACTGACTGTAGAAAATGTTCAAAAGCAAACTCGCCTCCATTATCGCTGTGGCAGTAGCTTTATAATATTTACAGTCATTATTGGAATGTTTGTTTATTTCCTAGTTCCTACAGATCCACTTTGGGCAAGGGTAGTAAACAGAATTTTATTAATTCCAGTTGTTCTCGGCATTTCTTTTGAAGTATTACAATTTACCAATCGATTACGCGATGTCCCTGTTTTGCGAGTACTTGGATATCCAGGATTATGGCTGCAACTATTAACAACGAAAGAACCAACAGATGATCAAGCGGAAGTTGCAATCGCATCGTTTGAAGAATTATTACGTTTAGAAAACAAACAATAATTATTTAAAAATGGTGTTCAACTCCTTTCCTCATCGTTAATATACTAATTTTAATATATGTTTTTAGGAGGTGTCCCTTATGAACGGTCGTTCGTTTACATTCGCTATATTTGTGCTTATTATCGGATTAGCAATATTCGGCCTTGTTTCATCTGTTATTACAGATCCAATGGGAGTATTGAAAAACATTGGTATCATGTTAGCTGTCGTCGGTATCTTTTACTTACTCTACAAAATGTTTACAAACTCTAGTGGTTCTGCAAATTCGCAAAGCTCATATAAGCGTGCAGCGAAACAATCGAACCGCAAACACGGGAAACAAAATGTAGCACCCCTAAGTAATTCTTTCTTGAAACGAAATGCTTCTGATGACAAGGGGAAAAAGGGTAATTCTCCATCGTTGAAAAGAAAAAGAAAACAATCTCATTTAACTGTCATTGAAGGTAAAAAAAACAAAAAGAAAGACCGTGCTTCCTTTTAGGAAATACGGTCTTTTTTATCTCAATTAGTATGGGCAAATAATCAGTGGGGATGAGAAAAGCCCCGACTGATTAAAGTTTCACTTTATATGTTGAAGTACTTCTTTCAAACTTTTATCTTTCATACTTTCGATACGAAGGTGATGGTTTTCAAATTGTAAATTTCTTGTCACATCATTAGGTACGACGACACATTTTAATCCTGCTGCAATTGCTGCTTTCAATCCATTTAATGAATCTTCAAATACAACAGCTTCCGATGGTTCAACTCCTAATTCTTCTATCGCAGCTTTATAAAGAGCTGGATCTGGTTTTACTTTCTCGACATCTTCTCTCGTTTTAATCACTTCAAAATACTCTCTAATCTGTAACTCTTCTAAAAAAAGAACGACCCACTCTCTAGATGAGCTAGAGGCTAATGCGATTTTTAATCCAAGTTCTTTCGCTTCTTCTAAATATTCTTTTACACCGTCACGTGCTTTCGGTATTTTCATTTTTTCTTTATGTAAAGTTGTTACTTTTTCCTTTAATGTATGCTCATTAAACTTTTCTTTTAATTGCTCTTTTAAATATGCATAAAGCACTTCATCTGTCGTTCCAATACATTTCGCAAATTCCTCTAAAGGTAACTCGCTGCCGTATTCACGAACAGCATCTCTGAAAGAGTGAAACCATATTGTTTCTGTGTCCACAATTAATCCATCAAAATCAAAAATAATCGCTTTCATGATTCTCCCGTCCTTTTCGATTGAAATAAAAAAGGAAACGCCACACGTTCCCCTTAATTACTTTTCTCTTCATTTGCTTTTTGAACACCACGAAGTGTTTCTACTCGAACTTCATCTTGTTCAAAGTATTGTACTAAATCACCGATACGGTCAATTGATTCCCAACTTAAATGATGTTCAATTCCTTCTACATCATTATAAATTTTGCTTTCATCCACACCGATAATGCGCATAAACTGTTCTAACAATTCATGACGATATACGAGACGTTCTCCGATTTTTTTACCTTTTGATGTTAATACAAGCCCTCTATATTTTTCATAAATTAGATATTCGTCTTTGTCTAATTTTTGTACCATTTTTGTTACAGAGGATGGATGTACACTAAGCGCTTCAGCAATATCAGATACACGGGCATAACCCTTTTCATCAATCAACAAATAAATTTGTTCAATATAATCTTCCATACTAGGGGTAGGCATCGGTTTCCTCCATCCAATTTCATTTTGCTTATTCCGTACGAAGCAATCAATAAAATGATACACCAGAAAGAATAACGTGACAAGGTGGAAACGAGCCTAAATATATAAAACAAAAAAAGAATCCAGATTTCCCTTATGTAAAATATTGAATTTCTGCATCGGGAAAATACTCATATATATAACCTCGTATTGTTTCTTCCAATACTTCTGCATCATCCTTTTGATATACATATTTCCCAATACCGTATCGTCCCCATTTATATTTCCGCTTCTCTTCATCCATTTCAAGTTTCGTATTCGGATAACGTTCTTGAATGATTTTTTTGGCTGGTTTCGTAAAACGATGTTGAATTAATTCGAACGTTAAATTTGGTATCGTCATGTCTTTTAACTCATTGTACAATCGTTCAAACAATTCACGGTACCCTTCTTCCCACCCTTCATGCATATAAATTGGCGCAACAATAAAGCCAAGAGGATAATTAGCCCCCGCTACTTTACGAGCAGCCTCAATTCGCTCTTCAAATGGCGATGTCCCTGGTTCAAAATTTTTAATCACATAACGTGAATTAATACTAAATCGAAAACGCGTTTTCCCATTATGCTTTGCATCTAATAAATGATCAACATGCGAATATTTCGTAACGAAACGTAAACGTCCATGTTCACTTTCTCCGATAAACTCTATCGCCCGCTTTAATGCATGTGTCAAATGATCAATTCCAACGATGTCTGATGTACACGCCGCTTCAAATCTTGTTATTTCAGGGGCCCTTTCATCCATATATTGCTTTGCCTTCTCAAATATTTCATCTAGATTCACATACACCCTTACGTAAGGTTTGCTCCCAAGTGTCGTTTGCAAATAACAATAATGACAATGTCCCATACATCCTGTTGCAAGCGGGATTGCATATTCAGCTGAAGGTTTTGATGTATCGAACTTTAACGTCTTCCTCACCCCAACGACAAGTGTTGCTTTTGCATTACGATACTTTTGCAATTCATTTTCCCCTGGAAAATTTCTAATTTGATTATGTGATGTCGTTTCACGAATTTCTAATCCCATCTTCGTAAACTTCTCATAAAGCTCTTTTCCAAGCGGATATTCGAGTGCCCTCGGTTCAAAGTAAACGAGTTTTGGCATAAATGGTTTCATGTGCTTCCCTCCTCTCGTTAGTATGGGAAGCACATGAAAATTAACACAGATTAAAGTTTTCCACTTCAGTAACTTGCGTTGCAAGTTACTGACTGTTATAATTCGGATAACAGCTACCTTGCAAGGCAAGTTACCTGGATAAAAGGTGGTGAAATCATGCACAGCCAAATGTTAAAAGGTGTACTAGAAGGTTGCATTCTATATATCATTTCACAAGAAGAAGTGTACGGATATGAACTAAGTACAAAATTAAATAAACACGGCTTTACATTCGTAAGTGAAGGAAGCATCTATCCTTTATTGTTACGCATGCAAAAAGAGAAACTTATTGAAGGAACATTAAAAGCTTCCTCACTCGGTCCAAAACGAAAATATTATCACGTAACCGATAAAGGATTAGAACAGCTTGAAGAATTTAAAAAAAGTTGGGGAATGGTTTCAACGACGGTAAATAACTTATTACAAGGGGAGTGATAGAGATGAAGGCGCAAGACATGGTTGAATTGAACAATAAAAAACGCGAATTTCTAACACCTGAAAACGAAGCTGCTTACGGTGATATGTTAGTATATCTTCGGTTATCTAACGTACCCGAACATCAAGTAGAAGAACTTTTATTAGAAATATTAGATCATCTCATCGAAGCACAAGCAGAAAATAAAAATGCTTATGATATTTTCGGAAATGATTTACGATCTTACTGTGATGAACTTATATCAGCTTTACCAACCCAAACAAAGCTAGAAAAAACTTCTTTAATCGGTTTTATTATTAGCTTACTTCTTGCTATACAGTTTGGAATAGATGCACTTGTTTCGACTTTCATTTTAATCTTCGGGAAGAATATCGAACAATTAAGCCCAGCTTTTAGCATCCCTGGAACCACTTTGTTCGTTTCACTTATTATACTAGGCATACTTTTCATTTTATATTTGTTAAAGCGCTATTCCTTTGATCAAAAGATGAATTGGAAAAGAAGGATTCTATTTGGATTTGCATTTGCTACTCCATTTTGTTCAGCTGTATTTTTAAATGTCTATTTCAAAAAACAACCTTATCTCATTTATCATCTAACCTTTGGGCAAAACGCTTTAATCGCTATTCTATTTTATATTTTATATAAATTACTATACAAAAAATCAAATTTTTAACAGCCCTTCAAACGGCTGTTTTTCTTCTGTCTAATTTTACAAATTGAAAAATTTCATAAAGAAAATAAGAAAAATGCAAAATAATTAAAGTTAATTGTTGACGTGATGCTTTTATTATCGGTATCATAAATCTTCGTGAGCAATTATTTTTCGTTATACGATTTTTTTATTATTACTGAATTTTTGAGAGGAGAAATTAGATGTCAGTTAAGAAGAAAACGCAAGTACGCACCGGCAAAATGGTACGTGAACTAATGTTAGCAGACGAAGATGTAAATGCTTCGCTAATTATGGTATACAGTGAAAACGGTGTAAACGCAGAAATTAAAATCGAGGGCTTAACGCCGAAATGTAACGAAGAATTATTTTTGAGCGGAAACGTGGATTGGAACAAGAGTGTTATTTATAAAATTGTTGATTTCACTGGGAACGCGGAAGTTGGTAAAGTTACATTAACAGCGATGAATAAGAACAATGTTTCTCTAGAAATTGAACGCGTTATGTGGAGCAAAGAAAATAAAGAAGCTGCTGAGCAAGAAGAAACAGTTGTAGAAGCTACTCCGAACAAAGAAGTAGTTGTAGAGGCTCCTAAAGCAGTTACACCCGCTCCTAAACCTGTTATGCGTGTAGAAACACCCGCTATAACACCTAAGCCTACTCCGGTACCAACGCCGAAGTCAGTAAGTGTTGAAGCAGCTGTAGAACTATCTACTCCAGCACCTGTGAAAAAAACAGTACCTACTCCAGTTACAAAGCAAGAGACAGCACCGGTTACTCCTGCAAAACCGAAGCAACCTGCTTTGACTGAAACAAATACAAAACTACAAGAAAATTATGTTAAACTTGTGAAAAAGACAATTGAAGTTTGTCAAGATTACGAGCTTGGCATCGACATAGATGATTCTATTGAAGGATTAAAAAAAGAGCTACAAAGCCAAGGTATTAGCGTTACATTCGACAAAGAAATTATGGACGTTGTAAATCGCCTTCGTTCTTTACAAGATAAAGGAATCAAAGTAGAAAAAGTACTTAATTTACTATAAAAATAAGGAGATGGCGGTCGCCATCTCCTTATTTTTTATAATTCCATTCATTACTTTCATACTTCTCTTTTGCTAAAGTTTGAACTTCATGAAGCTGTTCTTCTGTTAGTTCATACGGCACAAGCTCTATATCTAAACCTTTTTCAAATCCAGTTTCAAACGCTTTAATTAACTGTTCAATCGTAAATGTACGGTCTGTCAACTCATTAATCGCTACCGCTTTAGAAGAAAACATGTTTTTCATACGCTCTTTTACACGTTCATTCGGGAATAAAAATAGATCGTATAACTCATCTAAATCTATTTCTAACGGAATAGAACCGTGCTGTAAGATAACACCTTTTTGACGTGTTTGAGCACTACCTGCGATTTTTCTTCCTTCAACTACAATTTCATACCAAGATGGTGCATCAAAACATACTCCTGAACGCGGATTTTTTAAATTCTCACGATCCTCTTCTGTTTTCGGAACTGCATAATACGCTTCTAATCCTAATGCCTTAAAACCGTCTAATAAGCCTTGCGAAATAACGCGGTATGCTTCTGTAACTGTTTTTGGCATATCCGGATGATCTTCAGACACAATAACACTGTACGTTAATTCTTTATCATGTAGTACACCCCTGCCGCCTGTTTGACGACGAACGAATCCATATTTTTTTTCGTTAACTACATCCATATTTATATCTTTTTCAACACGCTGGAAATACCCGACTGTTAATGTTGGTACTTCCCATTCGTAAAAACGAATTGTTGGTGGCATTTTCTTTTCACTTTGCCAATTTAATAAACATTCATCTAACGCCATATTAAATGCTGGTGAACATTGACCAGAGTTAATATAACACCATTTTTCTTTTCCCATCCTGCACCTCATATAACCAATTATTTTTCACATTCTCTAGTCTACCAAATTCGACAAAATTTGTGAAAGAATACGAAATTTCTTCTTATATACAAATGAATCTGTTGCATAAATACATATGGGCATTATAATATTGAAAGTAGGATAAGAAAAAAGGGAGCGATAGAATCGTGTCAACAAACTTGATTATTATACTAGCCGCAATTGCAGCATTCATCGGCTACACTGTATGGATGTATTTCTATCAGAAAAAATTAATTAAAACACTTTCAGAAGAAGAATTTCGCGCTGGCTACCGTAAAGCACAGCTTATCGATATTCGCGAAGCAGATGAATTTAACGCGGGACATATTTTAGGTGCGCGTAACATTCCATTATCACAAATTCGCCTTCGCCACAAAGAACTTCGCCAAGATCAACCGGTTTATTTATATTGCCAAAGCGGATTCCGTACAGGTCGTGCAGCTCAATACTTAAAAAAACAAGGCTACACAGATTTCTACCAATTAAAAGGTGGATTTAAATCTTGGTCAGGCAAAATTAAAAAGAAATAACATACAAAAACTAGCTGCACGATACAGCTAGTTTTTTATTCCATATTGTTCGCAATGTACAGTAGATTTTGTTTAATCACATCTTCATCTTTCTCATCTACATTACGATATAATAGCTGATATTCAATCCCCTTCTCTTTCCATATAAGCGTAGCAAATTCGTCCCCTCGCTCGTAATCATCCTTATTTTTAAAATAAGCAGGTGCTCCATTATTCAATTTCATTTGTTCTTGAAATCGATTTTCTTCTACGAGGTATGGAAAACTGTAAGAAAAGTTGGCCACTGTTAATTCTATATAATCGTGCCTTCCTTTCTCTTGTTGCTTATATTTAATCGTTAAGACAGCATTCTTCTTTCCCATCGTTCTTACCTCTCCCTGCACATCACTCGTAATGTCATAAGGTAAAAACGTTGGAACTTTAAACTTCGCCGGAAAATATTTTGGAAGTTCCTTTAGCGGAATCGGATCAGTAACACGGTCCTTAGCCCCTCCTGTTGTTCCTACAAATGTTTTTTCTTCTTGCATCGTTTGCTGAAATGAACATGAGCTAAGTATTACACTAGAAAACACGAAACAAATGATTCCTTTTTTCAATTTGTTTCCGCCCTTTCATACCGCTCTCTTAACGAGTGAAGCGTTTATACTCTCTACTATTCGCTTCGTTATCAAACGCCTCCTCCGAAAACTTTCCACGTTATTCTCACACATTCTGACAAAAATTCTTTGCAGACATACAAAAAAGACCCCACTATTCTTACGCCCAAATAAAAAGGTTACGCGAACAACAGAAGTCATGCTTATAACATAGATTGTGAAAAGCTTTTCAGGTCAAGATTTTTTTCATTCTTATCATTTTCCCCTTATAATTAAGGAAAGAGGTGATACATATGGCCAATATAAAACAAATTGCAAAAACTGCTGGTGTATCTATATCAACTGTTTCTCGTGTCCTTAATAATCATCCTTACGTAAAAGAGGAAAAACGTAAGCGTGTTTTAGATGCAGTTGAAGAATTGAACTATGCAAAAAATATAAATGCTATCCATTTAATAAAGGGTAAAACATATACAATTGGCGTTATGCTACCTTTTATTAATCTTCCGTACTTTAGCACGATCATTGAAGGAATCGGAAACGAAGCGTTAGCAGCTGGATATCATATTAATTTATGCCAAACGAATTACGATAGTATTGAAGAAATTCGCGTTCTTGAAATGATGAAAATGAAGCAATTTGACGGGATGATTATTTGCTCTCGCACGAGTTCATGGGAACAAATTGAACCGTTCGCAAAATTTGCCCCTATTATTTCATGTGAAAAAATGAAACATCCCCTCATTTCATCTGTCTATGTAGATCATTACGAAGGATTCCGCCTTGGTACTTCCTATTTACTCAGTAAAGGTCATGAAAAAATCGGCATTTGTTTAGCAAGAAAAACAAGTGCTAATTCAATCGAGCGTGAAAAAGCTTTCGCCGATACTCTTCGTCAAGAAGGAAAAACAGTGCACCCTGATTGGGTTTTTCATCAATGTTATACGATGCAGGACGGGGCACAAGTACTCCATCGCATTTTAAGTATGAAAAATCGCCCAACCGCTATTGTTACAGCGAACGATCAAGTTGCCGCTGGTTTATTAACAGAGGCAAAAAAACATGGCATTCGCATACCTGAAGACCTCGCTATCCTGGGATTTGATAACCATGAAATTTCAAAAGCATTAGAAATTACAACTATTGAACATCCCGGTCTCACAATGGGCTCACATGCTTTTTCTTTATTCTATAAACAAATTCAAAGCGAGCAAATTATCGGCAGTACAGAAGAACTTTCATTCCATTTAATTGAGCGAGAAACAGTCTAAAAAAGAGCGTTAACTATAGCGCTCTTTTTTATCCCTTCACCTATTGACTTTATATTTTTCATCTCATATAATTAACCTAACGAACGGTAGGTAGGGGATGAAAATGACAGCAAACCGCATTAAAGCTGTAGCACTTTCTCATTTCGCACGCTACGGCTATGAAGGAACTTCATTAGCAAATATTGCTCAAGAAGTTGGGATTAAAAAACCATCGATTTACGCACACTTTAAAGGAAAAGAAGAGCTATATTTTACATGCTTAGAATCCGCTCTTCAAAAAGATTTACAAAGCTTCACTGACGATATCGAAAATTTTTCAAAATCGTCTACTGAAGAATTGCTAGTAAATCTGTTAAAAGGTTATGCAAAACGATTTGGTGAAAGTGAAGAATCAATGTTTTGGTTACGAACTTCTTATTTTCCGCCGGATGCATTTCGCGAACAAATTATTGATAAAGCGAATGTACACATTGAAAATGTCGGAAAACTTTTATTCCCTGTGTTTAAAAGAGCAAGCGAACAAGATGAACTGCATAACATTGAAGTAAAAGACGCTTTGGAGGCTTTTTTATGCTTACTTGACGGCCTTATGGTTGAACTACTATACGCAGGTTTAAATCGTTTTGAGACACGTTTAGAAGCTTCTTGGAAAGTATTTTGGCGCGGACTTTCAAACTGACGGATTGCTCCTTTGCAATGCGTCGTTTTTAAGCCCTTTACCTAACGACTGGTAGGAAGGAGAAATGACATATGGCATGGATTTATGTAATCATAGCTGGTATTATTGAAATCTTTTGGGTTATTGGACTTAAAAAAGCGGAGGCACCACTTGAGTGGGCTGGTGTTGCTCTATTAATTACAATTAGTTTCGTCTTATTATTTAGAGCATATAAAGATTTACCTGTCGGCACTGTATACGCAGTCTTTACAGGAATTGGAGCTGGTGGAATCGTTCTTACAGAGATTTTCATCTTCGGAGAACCTTTCTCTATCGTAAAAGTATTATTAATTGGTTTAATCTTCTTCGGAGTAATCGGCTTAAAACGAGTAACAGAAGAAAAAGAATCGAAGGAGGCTGCATAAAATGGCTTGGGTATTTTTAATTCTAGCTGGTATTTGTGAAATTGTTGGTGTACTCTTTATGAAAGTAGCCACTGAAAAGAAAGGCTGGGCACCAAAAGTTATTTTAATCGCTAACTTCGGCGTAAGTTTCTTCTTCTTATCACTTGCAATGAACACATTACCGATGGGAACTGCTTACGCAATTTGGACTGGAATCGGAACTGCCGGAAGTGCACTTCTCGGGATTCTTATTTTCCGCGAGTCAGCGGATTGGCGTCGCCTTGCCTTCTTAAGCTGCATTCTATGCGGCGCTGTTGGCTTAAAATTATTAGGCTAACGTGAGGTGAATGTCATGTGGAAAGAAAAAGGAAAACAAATCTTAACATGGATCACACTCGGGATTATCATTCTATTACAAATAAGTTTTCATATAATAGAATGGCTGTTTCATAAAGTATTATCCATTCTTACATTCCTTCCTAACATGGCACTTGAAATTGCATCTATCGCTTGGTCAATTATTGCCTCCATTACAATCGTGATTATATGGAGTATCGCCAAGCTATGGAACAAGTTATTTAAAAAGGACAGTTCTTCTGAAAAGAAGTAACTGTCCTTTTTTATCCCGCATTAACGGGCAGTAAGACCCCCACTGATTAAAGTTTCACTTTATATTCATTCTGATTTTCTATAGAAATTTGATGCGATCAGACAAAGCAGACCAGCTATGACAATACTTATACCAATCCCTTTATGCAAATTAGGAAATGGCGGTGGTATATCCGAGTAAAAATTTGCTATTATGAGACCAATTGAAAATAAAAGTACCCCAATTCTATATAACCACTTTCTTTTGTTCATCATTCTCCCTCCTAAAATTTTTCATATCCTTCTTTCTTTTGGACATACTACCTAAAAAAGGAGTGGGTTATATGCAAAATTCTATACATAAGCAGATCCTATTTTTATTTTTCCTCTTTCTCATTTTCGTTATCGTTTTCAGCTTTATATTACATACTCCGAAAGATGTGCCTAATAGCCTTTCTGTTTATAAACTTTTGCTCTCGTATTGCCGTTATTGAAGAAGGTGCCTTTTACGAGGCACCTTTTAAAATTCTCTTTTCTCATACAATTTCACTGAAACGAAGATAGATACTATGAACATGCAAATTGAACTAACGAATAACACGCAGTTGTATAGTTGAATTTGTTCCAGGTTGATTTGAAACAAAGTTTCTAAAATAACAATCGGCGCCATGAATATTACTATCGTAATAAAAATAGTTTTTTTATACCCTAGCCAAAACGATATCGGTAAAACAAAGCTTAAATACACTAAAATAAAGCTAATACTAGCAACCATTGTCGTTTCAATAAATTCAAATAGGTTAACCCCATTCTTCATTCCCATCGTGAAACAACCGACCGTTACGCTTATAAAAAGAATAATAATTGCTACTATATATTTCGCAAATACAATTTGTTTTCTCAATATTGGTAAACTATTTACTATAACTTCACTCTCATTTTTACTATCTGCTTCAAATGTTTTTACTGTTGCCCCAATTGTAATAATTACTGACATAATTATGAATAGATTTTCCGTATCTGTTAAAGCCATATAAAAGAGAATAGGATAGAGTATGTACCAAATTAAAAATTTCCATTGAATGATGAAATCTTTTAAAATTAATTGCTTGATCATGTATTACACCTCCTAATATGAAAATGCTCCTTCTATAACTCTGCTTCCTGAAACATTTTCATTGAGAGAAACATTGATATGACTATACTTACTAACACTCCGATGCCAAGTATACCCATTGCTAGTGTAGCATCTTCAGATTGAAGTACTTTTAACATAATTATTTTATCACCAAAAACATTGCACATAAGGCCAATCATACCCGTTAAAGGCAAAACCATAATAACATTCAAAACAGAAGTAGCTTTATATCCTCCAACGTAATTAGCAGGTATCGTTACAACACAATAGATCAAAGTTGCTACTATTGCTGAAAATATTGCATATCCAGGAATAGCTATGTCTCTGTTCAATAAAATATTTCCTAATATTACGACTATAAAAGTTGTACTCAAACCAGCCATAATAAATAATGAGCTTGAAATATATTTAGCTATAACTATCTCTTTTCTCGTTATAGGCAAACTCACTAATACTTTTTCTGCTTTACTTTTCTCTTCATGATAAAAAGAAATATATATAATCGTACTACATGTTATAAATAATCCTATTGCAATCCCCATTGGTTGGACGGGATTCCTAAAAACAGAGAAAATAGGTATTAAAAAATAGAAAGGAAACATCTTCTTATGTAAGAAAAACTCCTTTAAAATCAACTGTTGCATATGAATTCTCCTCTCTATAAATCACGCGATCCATAAATTTTAATTGTTAGAAACATAGAAGCGATATACATACTAACTAATGTAATGAATCCAATTATAAATACACCAATATGCAGAGGATTCATAATCCACTCAATGAATGAAGGTGTTGTTTCATTCAGCCCATCACTAATAAATATCCAAAGGATTCCCCCCACTCCTATTGATGCTGCTGATACTATACTTCTTACTACCTTCGACTTTGTACCATAATAACTAGGGAAAAACGTGACAACCAAAAATACGGCGTAAACAACTCCATTTATTACTTCATACCATGGAATTTCAATGTATAGATTAGGATGATAGGCACCGATATCACCAATAACCACAATGCCTCTTATAAGAAAAACAACTAACATCGTAGAGAGTATGCCACCAACAATGAATATTGCACAGGAAATATATCTAGCAATGATGATATCCTTTCGGCTTACCGGTAAACTATTTATAACAATGTCACTTTTATTCCTTTCATCCATAAAGATTAACGTCATAACCGAGGAAAGGGTTATAAATAAACAACTCATCGGAAATAACAATTCACCACTTGGCTCTAACATAAATAACAAAAGAGGCATAACAAAATTCACTAACCACGTTACCCGAAAAAAGAACAAATCTTTATATATGAGCTGACGCATAGGCACCTCTCCCTTTCGCAGTGTATACAATGATGTCATCTAATTTAGGCTTTTCTAGTACAACCTCATTTCCAAACCAGTCTACAATTGTTTGTTTATCCTTCGCTAAACCTTCGAAACCAAACTTATTTTTTCGTAATCCAACAAATAGTTCTTTTCCTTCTCGATCTAATAAATCATTGCTTCCCTTTACGATTACGTAGTTCTCCATTAATTCATCTTTCTCACCAGTAAATATAATTTCTCCATCATTGATGAACGTAATGTAATCCGCGATGCGTTCTAAGTCTGTAGTAATGTGTGTGGAAAATAAGACAGATACTTCATCCTCCATCACAATTTCTTGCAGCATATCAAGTAATTCACTTCGAACAACTGGATCTAATCCTGCTGTTGGTTCATCCATAATAATGAATTCCGCATGGTGTGAAAGTGCGATTGCAATCGCAAATTTCATTTTCATCCCTTTGGATAACTCTTTAATTTTTTTAGACTTTGGAACTTGTAATCTCTGCATATACGATTGATACTGCTTTTCGTCCCACTTTTTATATAACGGTGCAATAATCCGTTTCATTTGCTCACACGTTAAATCTTCGTAATAATGATTTTCATCATATACAAAACCAATATTTTGTTTTATTTCCTTTTCGGCTTTCTTATTGTCCTTACCAAAAATTTTTATATCACCGCTCTCTTTTCTGATTAAATTCATAATCATTTTGATCGTCGTACTTTTTCCAGCTCCATTCGGTCCGATAAATCCCATAATATATCCACGTGGCAATGTAAAACTTACATTTTTCACTGAGAAATCTTGATAAGTTTTACAAACGTTTTTTAGCTCTAACATCTCTTATTCCCCCTCATATAAACACGCAATCATCTGCTGTAAATCTTCAAGTGAAAGCTGCAACGCTTTACTTTCATTCACAATCCCTTCCGCTTTACTTTCCAATAGACGTAGCCGCTGTTCTTTTAGTAGTTCATTATTTTTACGTGAAACATAAGTCCCCTTCCCAGCAACAGTTTCTATATATCCTTCTTTTTCAAGCTCCTCGTACGCACGCTTCGTTGTAATTACACTAACTTGTAATTCCTTCGCTAAGCTACGAATAGACGGTAATTGGTCTCCACCCTTTAAACCACCATTTAAAATAAGCTGGCTTAATTGTTTTCTTATTTGCACATAAATAGGGTCTTGGGAAGAATTCGAAATAATAATATTCATGTTTTCCTCCAGTGTGTGTATATACTGTGTATATCTTATATATACAGTATATACACACCATCCTATTTTTGGCAAGAAAAAAAGACCAACATTTTCCTGTTGGTCTTTCGTATATGTATCACTTTTCAAAGCGATCTAACATTTCGTCTCTCATTCCGAAACTAACAACCGCAATTCCTACATACATAAAAAGAAGGAATGCTGGATGAACTGTATTGTACCAGCTGCTATCAACAATTAAATAAATCGTTAACGCCACAACAAGAACAAACGCTAAAATAAACATATAAAAGTGTCGTGTATTACCCATGATAAACTCCTCTCTTCTCTCTTCACCATTCAACAGTATATTGTATCGAATAATTCGATATGACTCAAGGTTAACTTTCTGTTATGTAATCAAGTTCTACCTTTACAATGTCCTCACACGCTATTGAAATGATTGTTCCTTGTTTATCAATCGCTGTCACTTCTCTATTATCCATTACACGGTGTGCTACTCTTTCTAACACTTTCCCTTGGTCTCGGTAACAAAATTCTTTTACATCTTTAATTGTTTCTCCATTTTCTAAATGGT
The DNA here is from genome assembly GCF_008042285.1 of Bacillus sp. AR13-1. Lineage (NCBI taxonomy): Bacteria > Bacillati > Bacillota > Bacilli > Caryophanales > Bacillaceae > Bacillus > Bacillus sp. AR13-1. The sequence continues at coordinate 409,340 of NZ_QNUA01000010.1, forward strand.
ATACCATTCTATAACATCGATATCCCACGCTTCCACCCCCGTCTTGCTCGTTTTTTCACATATACATAAAAATGAGTAATTTCTACCTCATCACATCTTCTTAATTTCAATAAAATTCTAACAAAAATAAATACTTTTATCAAACCGACTTTTTCAACAAAATCACCTATAAAACCGCATCTTTACAGCAATATGAAACAAAAAATATAAATTTTTAACATTTTTTTCATTCTAGCTGCACCAATGTTGCAAAAAAAAGAACCCGCATGTAGCGAGTTCTTTTTTTTGCAATCACACTTGTACAGGTGCTAGCTTTTCATAACGTAAAACTGGTTTACGAGCAGCCAATGTTTCATCTAAACGTTTTATTACTGTTGTATGTGGTGCTTCTTGTACAACTTCTGGATTTTCTTCTACCTCTTTAGCAATTTGAATCATCTTATCAATGAAACCATCTAATGTTTCTTTTGATTCTGTTTCTGTTGGCTCAATCATAATACATTCTTCCACATTTAATGGGAAGTAAATTGTTGGTGGATGGTAACCGAAATCAAGCAGACGTTTTGCAATATCTAATGTACGTACACCAAGTTTCTTTTGACGACGACCTGATAATACAAATTCATGCTTGCAATGTCTATCGAACGGAAGATCATAGAATGGTGCTAATCTTCTCATCATATAGTTCGCATTTAATACAGCATACTCAGTTACTGCACGCAAGCCATCTGGGCCCATAGAACGAATATATGTGTATGCACGAACGTTAATTCCGAAGTTACCATAGAATGGTTTCACACGCCCAATTGCTTCTGGACGATCATAGTTGAAGTGATAGCCATTTTCTGTTTTCTCTAAAATCGGTTTTGGTAAGTACGGAATTAAATCAGCTTTCACACCTACTGGACCAGAACCTGGGCCACCGCCGCCATGCGGACCTGTAAATGTTTTATGAAGATTTAAATGCACAACGTCAAATCCCATATCTCCTGGGCGTGCTTGGCTTAATACCGCATTTAAGTTTGCACCATCATAGTATAATTTACCGCCTGCGTTATGGACGATTTCTGCCATTTCTAAAATATTTTCTTCGAATAGGCCTAATGTATTTGGATTTGTTAACATAAGTGCTGCTGTTTCTTCGTTTACAACACGTTTTAAATCATCTAAGTCAACAAGACCATGTTCATTTGATTTCACCGTAATTGTTTCAAAACCAGCTACTGTTGCAGACGCCGGGTTTGTTCCGTGAGCAGAGTCAGGAACAATTACTTTCGTACGGTTAAAGTCACCGTTCGCTTCATGATATGCACGAATCAACATTAATCCTGTCCATTCTCCGTGTGCACCAGCTGCTGGTTGTAACGTAACAGTATCCATACCTGTAATTTCAATTAAATGTTCTTGTAAGTCATACATTAATTCCATTGCACCTTGCACTGTTTTTTCATCTTGAAGTGGATGAATATTTGCAAAGCCTGCGAAACGAGCTACGTTTTCATTAATTTTCGGATTATATTTCATCGTACAAGACCCAAGTGGATAGAATCCAGAATCCACACCGTGGTTACGGTTTGAAAGCGCTGTGTAATGGCGCATAATATCAAGTTCAGATACTTCTGGAAGCTCTGCATCTTCTACTCGAATATAATCACTCTCAAACACATCTTCTAATTTTACTTCTTCTACATCTAATTTGGGTAAGCTATATCCTACGCGTCCTTCTTTAGTCACTTCAAAAATAAGTGCTTGGTCTTGGTTCTTCATTGGATAGCCCCCATTTCGTTTACAAGTGTGTCAATTTCCTCTTTTGTACGAAGCTCTGTTACCGCTACAAGCATATGGTTTTCATGCTCTTTATAATCACGGCCTAGGTCGTAACCACCGATAATATTCTTTTGTATTAATACATCATTTATTTCTTTAACTGGACGTTTACAATCTACAACAAATTCATTAAAGAATGGTCCAGCGAACGTTACTGTGAAACCTTTCGCTTCAAATTGACGTTTTGCATATTGTGCTTTAGAAATGTTTTGACGTGCCATTTCTTTTACACCTTGTTTGCCAAGTGCCGTCATTGCAACAGAAGCTGCTAATGCATTTAACGCTTGGTTTGAACAAATGTTAGACGTCGCTTTATCACGACGAATATGCTGTTCACGTGCTTGTAACGTTAATACAAATCCACGTTTACCATCTGAATCTACAGTTTGTCCGACAAGACGTCCTGGAATTTTACGCATAAATGCTTTCGTTGTTGCAAAGTAACCACAGTGCGGTCCACCAAACTGCGTTGGGATACCGAATGGTTGTGCATCACCGATTACAACATCAGCACCGAATTTTCCTGGCGGTGTTAATGCGCCTAATGATAATGGATTTGAAGAAACGATAAATAATGATTTTTGTTGATGAACGATTTTTTCGATATCAGCTAACTTTTCCACTTGTCCGAAGAAGTTTGGATATTGAACGATTACACAAGCAACTGTATCATCTACTTCACTTTGTAATACTTCTAAATCTGTTACACCGTTTTTATGATCAATTTCAACAACTTCAAGATTTTGACCTTTTGCATATGTTTCAAGTACCGCTCTTGATTCTGGATGAACTGCCGCTGAAACAAGAATTTTCTTTTTGCGAGTATGACCAGCTGCTAGCATTGCCGCTTCAGCTAAAGCTGTACCTCCGTCATACATAGAAGAGTTTGCTACATCCATTCCTGTTAATTCACAAATCATTGTTTGGAATTCAAAAATTGCTTGTAATTCCCCTTGTGAAATTTCTGGTTGGTATGGTGTGTAAGCTGTATAAAACTCTGAACGAGAAATAACATGATCAACAATTACTGGAGCGTAATGATCGTATACACCTGCTCCTAAGAAAGAAGCATATTCTTTTAAATTAGCATTTTTACTAGCCATTTGAGATAACTCTTTTAACAGCTCTGGCTCTGATTTTGCTTCTTTAATTTTTAAATCCCCTTTAAAACGAACACTCTCTGGAATATCAGAGAATAATTCGTCGATCGTTTGAACGCCGATCGTTTGTAACATTTCTTTTTTGTCTTCTTCTGTCATTGGAAGATAACGATGCAACATGAAATCTACCCCTCTCCCCGTTACTTTGAACGTTTATAAAATGGTGTTGGAACAACTACTGCTTTGACGCGTTTATTACGAATTTCAATTTCTACTTCTGTATCAACTGCTGCGTATTTTACATCAATTAGTGCTAAACCAATGCTTTTCTTTAACGTTGGAGATTGTGTACCACTCGTTACTTCCCCGATTTTTTCTTCTCCTATAAATACAGGGTAATGCGTACGAGGAATACCGCGTTCGATTACTTCGATGCCGACTAATTTACGAGATGCACCGTTTTCTTTTTGCTCTTTTAACGTTTCTTTTCCAAAGAAATCTGCTTCTTTATTTGGTTTTACCGCAAAGCCAATTCCCGCTTCAATCGGTGTAATATCTTTTGATAACTCTTGTCCGTATAACGGAAGTGTTGCTTCGAAGCGAAGTGTATCACGAGCACCTAAGCCACATGGTTTTAAGCCCTCTTCTGCTCCCACTTCAAGAAGTTTCTCCCAAAGTTTTGCTGCATCTTCACTCTTACAGTAAATTTCGAATCCATCTTCACCTGTGTAACCTGTACGAGATACAAGTGCAGGAATTCCATCTACAAGAATATTATTTTTAAATTTAAAGAACTTAATTTCTTTCAAATCTTCTGACACAACTTTTTGTAAAATGCCTTCTGCTTTTGGTCCTTGAATTGCAAGCTGCGCAACTTCACTAGAAACATTGACTACTTTCGCATCGCCAATTACATGGCTAGCTAACCATTCGTAATCTTTCTCGATATTTGATGCATTGATTACTAATAAATAGTCTTCTTCACCACGTTTGTAGATTAATAAGTCATCTACTGTGCCACCATTTTCATAGCACATAGCTGTATATTGTGCGCCCCCTACCTTTAAGGTAGATACGTCATTTGTAACAACACGTTGTAAAAATGCTAAACTATCTACACCTTTTACCTCTACTTCTCCCATATGAGATACATCGAACAAACCTGCTCCTGTACGTACAGCTTCATGTTCCTCTTTAATGCTTGAAAATTGAACTGGTAATTCCCAACCACCGAAGTCGACTGTTTTCCCACCATACTTCGCGTATACATCAAATAACGGTGTACGTTGTAATGTAATCATGCTCTTTCCCCCTTATGCTCTGACAAATCAATAAAAGTTGCTTCCCATATCTAAACATTTTCATTCTGAAAAGATAAGGTTATACGGAATCTCAGTATATTTTTTTATGAAAGCGTAAATAAAAAGTTACTTTCTTGGATAAAATACGAAAGATTCCACACATTTCACACCATTATCCTAACATTATTCGCTATATTTCATCAATATTCTAGCATAAAAAATAATTTAGAATTTTTCATTCTTAATCTTATTAAATACAAATTTTGAAATTTAGCCCTTTATCATTGCCTATTCTTTAACTTTTAGTAATTGTGATAGCGCCTTATTACGAGGCTTATAATAAAGATTTTTTAAATAATCACTTTAGTTTATAAAAGGTGGGAGAGTCTTAATGAATGTCGATATTTCCGTAGATCGAACGTGGCAAAACAATTTTTTAAAAAGAATTGATGAAGATGGTCCTTGGACAAATTGGGATTTATATCATTTAGCTTATAAAACAGAGAAATCGTTACTCGTCCCTACTTTTGATGGATTGCAAGCACCGAAACATTTATCACATTTCACGCCGCTTCCACATCAATTAGAGGTCGCTCAAAATGTCATTGAACAAATGAATGGTAAAGCGATTCTAGCAGACGAAGTCGGACTTGGAAAAACGATTGAAGCTGGACTTATTTTAAAAGAATATATGGTTCGAGGACTTGTAAAAAAGGTACTCATTCTCGTTCCAGCTTCTCTCGTATCTCAGTGGGCGTATGAACTAAACACAAAATTTTTTATTCCTGCGGTCGCTCAAAAGAAAAGTTATTCTTGGGAACAAGCTGATGTCATCGTTTCATCAATCGATACTGCGAAACGTTCACCGCATCGCGATATCGTTTTAAACCTAGAGTATGACCTTATTATTATCGATGAAGCACATAAACTAAAAAATAATAAAACAAAAAACTATGAATTTGCACAGCGATTAAAAAAGAAGTTTTGTTTATTACTAACTGCAACTCCTGTTCAAAATAAAATCGATGAAATCTTCAACCTCGTTTCTTTATTAAAACCAGGTCATTTAGGCAATCAATCTAATTTTGAAGAATATTACGCTTCCAAAAATCGTTCCACTGAATCCGATGAAGATTTAAAAGCTCTTATCAATAAAGTAATGGTTCGAAATAGACGCAATAACACTGGCATTGATTGGCCGAAGAGGCATGTACGAACAATCTTCGTTGAATTCAATGAAGAAGAACAAGCTTTGTATAATGAAATTGAAAATTGGCGTGGACAAGATGCCGTCACATCTGCTTTCTCATCCTTAACTTTAAAACGGGAAGCATGTAGTAGTCGTGAAGCTGTTTACTATTCACTAAAAAAACATGTAGAAAAAAGACAGAAAGAAAATGAGCACTACATAAAGGACCCACATATTGATGTGCTGATGGACAAAATTAATCATATTCCGTTCAACTCCAAAGCAAATAAAGCACTAGAGCTTATAAAAGAAGTTGACGATAAAGTCATTATCTTCACTGAATATAGAGCTTCACAAATGTATTTACAATGGTTCTTACAACAACATGGCATTTCCTCTGTTCCATTTCGCGGTGGATTTAAGCGCGGGAAGAAAGATTGGATGAAGGAGCTTTTCCAAAATCATGCCCAAGTATTAATTGCGACCGAAGCTGGTGGTGAAGGAATTAACTTACAATTTTGTAGCCATATGATTAATTACGACTTACCGTGGAATCCAATGCGACTCGAGCAAAGGATTGGACGTATTCACCGTCTTGGACAAAAAAATGATGTTCATATTTATAACTTAGCAACAAAGCACACTGTTGAAGAGCACATTTTAAAACTACTATATGAAAAAATTAATTTATTTGAACGTGTAATCGGTGAACTCGATGAAATTTTAACGAGAATCAACATGAAAAATATTGATGCGCATATTCAAGAAATTTTCGCGCATTCAAAAAGCGAAGGTGAAATTCGAATCAAGATGGAAAATTTAACATCTATTATCGATTTTGCGAAGCGCAATGAAGCAGAGGTGCAAGACTATGCAGCAAAATGAAATTCATAATTACTTATATAACTTTTTTGAGGCGAATAACTGCGAAATTTTAGAACGTTCCCCTCACCTATTAGACGTACAGTTAACAATTGAAATGGATAAATTATTAATGAACCGCCCTTTCTATTGGCACTATCTTGAAAAAACAGGAGGCGTTCCGAACCCGATGCGCCTTACTCTTATTACAAATCCAGAAAACGAAGAAAACGACGGTGAACTTATTCATTACGGTTCACCCCGTTTGCATCAAATATTTGAAACAACAAAAGAACTAGGTTCATACATACGTTTATATGAGGAAGTGAAACATAGCGGGGCAACTCATACCCCCCTTCATCCTTGGCTTGGTGTAAATATAAAAGTATCTTATCAATGCGACCGAAAAAAAGACATACTTCATTCTATCGGTATTCATCTTATTTCCGGGACAATGATTGCAAACTTTCATGACACTTTAGCAGAGATCAAACTCACACCGAAAATACCTGACTTTTGTTTTACCCTCTCACCTATCATTAAGCCACAAAGTGGCTTACAACGTATAGAGGATGCTTTAAAAAGTATAATCGCTGAAGATGACCACACGTGGGCAAAAGAAGCGAGAGTGCGTTGGAATCACGATTTAGACCTTTTAAATCGATTTTACGAAGATAGCGATGAACTTCCAGAAAGCTATGAAATTGAAAAGCAAGCATTACAAGAACAATACGAACCACGCATTACAATACAAATTATAAACGGTGGTCTCTTTTATGTTACCGCAAATCATTTTCTATCTTAAAAGAAGCTCCTTAAGGAGCTTCTTTTAAGATATGTTCCCAGCCTATTCTCTATCTTCATTACGCCCTTGCTGTTTTTTCTCTGTCATACGTTTCTGATATGCACGATCCTTTGCACTTACATGGTTTGCATCAGTTGGAAGATTCTCTTTTGAACGACCAATTCCATTACTCATCTTTTTCGCCTCCTTTTTGCATGTTTCAAAATGCATCTTTATTTTCAGCTAGAGGCACAATCCTTATACAAAAAAATAAGAGCAGCCAGTAGCTGCTCTTACTCATTCACGTATTTTTGAAACATATCATGGATGCCTTGATTTACGAGGTTCGAGATCTGTTCGTCAGATTTATTCGGATAACGATCACGTAATCTGATAGATGCCTTCACCATTAAATTTTCTAATACAGAACGGCCACCTTCTCCATAAATAATTTCAGCATACTTAACCAGTCTTCCATCCTCTAATGTTGCTGGATTATGATTGAAGAAAAATTTACTCATTGTCTCCACCTCTCTTTTGATAACGTTTACATTTATATAGATTATTTATGTTATTTATTTCACAATATTGTATGCATGTATATTTAATTAGTTTCATTATAAAGTAACATATCAATAGTAAATATGTGATTTTCCATCCATTTTGTGAACAAATCAAAAAATGAAAGCGTTTCCTTTATTATATACTAAAAAAACTTACTACGCTAGGGACAATTTTTTTAATCTACTAATCATCTACTTTTCTTTTTTTTATTAAACCTTATACAATTTTCAGAAATTATATTATAAAATATATGTATGACTTAAGGAGGATTTGTATGAATCAAAATAAAAAAGCTATATTAGATCTTGTCTTTTATCTCGTATTCCCATTCCTCATTTGGAAATTTGCAAAACCTTATATCGATCCTTATTACGCAATGTTAATTTCCTCTGTTCCGGGGATTATTTATACACTGTATACCTTTAAAAAAGAAAAACAGTTTAACGTTACAGGGTTCTTTATTTTAATTACACTCATTTCTAATACAACCGTAGACTTAATATCTGGATCAGCGGAACGAATGCTATGGAATGATGCATATTATCATATCGTACTTGGCTGCATCGTTATATGTACAATCTTTATAAAAAAACCACTTATGTTATATTTCGCAGCGGATATTTCAGCACTGCAAGGTCATGATCGTGATAAAAGTCGTGAGCTTTATCGTGATAGTCGTATATATCCAGCACTGCAATATTTAACACTATTTTTCGGCCTTCAATTTATATTAAAAAGCTTCTTGAAAATCTATTTCATCTCTGTTTTCGGTGTAGATGGATATGGTGAAATGAGAGCTATTATGACCGCTGTTGGCTGGGGTATTTCTATTTGCATCGGAATAGGGTTTGTATGGGTAAATAATAAGATACATGCGGTTACTGAAGAAAAAGAATCTGTGCAACAATAAATAAAGATCCCCTAGCAGCTTGTTGCACTAGGGGATCTTTATTTTGCCAGACATATTACGAAAAAGTTAGCTTGATTTTTTTCTTTTATTTTTTACATTTCGATAAAACAAAGCAGCGCTCAGTGGCATAACACCAAACCATTTATTTAAGAATGGCTCTTTCTCCGCACGACGTTGTTGTTTCTGTTGTTTTCGATCCTCTTTTGGAGCATCCATATATGACACAAATTGCTGTGTCACAAAGCGTACATAATCATTAGTAGACATATTATCATCACCTCTACTTGATTAGTATGTCCACTTTTTTATTCATTAATCTTTTGCTTTAATTCATTCATAATTTGCTTTACCGACTTATTTGTCGTATCGATATGAATATCAGCCTCTTCATAATAAGCTCGGCGCGATTCAAATTTCGTTATAAATGCATCTATATCTTTCTTCTGAAATAGTGGACGTGTCGTATCTTCACGAAGCCTTTCTGCAATTACATGTGGATCGCAATATAAATACACAACAGTTCCATTTTCCTTCATCCACTTTCGATTTTCCTCTCGTTCAATAATCCCTCCACCAGTTGTCATAATTACATTCTGAACCGGTAATGAACGTAACATTTCACTTTCATATTCACGAAAAGCCATTTCGCCTTCTTCTGCAAAAATATACCGAATCTCTTTCTCTTTCTGCTCTTCGATTTTTTGATCTGTATCTACAACTTCCATATGGAGTTCTTTACTTAACGCTTTTCCAATTGTTGTTTTCCCGACTCCCATATAGCCGGTTATGTATATAGATTTCATTTTCGTTCCTCTCAATCATCCGTTATTATTTGTTATTATAACGAAAGATGTTACTTTATTTAATAAAAAAACGTTTTGTTCTTCTTATACTATGAAGAACAAAACGTAACATACTCACTATTTTCTCGTAATCAAACAAGCTGGCTCACTTTTACTTATAAGTACCTCTTCTCACCCACTGCGTTGCAATCCATTTCTCGCCCTTCGTAACAGGTGCCCCTCCATGTAACGTAAGCTCATTTAGTGATTGATCTTGATAAAAGTACTCAAAGTATACTGCCATTCCCTTTCTAGGGTGTACAGAAAGATTTAATTTCGGAAAGAATGTTTCTCCGCCTTCTTCTACATCATTTAAGTACATCACAAGAGTACTTATACGATTATTAGCAGCTGATCTACTATGTTCCGCAAAATAATCATAGTGCGCTTTATATTCTTGATCTACTTCATAATTTAAAATGTGCAATCCTTCTCCATGCGCTACAGGAACATTCGTGATAGATGAAATTCGTTTTTCAATCTTCGAAGTTAGTTCATTCTCTTCCAAAAATGCACCACTACTTGTTCGAATATCATTTACATCACGTGATGAACCAACTTTAGAACGTTTCATCTTACTTTTAGACAATTCAATTAATTCATCGCACTCTTCATCACTTAATACATTTGCTAATACGACAATAAGAGGTTCTTCGAATTTTGAAATAATTTGTATTTCCCTATCCTCTGTCATAATCGTATTTCCTTTATGATCAAAAATAGTTTGTTCCTTATTTTCACCTATTTGATTGTTATTTGTCATTTCCTTATCTCCCTAGAAAAAAATGATTGGATAGCATGAATATATCATATTCTTTCTACCTTTCTCTTTTTTGAGAAAATTTAAACTTTTGACCATTATTCTTATCCCTTTCCTCAAAGAAATTGACTCCCTCCACAATAGAAACTCATGGTTCTTCTCCATATATTTTACATATTATCCTTCTACCCAATCAAATATTTTATTATCCTTTTCCCTATACCGAAAGCTCACTGTATAGAAAACTCTCTGTTTTGTAACACATTGCAACGAAATGATAATAACATCATTTTCAAAGACGTACTTTCCACTCACTTCTCCTCTTTCATACTGAAATAAAAAAACATCCTCTTTTTCTTTTTGCTGTAACTCTCTTTTTATATCTGAAATAGCGCGATCAACAAGTTCCTCCATGAAAAAACTTTGTTCTATTTCAGAATAAAATTTTTTATCCGAAAGTAACATATTCGTTTCGTACATCAAAAAAGAAATGAATAAAATAAGAAAAATAATTGTTCCTGGCATTGCAAATCCATCTTGTTTTCTCATGTTTCTATCTCAATTTCACTATAGCGCACAGCCACGCCTTCATATATTTCACCACTTATATCTTTCACATATATATATAACAAATGAGGTGTTAATTTATACGAACTCGCTTCAATCCTTTGTAATATAAATTCCCTTCCGCGCATATTTACTTTTCTTATTAAATTACTATTCAACTTTTCATACGTCACCTGATCACCATTACGAAGTTGGAAGCGTAAAATATTCCCACCGTTTTCTAGCTCTATCTTCCTCCCACTTAATACTTCACGAAACTCTAATTGCATTTGTCCTAAAAACACATCCCACTCCCAGTCATTTAATCCTTTTGAATGTGTATTTTCTATCCCCATAATATGAAGACGCGGTAAAAGTAAAAAGAACATTGATAAAAGCAACAAACATGCAATCATTTCTATTAATGTAAATCCCGCTTCTTTTTTATTTTTCCTTTGCATAAAGGCATTGCTCCATCGCCTTTCCTCTCATATCTTTCCACATCGTACAAACTTCATCTCCTCTCCAATATGTGTAATATACAATTCCTTTTATGACTTGCTCTTTTACTCGCTTTTCCTCATTCTCATACTTAAATAAGGCCGCTTCTTTTTTTAATAATATTAATGCTTTATAGCTCATTTTTATATTTTTTCTTTCTTGCATAATTAATAATGTTTGCGGGAGCAATAACGATGCTGCCATCATTATTAAACTTAACGCTACAACCATTTCAACCATTACTGATCCTTTTTGACACTTCACGATACGTAAATCTCCCTCTTCCAAGCTGAAATACAATCTCATATTTATACCCTCGATAGGAAAGTAAAATCGTACCACCCCTATTAATATTCCCGCTCGGATTATATGTCATTGGATTTGGAAAGGTATGCAAATCCATTTGGACATCTTTATCATATTCTCTCTTAACAATTAAAAGGTCTGTCTCCGATTCCGAAATATAATACATCTGTTTCCCTTTAAACCAGCGTAACGTATAATGTTTTTGACGCTTAATCGCTAACTGCTGCATATACAAAATATCATTTGAAAACTGTTTCAAAAACTGCTCAACTTTTTGTTTTTCATGTAATGAAGTAACGTTAAAATGCGTAACAACACTCAGTACAGAAATAGCAAATAAGACAAGTAGCATTTCTAAAAGAGTAAAACCTTTTTGCTTCACGATTTCCCAGCTGATACCGTACCATCATCGGAAATATGGATTGGTTCACCTTTCGGGCAAGTTTTTGAAGTAATATACTTTCCTGTTTCAAGTTCCTCTATTGATGGAATCTTATTATGTTGCAAGTGATATGCTTGTATTTGTGCTTCTATAGATTTCACATAGGCTGCACATCCTTTTCCTTGGACGGATGAGCGCTGTGTAACTACATTTGGAATAATTAATAGTAATAATACAGTTATGACAACCATAACTAATAACATTTCTAAAAGAGTAAAACCCTCCTCATTCTGCATGTAAATGCCCCCTATATAGAATTCATCATTTGAAACATCGGCATAATCATCGCTAAGTACATCAAAATGACTATAACCCCAAGACATGTAAATAAAATGGGTTGAATCACAAATAACATACGTTTAATTTTTTGTTCTACCTTTTCAATAATGAGCTCACTGTAATCACCAAGCTCATTTGCTAAATTACCGTTTGCTTGTCCATGCGTAATGATATAAGAAAGTTCTTTTTCGTAATAACCGCTTTTATCAATAATAGATTGTAACGGTTCTCCTGCAATTAATTGCCGCTCAATTCGGTCTGCTTCATACTGAAAGAACGGATGATACTTTTGCTTCATCATTATTGTTAATGCTTCGTGTACCGACAATCCACCGTGTAATAAACCACTTAATTGAGTGGAAAAATAATGCGAATGATTTAAAATAAGAAATGTTTTCATAAGGGGAATACGGATCATAATCTTTACCTTTTGAGTAGGCGGAAGTTTTCGGAAATAAAATATATATAAACTAAATCCCGTTATAACGATAAGAACAATCATATAAATGAAGTAGGGTAATAATTTAATTGCAACTAAAATTTGCTCCGTAAGTGGTGGTGCTGTAGAACGTAAAGAACTATACATCATTTCAAACTGAGGCAATAAAATGAGGTTAAAAACAGAAAGCATAATCATTAAAAAAAATGATAAAAACATAGGATATCGCATTACTTTCATCATATCTTTCCTATATTTATCTTTCTTGTAAAGAAGTACGCTCCCTTGTTGCAAAGCAAAAGAAATGTCACCATGTCGCTCTGCATAAAACAAATAACTTAACATCTCAGAGTGAAACATTAATTGGTGAAAAGAAGCGTGCAAACTTTGTCCATTTTTCAATCCCTCGATCATACGCTGTAACTGTAATTTCTTCCCTAATGGTAGTTGCAACTGCAAAAATTCTAACGCCTGCAAAAGTGAGTAACCTTTCTCTAATAAATCACTTAATCTTTTACATAATAATGCTTGATCACTTAAACTCCATTTTCTCTTAAACATATACATCTTCTTCTAAAAAGCCTAAAGCATACCCTTTTCGAACCGACGATTCCAACGTTTTATAGTGATACGTAACATGTTCTCCACTTGCTTCTTTAATCGCTTGTTTTAATTCATATCCATATAACAGTTCATAAATGCTTGCCTGTCTCACTTTCCTCATTGATTTACATAAAGTTGCACACTTCCCTCTGCAAAATGGACATTTTAATTCGACGAGCCGCTGAGCAGCTACTGCTAATAATGATTGTTCAATTTCTTGCCTTGTAATACCATAATCCATAAATCGTAGTATCGCTCCTTTCGCATCATTTGTATGCAAGGTTGTCATTACTAAATGTCCCGTCAAACTGGCCCTTACAGCTACTTTTGCTGTTTCTTCATCACGAATTTCGCCAACTAAAATAATATCTGGATCATGACGCAAAATAGCCTTTAATCCCGTTTTATATGTGATACCAGCTTTTTCATTTATTTGAATTTGTAATAAACCGTCTTTTCTTTGCTCAACTGGATCTTCCAGTGTAATAATGCGACGTGTTTGCCATTTTCTAGCTACTTCTAATAACGCATACATTGTTGTTGTTTTTCCAGAACCAGTTGGCCCAGTAAATACGAGTAACCCATGAGAATGCTTTAAAAAAGAGAGTAATTTTTCCGCTGAACTTGGAAATAACGAAAGATGAGACAGTGGCTGTACAGATGCTTGTAAATGGAGGCGAATAACGAGACTTTCTTGATATACTGTTGGAAGTGTTGAAAGGCGTAAATACACTTCTTGTCCATCAATTTGTAAGTACAACGAACCATTTTGAGGTTTTCTCCTCTCTCCTATATCCATTGATGCTAAAAATTTAAAGTGTGAAACAAGCTTTTCTCCAAATTCTTTCTCAATACACCGTTTCGTAATTAAATCTTTTCCAATACGTAATTGAATCGCCACATCCTTCTGCCTGGGCACAATATGTAAGTCCGATGCTCGCACCCTACAAGCTTCTTTCATAATCATATTTGCAAAAAGCTCGACACTATTCATCAAGTTTCCCTCCTCACTATGTATATATCATAAAAAAATGCACAAGAAAAATTAGAGATTTTGTATTTTCACTAAGAGAAAAAGGAAAAATATGTTTGTGAAATTATGAACAATTTCCGAATTATTGTCTGAAATTACCTATATAGAAGTTTATCTGTATTATAATGTTAATATCTTGGATAAAGTGATAAAGGTGGAGATCCTCATGGAACAAGCTTTAAAAATTACAGGTGTATTATCTGACCCTACTCGTTATTATATTTATAAATATATTTCGCAAAAACATAATTACGTAACTGTACAAGAAATTGCAGATGAGTTTAACATTCATCCAAACGTAGCGCGTTTACATTTATCTAAATTAGAAGATGTTAATATGCTCAAATCAGAAACAAAAAAAACTGGGAAAGGCGGCAGACCAAGCAGGCTATATGTCTTGTCTCAAGATGTCATCCAGTTACAATTCCCATTTCGCGATTATCAATTATTAGCGCAGATAGCATTTAATTCACTGCTAAGCTTAGGTAGTGCTGGTGAAAAAGCGCTATATGAAACAGGGAAACAATTCGGCAAAGAATTAATGCAACAACATATGCATCGCTTAAATGTAAGTGCAGAAGCATTGACGATAGAACAAAAAATGCTAATCGCAAAAGAAGCATTCTCAACAGCTGGCTTATCTCCTGCTTTTGAATTAAGTACAGATGGCACAAAAATTTTCTATGATGTACACAATTGTCCATTTAAAGAAGTTGCTGCGCATCATCCGACTGAAATTTGTAATATGCACGGAGATATGATGAAGGGGATTTTTGAAATCCTATTCCCGAACGTGGAATTAACACGAAACGATAGTCTACTAGATGGATGCAAATCTTGTAACTATAAAGTGAAACTTTAATCAGTGGGGGTGTTCTTCCCCCACTGATTATTAGCCCGCACCAATCGGGCTTTTACGGGCAGTTATCTCCCACCTAACTTCCTCGCATTTTGCCGAATTTTGAGGTGGGAGTTTTACTGCCCACAAATAGCGGGATAAAGTTCAAATTTAGTTTTTCAACTAAGAAGAAGTCAATATTATAATTGGCTTCTTTTTTATATGAATGAATATTTACAATAGTTAGAAAAATAAACTATAATGAAAAGAGGTTTTACTTTTTTTAGAAAAGGAGGGAGATGGCATGGAGCGCATGTTTCGCGTTCTCGGCTTTTGGACTGGAATTTTCTCGGTTATGTTTTACGTAGGGGATATGCATTCGACCGCACTACTATTTTTAGGACAAACAGGATTCTTCGTACTTTTAAGTTATTTAAAATTAACAGAGCGTATGTATATATACGTATTCGGGGCATATTTAACCGTTTTCTTCATCGGATTTACATGGTACACAACATTTTTACTTGTCCCTGGAGCTGGGCATTAAGAGATGGCAAATTGCCATCTTTTTTTTAATTCCGCAATTCCCTAGTTGACTTATAGGTTTTATTACCTTATATTCTATATAACACATTGGAATTAGGGGGAATCAACATGAATACACTGCTTGTCGGGATTAACATCACAGTCATGCTCATTTTAGTTGGCGTATTGTATTATATGCAACGTAAGCATGTATCTTTTAATAAACGTGTATTTACTGCTTTAGGAGTCGGAATTATCTTTGGTCTTATATTACAATTTATTTATGAACCTACTTCTAAAGTAATTATCGAATCAAATACCTGGTTTAGTTTAATTGGTAACGGTTATGTGAAATTACTTCAAATGATCGTTATGCCACTTATTTTAGTATCTATTATTTCAGCATTTACAAAATTACAATTAACGAAAAACCTTGGTAAAATCAGTGGTCTTATTATCGGAATTTTAATTCTTACTACAGGAATTGCCGCAGCTGTCGGTATAGCTGCAAGCGCAGGATTTGATGTATCAGCAACAGGATTACAACATGGTGATGCAGAATCTGCTCGTCTGAAATTAGTAGAAGAAAGATTTACTTCTATTGAAAAGACAACAATTCCAGACAAATTGTTAGAACTGTTGCCTACGAATCCTTTTCTTGATTTAACAGGTGCTCGTCCAACATCAACAATTTCTGTTGTAATATTTGCAGCCTTTATCGGGATTGCCTTTATAGGTGTAAAACGAAAATATCCAGAACAAGCAGAGCTATTTAAGAAAATGCTTGATGCTGTATATGCAATCGTAATGCGTATGGTAACATTAATTTTACGTCTTACTCCATACGGCGTATTAGCTCTTATGGCAAAGACAGTTGCTGGTAGCGATATTAACGCTATTTTAAAACTTGGTAACTTCGTGTTAGCATCTTACGTAGCTCTTATCGTAATGTTTATCATTCACTTATTATTAATCGCATTATCTGGTTTAAATCCAATTCAATATTTGAAAAAAGTGTTCCCTGTATTAACATTTGCATTTACATCTCGCTCTAGTGCTGGTGCAATGCCATTAAATATTGAAGCTCAAAAAGAAAAGCTTGGTATTTCTGAAGGAATCGCTAACTTCGCTGCATCCTTTGGGGTATCTATCGGTCAAAACGGTTGCGCAGGTATTTATCCAGCAATGCTTGCTATGATGGTCGCTCCAACTGTAGGAATTGATCCATTACAACCACAATTCATTTTAACTTTAATCGCTGTCGTTGCTATTAGCTCATTCGGTGTTGCCGGTGTTGGTGGCGGTGCAACATTCGCAGCGTTAATCGTACTATCTACAATGAACTTACCAATCGGCATTGTCGCTCTTGTTATCTCAGTTGAACCATTAATCGATATGGGTCGTACAGCTCTTAACGTAAGTGGTTCTATGACAGCTGGTCTTATTTCTAGTAAATGGCTTGGTGAATTAGATCAGGATACGTACAATCAAGATGATGTAAAAACTGGTGAGATTGCTTCATAATAAAAAAGGACGCTAACAATTTATACTGTTAGCGTCTTTTTTATTATGTTCCATCTCTATACATCTTCTCTTGAAAGTTATCACTCCAAGTATTCTTCTAGTTGCTCTTTTAACTCTTCCTCAATCTCATAACAAGATTCATCAACAAGTTCCCCTACTTTCTTACTCCCCCAAACTCTCGACTGAGTTGGCATCCCTAAAAAAGTATTTTCGCATCTCCAAATTGGAATAATGTAAAATTCAATCATCTCTCCTTCTTCATCTAATATCGCTATAGAAACTGATGAATAATATCCTATTTCAAAGGGATTCTCTTTTTCTCTTTCAAATCCCATATCTAATTTCATATTTTTCCCTATGTATAAATGCGAATACGCTTTAAAAAATCCAAGTGATATTCGCTCGATTTCCTTTTCCATACCTTTAATGTTCTCTTTCAACTCCAATGTAAACTCTTGTTCTTTATACTTCATTTCCGTATCCCCACACATAGAAAAAGAGAATATAATAACATATTCTCTTTTCTCAAATATATTTCATTATCTCACAGCCCGTCCCTTTCACAAATAACCATTTTGCTCGCACCATTTATGAAATTGTCCTACATCTACTCCAACTAACACGATATCCTTTAGCTCTACATCAATACTTTGTTCTCCAATTACAATAGCAAAATGGGATTCTAATTGTTTTTCATTTTTCTTTACAGTTCCAATTCGGTTCCGATGCGGCCCATCTTTTATATATGCTTTTTGTCCTACAATATCAAAGTTCAAGATTCTCACCTCTTTTACTGCGCTCAAATTGGAAATACAATCTCCACCTCGGAAAATTTCCTTTCATTGCACTATTTCTCTATATATATGACGAAACAATAAAAGAGTCCTTCCTTCTTTACAATTATTTTTTCTTTGTTTCATTTTTATGATTGAAACGTAAAGTTTATAATAAAATACACTTGGAAGCGCTTTCTACGTAATTTTTTATGTTATAATATAAAAGTAGAACTTCGTAAAGAGGGTTAAAAAATGAATACAAACATGATTAACAAAGTAATTGAAGCATTAAAAGTATATGGCTTTCAGGATGTATCATTCTGTGAAGAAACAAAGCAATTTTTATTTCATAACGAAACCGATATTATGAGCGGCTATGCAGAAATAACATATAGTAGTCAATTCGAAAAATTTAACGTACAAATTCATCCAATTGAAACGCATCACCAAGCAGAGTTACAAGAGGTTGAAAGACATATACAAGCTTGCATACGAAAAGTAGAGTATTTAAATGCACTTCTTACTGGACAAACAAAGCTAGATGATAAAATTATTATTATGTAAAAAAAAAAGAACGTGAAGCTATCACGTTCTTTTTCATTATACGTTCATTTTCCCCTTCAGCTGTAATCCTGTAACAGATTCTAATACATCCATCGCTTCTTCAAACGTCATATCAAAAATTGTCTTCTCTTCTATATAGGGAAACTGTCTAAAGCGCTTTTCTAACATTTTCACTGCATCCGATGTGAAGTTTGCGCTATCAATGCCAAATTCTGTTTCAAGAAGCACAATCCAATCTAACACATGAAAACCTAATCCATTTACGAATGAAATAAGTTTTTCTTCTGGCTGTGGAGATAAGAATACGTTTCGCTCCAGCTCACTGAAAAGTTCTTCTCCTAAAATTCCTGCTAACTCATCATCATGTTCGCGTTCAATAATCTCTTCATAACCGTAATCATCAACAAGCTCTTCTACTTCTTCACTATCCGCAAAAAGCAATTGACTAAGAATTGCATCTTTCTTAAATTCACTGTTTTGTACAACCTCTAAAAAACTTGTTTCCCATCCATTTTCTAATTTCATATTTATAACTCCTTTATATGCTTTACTTATAATAACTGTGCCCAAAATAGCCTAATGGTAACCTTCACTCTTTTTTTGCAAGAAATATTTCTCGCTGCATTCCCACGTCTAACATTCCACTTTATTTAATATATATGAGACAAGCCCCTCAATTTCTCCTTCGAAAATATCAACTTCTCGTAAATGGTAGAATGTCGTTTGCAACTCATTGCCCTTGTGATATATATAAATTTTCTTTTCTAAAGCAATTGCCATCCCTAATTCTGTATGACTTCCATTCCCACCCTCTAGTATGAGTAAGAAAACATCAGCTTCTCGTATCGCTTCTTGTTCTTCTTCACCAATCTTTTGCAATTGTTCTCTATTGGTTGCTCTTTCATTTTTCGTCCAATCATATGTATGCTGCCATCCCACTTCTTTCAACTGGCTTGATACGAAACGAACAAGATGTTTATTTTGAAATCCTGAAGCAATATAAAATTTCATTTATATTCACTCCTTAAATATGTATGGGGAAACTCCTTTTTTAGCGTTAATGGGATTTTTTCAAAAAAAATCCCCATCCTTAGAACTTATTTGCGTTTCAATGATGGGGTGCCTCATGATCTTCTTTTATTTTTTGTTTTTTATAACTTTCATCAGCTAACATTTCTAGTTCAGCTGTTATTTCTGATTTTTCAAGCTCTCGTTCTTGTGAAAATTTCCGTGAAATATAAACAATAACACTACCAACGTACAACACAAAGCATATAATAAGTGCAGTATTTTCATAGAGACTTAGCTCCAACACAGTCACTCCTAATCCATTCGTATTTTCACGCTTAATCAATTGGAATTTCCCTATTAACCATTTGTTACCCCGCATTAACGGGCAGTAAGACCCCCACCTCAAAATTCAACGAAAACAAAGAAGTTAGGTGTGGGATTAACTGCCCGTAAAAGCCCGATTGGTTCAACTAATAATCAGTGGGGATGAACCCCCCACTGATTAAAGTTTCACTTTATTGTAACATAAAAATATCAATTCTTGGAATCTTTCATCCTACTAAAAAAGACATGATTGTTTAATCATGCCTCTGAAATATGTTGAATGATAGTTTTAATCGCTTCTTTTCCATTATATTTTTTTAATGCTGTTTTATACGTCTCATTATTATGAGATAGCTCTTCTATATGCTTTATAAGTGAGTTCACCGTTACATCCTCTTCATATAATACCGATGCATACCCTTGTCTTTTAAAGGATTCAGCATTTAAAATTTGATCTCCACGGCTTGCAAATTTCGATAACGGAATTAAAACCATCGGCTTTTGCATTGTTAAAAATTCAAAAATCGCGTTGGATCCCGCACGTGAAATAACAAAATCTGTTGCTGCTAATATATCCGGCAACTCTTCATGTACATATTCAAATTGTCTATATCCTTCTTTATTTTGTAAGGATTCATCAAGATTTCCTTTTCCGCAAAGATGCACAATTTGATAATTTTTCAGAAGATCTGGAAGTGCCGATCGAACCGTTTCATTAATTTTCTTTGCGCCTAAACTTCCTCCCATAACAGTAATAACTGATTTCTTCCGGGAAAACCCTAGAAACTTTAAACCTTTTTCAAGATTTCCTCTTAGTACGTCTTCACGTACAGGCGATCCTGTATATATTACTTTTTCTTTCGGTAAATGTTTCGCTGCTTCTTCAAATGTAACAAATATTTTCGAGGCAAAACGGAGCGCAATTTTATTTGCTAGTCCAGGTGTTATATCAGATTCATGTAATAAAACTGGCACCCTATTTAGCCACCCTCCTATTACGACTGGTACGGATACGAAACCACCTTTTGAAAAAATAACATCCGGTTTTAGTTTACGAATTGTTACGTACGCATCCATAACACCCTTCATCACGAGAAAAGGATCTTTTATATTTTTCAAATCAAAATAACGACGTAGCTTCCCGCTTGCAATACTATGGTATGGGATTCCTTCTTTTTCTATAATCGTTTTCTCAATCCCTTGATGAGAACCAATATAAGAGATATCCCAGTTCTGCTTTTGTAAATGTGGAATAATTGCTAAATTAGGTGTTACATGCCCGGCCGAACCGCCACCTGTAAAGACTATTTTTTTCATACGTCTCCCCCTTCTACACTATAGTACACTAAAATACCTTGCCTCAGGGTGAGAAAATACCATAGCCGTTACAGACGCTTCTGGCTCCATCATAAATCCTTCTGTTAATGAAATACCTATTTCTTCTGGATGAATTAAGCGAAATAATTTTTCTTGATCAGCAAGTTCTGGGCATGCTGGATAACCAAATGATACGCGTATTCCTCTATATTTTGTACGGAATCTCTCTTCCATCGTCAATTCAGGCGAATCTGGAATTCCCCAACGATCACGAATGAGCATATGTGTTTTTTCAGCAAGTCCTTCTGCTAATTCAAGTGCTAACGACTGAATCGCATGACTGCGTAAATAATCTCCCTTCGCCTTCCATTCCTCTGCAATATCTCGAACCCCTTCTCCAACGGTAACAGATAAGAAAGCGACATAATCCATCTCATCTCCAATCGGGCGTATATAATCTCCTAAAGTACGGTATGGTGCTTTCCCTTGTCTCGGAAATTCAAATCGCTCTATAATACGTGTGTGATCTTCCGGATCGTATATAATTATATTTTGTCCATCACTTTGCGCCGGGAAAAATTGATACACCGCTTTTGGGCGTAACCAAGATTGTCCTTCTTGTAATAATTCATCAATTAAATCATTTAGCTCATGTGCTCTTTTATCCCCTTCTTGCAAGAGTTTTTTTACGTTTCCTTTTAACCCAAGATGGTGTCCAATTAACATTTGTCTATTTAAAAACGGTGCAAGATGAAGGGCAGGAATATCCCGTAATACAACTCGTTTCGTCGAATCTGGCACTATAACAGTTGCTTTTGGCAACGGCTCAATAACTGCGGGAATTTCTATTTTTTTCTCCTCTTGTTTCACAATATGAAGATAGCGTTCCTTTTTATCTCGCTTCATCTTTTCACGTTCTTCTTCTTTTTGTAATTTGTTAATAATATCAAGACCTGTCATTGCATCACTTGCATAACATACGAGCCCTTTATAAGATGGAGAAATACGATTATCTGTAAATTTCCTCGTTAGTGCTGCACCACCTACAACAATTGGAATATCAATATTCGCTGATTTTAAATCTTCAGCAGTCGTTACCATTTGTTGCGCTGATTTTACTAACAAACCAGAAAGGCCAATAATATCAGGTTTCTTTTCTTGTACTTCTTGAACAATTCGATCCGAACGAACATTAATTCCTAAATTAATAATTTCATATCCGTTATTTGATAAAATAATTTCAACAAGGTTTTTCCCAATATCATGTACGTCTCCTTTAACAGTCGCTAATAATACTTTCCCTTTTTTTGCACTCTCACTAGATTCCATATGTGGCTCTAAATAACTTACGGCAGCTTTCATACTTTCAGCACTTTGCAATACTTCAGCAACGATAAGCTCATTACCATTAAATAATCGCCCCACCTCATCCATTCCTGTCATAAGCGGCCCGTTAATAATATCCAGAGGTTTTCGTCCTTCTGTAAGCGCGAGACTTAGATCTTCTTGTAGTCCTTGCTTCGTACCTTCTACAATATAATTTGCCAGTCGTTCATCAAGTGTTAGCGTTTCTTGTATAACGACATCTTTCTTTTTGGCAACACGATAAAAGTTTGTAAATTTTTCTAACGTCTCTTTCGTCGTTTCAAATAATAATGCATCCGCAAGACGTTTTTCTTCCTCTGGAATTAACGCATAGCGTTCTAATTTTTCCGTATTAACAATCGCATAATCTAATCCTGCTTTCGTTGCATGATATAGAAAGACAGAGTTTAATACTTCACGTCCAGCTGGTGGTAAACCAAAAGATATATTACTCACACCTAGAATCGTTAAACATTCTGGTAACGCTTCTTTAATAAGACGAATTCCTTCTATAGTCGCTGCCGCTGAACCTATATATTCTTCATCACCTGTTCCTACAGGAAACACAAGCGCATCAAAAATAATATCAGATGGGCGTATACCATACTTTTTCGTTAGTAATTCATTGCTTCTTTTAGCAATCTCTATCTTTCTTTCTGCACTAACTGCCATACCATCTTCATCAATTGTCCCTACAACTATCGCAGCACCGTATTTCCGAAGAAGGGGTGTCACTTTTTCAAAACGTTCTTCTCCATCCTCTAAATTAATAGAATTGATAACACCTTTTCCTTGAATATAAGTAAGAGCTTTCGCCATAACATTTTCATCTGTTGAATCAATCATAATCGGTACTTTTAACACTTTCGTAACTTCTGCCAAGAATCTTTCCATATCTTCTATTTCATCACGATCAGGGTCTGCCATACAAATATCAATAATATGAGCATTTTTCTTCACTTGCGCTCTTGCCACTTCAGCAGCCTCTTCAAATTTCCCTTCTGCTACTAATCTTTTAAACTTACGCGATCCAATTACATTCGTTCTTTCTCCAACAAATAAAGGCCTCATAGAATCATCGTATTGCAACGCTTCTAGTCCACTAATTCCATGCCCAACCCTTTCATGATGCTCACGAGGATTAATCGAGGCAAGCGCCGATTTCATTACACGTATATGTTCTGGTGTTGTGCCACAACAACCACCAATAATATTAATCCATCCTTCTTCAGCAAAACGTTTTACTTTTTCAGCAAGTGACGCTGGAGATTCGTGATAATGCCCATCTTCATCAGGAAGACCAGCGTTTGGATAACACGAAATATAACACTCCGATAAATCAGATAGGGAACGTATATGTTCCCTCATAAATTCTGGACCAGTAGCACAGTTTAATCCAACCGATAATGGCTTCATATGCTCTACCGATAAATAAAAGGCTTCGATCGTTTGACCCGCTAAAGTCGTTCCCATCGGTTCAATTGTTCCAGAAATCATAATAGGTACTATTTTGTTTAGTTCTTCAAACGCCGATTGAATTCCAATGTACGCAGCTTTCACATTACGCATATCTTGACTCGTTTCAACGAGTAATACATCAACTTCTCCTCTTAATAGTCCTCTCGCTTGCCTTGTATAGGCTTCAATTAACTCTTCAAAAGTCACACCACCTGTAACACTAATCGCTTTCGTCGTTGGTCCCATCGCTCCCGCAACATACACTTCTTTCCCACTTTCTTTAACCGCTTGCTTCGCCACAAGCGCTGCCCTTTCGTTTAACTCTTCATCTAAATGAGACAATGCATAATCACTTAATACAATATTTGTTGCACCAAACGTATTCGTTTCAATAATATCTGCTCCAGCTTCAATGTAGACTTTATGAATATTTAAAATAACATCCGGTCTTGTTTTTACTAAATATTCATTACAACCTTCGTATTCTTCTCCTCCAAAATCTTCCGCTGTTAAGTCTTCTTGCTGGATCATCGTTCCCATTGCACCATCTAATATTAAAATTTCATGTTGTAATCTCTCTTCTATTCGTTTCATCAATTAATACCTTCTTTCACTTCTTGCTTTTCTCTCACATATTTCACGAGATGTTCTGTAATTTCATATTTTAAAAACGGTGTAATAAGATAAATACCGTTAAAGTATTTCATCGCCGCATCGATCAACTCTTGTGAAATACGAATCCCTTCTTCTATGGCTGCCTCTTTCGTTTCATGTCCATCCATTCTTTGTCTTATCTCTTCAGGGAGAGTAATACCCGGCACTTCAAAATGAAGAAAATCTGCATTCCGCTTACTTACTAACGGCATAATTCCAATAAAGATAGGTTGTTCCAAATGCTTTGTCGCTTCATATACTTCTTCTATTAAAGCAACATCATATATCGGCTGCGTTAAGAAATATTCAGCACCAGCATCAATTTTTCGTTCCATTCGCTTGACCGCTGCTTTTAAATGCCTTACATGAGGATTGAATGCACCTCCGACAGAAAATCTTGTTGCCGGACCAATTGATTTCCCTAAAATAGAGCGACCGTCGTTCATCTCTTTAATCATTTTAATGAGCTCTATCGATGACAAATCATATACAGAAGTTGCACCTGGGAAATCACCAACGCGCGCTGGATCACCAGTTAAAGCTAGCACTTCCTCCATACCTAATGCTGATAATCCAAGTAAGTGAGACTGTAGTCCAATGACGTTATGGTCTCTACACGTTAAATGCGTCAATACTGGAATATCATGCTTCGTTAATAATGCACCCATAGCCATATTCGAAACACGAGGAGATGCTAATGAATTATCTGCTAGAGTAATAGCATCCGCTCCAGCCCTTTTCAGTGCTCTTGCCCCTTCAAAAAAACGCTGCGTGTCTAACGTTTTCGGTGGATCTAATTCCACTACAACTGTCGTTTGTTTCTTTGCCTTTTCTGCTAGAGTAACATGAGCTCTCGAACGCTTCTCATGTGTATGGACCACTTTAGGCCTTTGAATCGTCTCCTTTGCTATTACAGGTGCAACATTTGCAATAGCACGTTTCATTCCTTCAATATGTTCCGGGGTAGTACCACAACAACCACCTAATAAACGAATACCTTGTTCAATAAATTTCGGTGTCATCTCTTCAAAATACGCTGGACTTCCCTCATATACGTAACGCCCTTCCACATAATTCGGGAGACCTGCATTCGGATATGCTGATAAATAGCCATTTTGAGGAATCGATATCATTTTGAAAGCTTCCGTCATATGAAGTGGCCCTAATTGACAGTTCAATCCAACAACATTGGCACCGTAATCCAAAAGCTGTTTTAATATTTCATTGACATCATTCCCATTTTGAGTCGTACCTGCCTCATGTAACGCTAACTGAGCAACAATCGGAATACTCGTTTGTTTACGCAATACTTTAACGGCATGCAATAATTCAAATTCATCATAAAAAGTTTCTAATAGTAATCCATCAACCTGTTCTTCTAGTAAAGCACCTGCCTGCTCAAGTAACATAAATTCTCGCTCTATATCAGTCGTTGTAACAGCACCAATATGTTTCATACCTCCAATTGTCCCTAAAATTGCATTCCGATCTGTTACTGATGCTTTCGCAATATTCACTGCCGCTTTATTAATTTGGACAACTTGATTCTCTAGACCATACATGCGGAGTTTCGCTTCATTCGCACCATACGTATTCGTTTGAATAACATCCGCTCCAGCAGCTACATATTGTTTATGGATCGATATAATTAAGTCCGGATCAGACAAATTCAATTCTTCAAAACTACTTTGTAAACCATGCGAATGTAATAACGTTCCAACCGCACCATCACCTATTACAATTCCTTTTGATAATAAATCTAGTAATTTCACGAATCTCCCTCATTTCTATCAATATAAAAACCCCCTCTTCACTTTGAAGAGGGGGACATAATTGTTCCTCCTCTTATTATGCAAAACACACGTTTTGCAGGTTTTAGCACCGTTTCAAACATTTAGTTTGAAGGTTGCCGGGTTTCACAGGGCCTTTCCCTCCACCGCTCTCAATAAGAGTTTGTCTTTATTATTTTATTTATGTAGCTAAAAGGAAATACGTTCCCCTTTTAACAATGTTTGTTAATTTTTTATAAATTTAGCACGCACTAAAATAAAAGTCAATGACACTTGCGGAAAAATAAAAATTATTTGAAATAAAGTTGCAATTCAATTATCTTTTGTTGTAAAGTTAAAACCATAATAAAATTTCATACGAACATTCTTATCTAGAGAGGTAGAGGGACTGGCCCTTTGACGCCTCAGCAACCATTAACATTCATTCGTTAATAAGGTGCTAATTCCAGCAAATTGTGAAAGATTTGACAGATGAGAAGAAGACTCTATTCAATCCGAAAGCCTTCTTCTTAGAAGGCTTTTTTTATTTTCACTTAGTCGTTCACTTTAAAAAGGGGGAATTTTCACATGTCAACAATCGAAACAAAACTAGCACAAATCGGGAACCGTAGCGAAACTACAACAGGAACTGTTAATCCACCTGTTTATTTCTCAACTGCTTATCGTCACGAAGGAATTGGTAAATCTACTGGCTTTGACTATTCAAGAACTGGAAATCCGACTCGCGGTCTTTTAGAACAGGCAATTGCAGACTTAGAAAGCGGTGAGCAAGGGTATGCCTGTAGTTCAGGAATGGCGGCTGTTCTCCTTGTCCTTTCACTATTCCGTTCCGGAGATGAGCTTATCGTATCTGAAGACTTATACGGGGGAACATATCGTCTATTTTCCGAACATGAAGACAAGTGGAATATTCGATGTAGATACGTAGATACACAATCTATTAAACAAATTGAGCAAGCAATCACATCTCAAACGAAGGCTATTTTCATAGAAACACCGACTAATCCATTAATGCAAGTAACTGATATCGTAAGTGTAGCAAGTGTAGCGAAAAGGCACGGACTACTTCTCATTGTAGATAACACGTTCTATACACCTTATATACAGCAACCATTAACAGAAGGTGCAAACATCGTCCTTCACAGCGCAACTAAATATTTAGGCGGTCATAACGATGTACTAAGCGGACTTGTCGTTGCGAAAGGGAAATCTCTTTGCGAGGAGCTTGCTCATTATCATAATGCCTCTGGTGCTGTCTTAAGCCCGTTTGATTCATGGCTATTAATTCGAGGCATGAAGACTTTAGCACTTCGCATGAAACAGCATGAAGAAAACGCCCATGCAATTGTTGCTTATTTAAATGATGAAGATGGTGTGACAGATGTATTTTATCCAGGAAGAGGTGGTATGATTTCATTTCGCCTTCAAGATGAAACTTGGATTAATCCTTTCTTACAATCTTTATCCTTAATTACATTTGCTGAAAGTCTTGGCGGTGTCGAAAGTTTAATGACTTATCCAGCAACGCAAACTCATGCCGACATTCCAGAAGATGTTCGAACAGCACGTGGTGTTTGTAATCGTCTTCTCCGTTTTTCAGTCGGCATCGAAAATAGCAACGACTTAATTCAAGACTTAAAGCAAGCAATTAAAATTGTAAAAGAAGGTGTAAGAATATGAGTTATTCCATAGATACGCTTTTACTGCATAATCAATACAAGCATGACTCACACACAGGAGCTGTTAACGTTCCCATCTATAACACATCAACATTCCATCAGTTTGATGTAGATGCTTTTGGAAAGTATGACTATAGTAGATCTGGAAATCCAACACGTGAAGCTCTTGAAGATATCATTGCTTTATTAGAAGGCGGGACAAAAGGATTTGCCTTTGCATCAGGCATTGCAGCCATTTCTACTGCATTTCTCCTTCTTTCACAAGGTGACCATGTTCTTATTTCAGAAGATGTATATGGAGGCACTTACCGAATTATAACTGAAGTTCTCTCTCGTTACGGTGTTTCACATACATTTGTTGATATGACCAATTTAGAGGCAATAAAACAAAATATCAAACCGAATACGAAGCTCTTTTATGTAGAAACACCATCTAACCCACTTTTAAAAGTGACAGATATTCGCGAGGTTTCTAAACTCGCAAAATCTATTGGTGCTCTTACATTTGTTGATAATACATTTTTGACACCACTATTCCAGAAGCCACTTGACCTTGGCGCCGATGTCGTTCTTCATAGTGCCACAAAATTCATTGCCGGTCATAGTGATGTTACTGCCGGATTAGCAGTTGTAAAAGATGCCGAACTCGCTCAAAAACTTGGATTTTTACAAAATGCATTCGGCGCTATTTTAGGACCGCAAGACTGTTCTCTCGTGCTTCGCGGCATTAAAACATTGCATGTACGTCTCGAACATTCAGCTGCAGGTGCCAACAAAATCGCACATTTTTTACAAGAGCACTCTAAAGTTCAAAATGTCTATTACCCTGGATTACAATCACATCTTGGCTATAGTATTCAACAAACTCAAGCAACATCAGCTGGGGCTGTTTTATCTTTCACCTTACAATCCGAAGATGCACTGCGCCAATTTTTATCAAAAGTTAAACTACCCGTTTTTGCGGTTAGTCTAGGAGCTGTTGAATCTATTCTTTCATATCCAGCAAAAATGTCACATGCAGCTTTATCACAGGAAGCACGTGATGAAAGAGGGATTTCCAATTCATTACTTCGTTTATCGGTTGGTCTTGAAAATGTTAACGATTTAATATCCGATTTCGAAAATGCTCTTTCTTATGTCGAAGAACCTATTAATGCATAGAGAGAAAAGAAGATATGAAATTAAGTTTTTATATCTTCTTTTTATGCTGTCTAGCATATTCATTTTAATGCTTCTCTTTCTGTTATAGTCCATAAAAAAATAAAAATGCATTATCTATTTCCAAGTAATGGATTAATTGATATATTAAGAAATAAAAAAAGGGGTAAAAATAATGGATACTTGTGCAGATATTTTAATCGTTATCGATTTACAAAATGGGGTATGCTATAGCAAAGAGCATTTATTCGATTTACAAAATTTACTTACAAAAGTAAATAAAAGAATTTCTTCATACAGAAAATCAAATAAACCAATCATTTTTGTTCAACATTGTGATGATGATTTGGTACCCGAAAACGAACTTTGGGCTATTCATACCAATCTAGATGTTCAAGAACAAGATTTTTTTGTAAGAAAAACACATGCAAATTCATTTTATAAAACGAACTTAAAAGAGATTTTAGAACAATTATCTGTACATCATATTGAATTTTGTGGTGCCCAAACAGAGTACTGTATGGATGCTACGATTAAATTTGCCCATGGACTAGGATACAAAAACTTCATGGTACAGAAAACAACCTCTACATTAAATAATCCATTTATGTCCGCAAAAGAGACAATTAATTTTTATGAGAATATATGGAATCACAGATTTTTAAAATTGATACAAGATTAACTCTAGAATAAATGACTAATGGTTTGATCATTCTAAGATTTATCAGCTACACTCAAATATTTCATTATCACCATTATAAAGAAGCTGATTATAATCAACTTCTTTTAACCTGTTTTATATTCTATATATAACATTATAATTCCTTTGTCATATTATTTTAAAAATTTTGTATATTCATTTGAAAGAATAAGAAAATCATGATAAAATTGTGTTACGAATATATCTATATCTTTCAATTTTTGAAACGCATCAAAATTTTCACCCAAAAATGTCATTTTACAAAACTGTGCTAATTTATCTATTTTATTTACATCAGGGTCTCTTTTCTTACAATTTCTTTACTTTAGGACTCTTTTTCTGCAACAACTATTTTCTTTTCTTTAAATTTTTGGTATGTATAGTATGGTATAACAGCTCACACGGAGGTGGAAAAGAACATGTTAGAAACCTTTCAAAAAGAAATAGAACTATATGAAAGCAATGCAGAATTATTGAAAGTGCTTGCTCATCCTGTTCGCTTATGTATTGTAAAAGGATTAATTGAACGTGGCCCAAGCAATGTTTCTACAATGTACACAGGCTTAAACATGCCACAATCTACAATTTCACAGCATTTAGCAAAGTTAAAAAGTGCTAAAATCGTTTCTAGTGAAAGAAAAGGATTAGAAATTTACTACAAAGTAGAAAATGAAACAATTATTCAACTCGTTCGCGTATTATTAGGTTAGGGACTAATAGACGGAGAAAAAGAACGTATTCTATATTTTTCATCTCATATCTTTAATATAAATATATATCATGAGAGGAAATATATAATACTACATAAGTCGTATTAAAAAACAAGACACAGAATTATACTGTGTCTTGTTTTTTTTCATATTGTTAAATATTGATTCAAATGTAAATTCTTCATATCTTTCGTATGTATAACAACATCAAAAGCACTTCCTAAGCCTCCGTTCAAAATCATAGAACGAACTGCTCGATTTCGTTTTTGAGTTTCAGAAAATGGATTCGTATCTTGATGACTCGTAAGCTGTTCTAATATTCCTGCCGCTAACAAAAATTCAGATTGCTTCTTATGCCATACTGCACCCATTCCTTGGAGGCTAAAAATCTCCTTCAGCTCATCCCAATGAATATGAGTCGTAAGATCCATTTCACCTGGATGCTCTAGAGGATTCCGTATTAGCTCATGCTGATAGTATCCTCGTAAACTTCCTTCTTGATGTGCAGGATGCATCCATTCTTCTTTTGTATATCCATAATCAACTGTAATACATATACCTTTCTGAAACCATTTCGTAATCTCTTCTATATACTCTTCCATTGCAATAGGCACTTCAAAGCGCTGTCCCTCCGCAATATGAATGTTATATTTCAATAAGTAACGACCGATTCTTTTCTCAATCGGTCTAAATATTTCTGTAAGGTTCCCCTCATCTGTATACGTGATACGTACTTCATACAAAATTCCATTTCTTTTCTCAACTATTTCAACAGGAAACGAATCAAATAATTCATTCGAAAAAATAATTCCTTCGAAAGACTCTCCCATTTCAATATAAGATGTATAATAGGATACATTATCAACTGAGCAAAGCCTCTCCTGCTGCAATCTTCTATGAAAAGGGCTCACTTCAATAATTGAATAGTTTAAATTGATAAAGGTTTCCGGAGATAATTGTTTCCATTCTTGTAAAACATCATAGGCAAACTTTCCTGTTCCCCCACCAATCTCACAAATATTTGGAGAAACTTCTCCCTTTTCAACAAGCCGAATAAAAAACTTAGCAAAAGTCTTCGCAAATACAGAGGATACATTGCTACTCGTAAAAAAATCTCCCCGTCTGCCAATTTTTTCACGTTCTCTCATATAATACCCATGTCCCTCTGCATATAATGCGAGGTTCATATACGTACTATATGAAATCGAATGATCCTTTTCTTTTTCCATCCATTCTCTTAAAATGAGCTCCATCCCCATAATGACTCCTTATTGTAAAAATGGATTATTTTCTTTTTCAAATCCAATACTTGTTTCTGGACCGTGTCCACATAGCACTGCTGTTTCATCTGGTAATACAAATAGCTTCTCTTCAATACTTCCAATTAATTCAGCAAAGCTTCCGCCAGGCAAATCTGTTCTTCCGATGCTCATTTGGAATAATACATCACCAGAAAATACAGCATTCGCTGCTTTACTGTAATAAGAAATACTTCCTGGAGAATGTCCTGGTGTCTCAAAAATTTCAAAACTAAAAGAACCAATCGTTAATGTACCCTCTGCATCGATAATATGATCTGCTGGTTTCGCTGTAATACTGCGGTTCATCATAAAAATTTGCGAGCCATTCACAGTTGCATCTCCTAACCAATCCGCTTCTTCTTTGTGTACGTATACCGGAATATGAAAAGCGTCTCTCACGGCATCAACAGCACCAATATGATCAAAGTGAGCATGTGTTAATAAAACCGCAAGTGGCTTTAACTGCGCTTCCTGTAAATATGTAACAAGTTTCTCTCCTTCATGACCAGGATCAAAAATAATACACTCATTTTGATCATTCGTTAAAATATAAGCATTTGTTTGTAATGGGCCTAAAGGCATTTGTATCCATTTCATATGAAAATCTCCTCCAGTTATTTAATTTACTTTTAATGATACAACATTTCTTTCTCTTAGGAAAAGAAGGCGTGTTATCTCGACAATCATTTTTAAAACATGTACAATATAAAAGAGTAAATATTCTAAAAACTCATTCTAAGGAATGAGTAGACAGAGGAGGATATTGTATGGGCCTTGTTATTATTTTTACGCTAGTCACTCTGTTAGCTGTATTTGCTACGCTTAGAACACTTCGCGAAAAAAACTTATTCGCGGGCGGCTTCGCTATTGCAACCGTACTTGTTTTCGGATGGTTTACAATCATGACTGTTCTATATAATGGGTACCCACCAACAGCTTAATCCATTTACATTTTTATTCTCCAACAAGATCTTGCATAAAAAGAGGAAGGGGGCCCCTTCCTCTTTTCATTATTCACAACTTATATCATCTTCGCCTCGTATTTGTGCTTTTTTACAAGCCACGCTCCTCCAATTACACCTGCATCATTACCAAGTATTGCAATTGCTAACTTTGTGCTCTTTACAGCACGAGAGAAAGCATATTGCTCGAAGTAACGTTGAATTGGCTCTAATAGTGCGTCTCCAGCTTTAGATACGCCACCACCAATTACGATTTTCTCTGGGTTCAACGTACTAGCAAGGTTCGCTACAGCTAATCCTAAATAAGAAGCTACTTTTTCCACTACTTCACCTGCTAGTTCGTCACCTTGTCCAAGCGCTTCAAACACATCTTTTGATGTAATAAGCCCTTCTTCTGCTAACATAGAACGTAAAACACTTTCTTTAGCTGTCTCTTGTATTTGTTGCATAGCAACACGCACAATACCTGTTGCAGAGGCTACCGTTTCTAAACAACCCGACTTCCCGCAATTACATGGAAAAGCGTTCTCTGTAACAACCGTAATATGTCCAATCTCACCAGCAGCACCGCTTATACCATGTACAATCTCACCATTGGCGATAACACCACCACCAACACCAGTGCCAAGTGTCATACAAATTAAATCTTTTGCTCCTTCACCGGCACCTTTCCACATTTCACCAAGCGCCGCTAAGTTTGCATCATTATCAATAACAACAGGTAATCCCGTTTCTACTTCTAGTAAATCTTTTAACGGATAGTTTTTCCATCCTAAATTAACCGCTTCATAAATCATTCCAGATGCCACATGTACAGGACCAGGAGCTCCCATACCAATACCAATTAGCTTACTTTTTAATTCACCTAATTCTTCTAACTTTTTATCAATAGCTTTCGCTACATCAAGTGTAATATGTTTTCCTTGTTCATTTGTATTCGTAGGGATTTCCCACTTATGTAAAATTTCACCGTACACATTAATAAATGCTAATTTAATCGTTGTACCACCAAGGTCAACACCAACTAACCATTTCTCTTCCATGTTACGTACCTACCTTTATCTATTTCTTATTTATCTCTTTTTGAATTTCTTGCTTCAACAAAAATAAAGCTGTTTGATAGTCTTGTGGATCGATTAGCTGTGATTGATTTAATTCACGCAATTCATCTTGCATTAATTGTAAATCAGCGATTCGATCACCCGTATAAATAATCGTGCCAAATTTCTTTAGCAATTGCTGAATATCATAAATGGATATCATTTCATCACCCTTTATGCTCACTTACTATAAAAAAATTATAATAAGAAAACGTTCACATATTTTATTATAATCAAGAAGAAAAAGTCTCGTCAATTTTTATTTGTCTATACAAGCCCATTTATAACCATTGTTCCTTTTTCTGTAATAATTTTTTCTACATTTTTATCAAATGGCTCTACCGGAATATGTTTTACAATTTGAAAATCATAAGCTAATGATAGCGTTTTCCCTTTATAGTGCACGAGATAACGATCATAGTAGCCACCGCCATATCCAATCCGTTCTCCTCGGCGTGTATAAGCTACTCCTGGCACGATAAGAAGATCAATTTCACACGCATTCACTTCTTCCGTAAGTGCTGGAATCGGTTCACGTAAATTCATATATACTGTTTCTAATTGATTTAAATTACTAATTTGTCGAAAAGACATCGTTCTTGTCCCTTTATTACACTTCGGAACAACAATTTTCTTTCCTTCTTCCCAAGCTTTTTCGATAATCGGATATGTATTCACTTCATGCTCCATCGAGAGAGTGATTCCAATTGTTTTAGCTTCAACCCACTCTTTTTGTCCATACACCGAAACTGCAATTTGTTCCGATAAAGTTGTATACTGTTCTTCAGATAAAGAATTCATGTGTTCTATTATTTGTTTGCGTAAACGTATTTTCTCTTCTTTCACACACTTTTCCCCCTTGCAGTGACACTTTACTCTACGAAGATAGTGTATCACTTTTACGTAGGAATCGCATAAAAAAAAGAAACAGTAGGAAAATATTCCCACTGCTTACTTTGTTTCACGGTGTAACGTAGACTTCTTGTCACGCTTGCAATACTTTTTAAGCTCGATACGCTCAGCGTTGTTACGTTTATTTTTCTTTGAGATATAGTTACGATCTCCGCATTCTGTACATGCTAGAGTAATATTCACACGCATTCTTATTTCCCTCCAGTCACTAATAACTTAAATCAGACTATACTATAATACCACTTTTAAAATAAAAATTCTACACCTTTTGATATTGTCTAATTTTTTCTATAAGATTTTTCATATTTTCCCTTGCTATTACTGGGTTTCTAGCATGTGAATACACCAAAATTTTTGGTTGTTTTGTATCAGAAACGATATAAGACCACTCTTTTTCGGTATATTTGAACTGTATCCCTTCAAATATACCTTCTTCTTTTCTTTCCATATCGGCCAATAATTTCCTCATTACTTTCCCTTTTTCCTTCCATGAACATACAACTTCATCATAAAGTAGATACAGTGGCGGTGATTGCTCTGCTATGCTAAGTAATGTTTTTCCTTGCAACGCTATTAATTCGAATAATTTTCCAATTCGATATAAAATATCTCGTTTCCATCTTAATTGAAAAGAGTTTTTTTCGTTATGCATATAAAAGAGGAGATAACATTCCCCTAATTTCAAAGACATTGGGTAAACATTATCTGCTGATTCGAGTAATAAATCTGGAATATCTACTTCTTCAAAATCAGTTCCTTGGTAAATATTACTGTGAGTGTCATATAATTCGAAGCGATTTCCGTGTTCAGAAAACATAAGCGCCATATTTGCTTTACTCGATTTCATCAGAGCTTTCACATGATCTTTTTGTTCACTCGCGTAAATCCATGTAACTGTGCATCCAAGCCTTTGTAGAAAGATCATAAGTAAATGTTGTAACATATCATTTCTCTTATTAATAAGAAGATGA
Organism: Bacillus sp. AR13-1; assembly: GCF_008042285.1. Lineage (NCBI taxonomy): Bacteria > Bacillati > Bacillota > Bacilli > Caryophanales > Bacillaceae > Bacillus > Bacillus sp. AR13-1. The sequence goes on from NZ_QNUA01000010.1 coordinate 445,266, forward strand.
AACTTCTGTTTTTGTATCGTTTTAATATCAATACGCTCTAACACAGCTTCTACATAATTATTTACAGAAACGTGAACTAGCTTATTTCGCCCCATTTCTTTCTCAGAAGCGTAATAAAACGACTCAGACATATATACTTGTTCTATCGCTTTTTGCTGCTTATACGTTAAAAACGAGCCCTCCTTGCCATACAGTTGTATAACAATTCCTCTTTCGCTTTCCACTTGAACGAAAACTCCACCTGCACATTGCAAATTATGAATGGCATACTGAAAAAGCGATTCATTCATTTCTTTACATTCCATCGTATGAATCCCGCTGCCATGAATGGCATGGAGGAATAAATTTTTAAAGGAAGTTGTTTCTATATTTTCCTGACTTCCAATCAATATACTCTCTCCTTTAGCAAAAAGAGATCCATAAGCCATTGCAACTTTCACAATAAATTGAGGAGTAATTTCAACATTACCCCTTCCTACAATCCGGCTTTTTTGTAACCATCCTGCACTCTTTTCACTCTCTTTAACACCGGCAGAACCTACTATCGAATGACTATCTATCTCCTTATATGGCCATATTTTTCCTTTTTGCTTAATTACTGTACTTTTCCCTATATGACAATGATCCGCTACAATACTTTTTTGAAAAAGTGTAACATCATCTTCGACCATTGTATGATCTCCTATTGTTGTTTCTAACAACTCACAATTTTTCCCTATATGAGAGTTTGCAAAAATGATGCTTTTTTGAAGATGAGAATAACTTGAAACGATACTATTTTTCCCGATAATAGAGTACGGTTCAATTACAGCCCCTGCACCAATCATTGCTCCTCCCCCAATAAAAGAAGGACCATGAATTTTCGTCCCTTTTCCTATCGTTACACCTTCTCCCATCCACACCATTGGTAATACTTCTGTATATGGAATAGGCACCTTCAATTTTTTCGTCAACAAATCGAATTGAGCTTGCCGATATTGATCAAATGTACCAATATCTAGCCAATAGTCTTCTGATAAATATGCAAATAAAGCATTTTTATTTGCCAATAACGGAAACACATCATGACTGAAATCCGAAAATTCCATGGATGGTATGTAAGAAAAGATTTCTGGCTCCATTATATAAATACCTGTATTCACAATATTAGAAACTACCTCATTCCAGCTCGGCTTTTCTATATATCGTATAATTTCTTGTTCTTTATTCATTACAACTAACCCAAATGAAAGTGGGTTTTCTACTTCTTTCACAAACATCGTTACCATTCTCTTCTTCTGTTCATGAAATGCAATTCCTTCTGATAATTGAAAGTCAGTTAGTGCATCCCCACTAATAACAACAAATGTTTCATCTAAAAAACTTTCCGCTTGCTTAATACTCCCTGCTGTTCCAAGCGGAGGAGAATCTTCAAAATAATACAAGTTAACTCCCCACTTACTACCATCACCAAAGTATTGCTTAATGGCAGTACTCATATATTGAACTGTAATTGCAATTTCACGAATACCATGCTGACGTAATAATTCAATATTATATTCAAGAACTGGTTTTTCTAACAATGGTAACATCGGTTTTGGAGTATTACATGTTAATGGTCTAAGGCGTCTCCCTTTTCCTCCAGCTAAAATAACCCCCTTCATATACTTCAGCCTCCACTTATATAATGTTCAAGAACTCCGTATATCATTTACCCCACATTAACTGCAGTAAAAGTCCGGTTTGATATGCTCTAACAATCAGCGAGAGACAGCCCCACTAATTAAAGCCTCACTTTATAAATAAATGTACCTTTTAACTCCCGTCAAAAAGAAAGCGCTTACCATTAACTTGGTAAAATAATTAATAAGACGTAACTAACATATATGTACTTATTTTCCCATTAATTATGATACATCTTATCATCATAGACTAAAGGAAACAACGAGCTTTTTTTGTCATGTTTTGACTAAAAAAAGCAGGTGATTTCTCATCACCTACTTTTCCCCCTACTCATTCAATAAATAATGCTTTCCTTTTACTACATAAAATACATTCTCGGCAATATTTGTAACATGGTCTGCTACACGCTCAATATATCTTGCAACAAAGGATAGTTGTGTAATTTGTGTAATCGCTTCTGGTTGTCCAGGGATAGATGAAATAAATTCACGAATCGCCTTCCCATAAATTTCATCAACTGAATCATCCATTTCAGCAATTTGTTTAGCAAAAGTTAAATTTTCTTGCTCATATGCTTCTAATGCTAAATTTAACATCTTATGAGCAATCTCAAACATTTCCTCAAGATTATGCAAACTAACAACCACTTCTTTTTCACCAAGACGAATTGTTGATTTCGCAATATTAACAGCATGGTCTGCAATACGTTCTAAATCTGTCGCTGTTTTAATTGAAATGAAAATTCTTCTTAAATCACTTGCTACAGGCTGCTGCTTTGTAATAAGCATAAGCGCAAGGTCATTTATTTCCTCTTCTAAATTATCCATGCGATAATCCCCATCAATGACTTCTAACGCTTTCTCTACATCCCTGTTGTGAAGACCTTCCATAGCAATCAATAAAGCTCCACTTGCTAACTCACCAAGCTCGATCACCTTTTGCTGTAACGTTTTTAAATCACATTGAAACTGTTCTCTTACCATTGTTTCTTCCCCCTCAATATTATGTGCCCTTTTATATAAATCCCCTCCCCAGCCTCTTGTATGTTTATTAAGCCTTGAGAAAAGAGAAATATTACTCCCCTATTTAAAATGAGGTGAAAATGAGAAATGCCCTCTGTTAAGAGGGCATTTACTCTTAGCCTTGCTAGCGATATCAACCAAATCGTCCTGTAATGTAGTCTTCTGTACGCTTATCTGCAGGTGTTGTAAATAATTTGTTCGTATCTGTATATTCCACAACTTCTCCACTTAAGAAGAAAGCAGTTTTATCTGAAATTCGTGCTGCTTGTTGCATGTTGTGCGTTACGATAACAATACTAAAATCTTTCTTTAACTCCTGAATTAATTCTTCTACTTTTGATGTTGAAATTGGATCTAGCGCCGATGTTGGCTCATCCATTAAAATTACGTCTGGCTCAATCGCTAAGCAGCGTGCAATGCATAGACGTTGTTGCTGACCACCAGATAAACCGTATGCATTATCATGCAAACGATCTTTTAACTCATCCCAAATAGCTGCGCCGCGCAAGCTATTTTCAACAATTTCATCAAGTGTTTTTTTGTCACGAACACCATGGATTTTCGGACCATATGCTACATTTTCATAAATAGATTTTGGGAATGGATTTGGCTTTTGGAACACCATACCCACATGCGTACGTAATTCTTCAACCGGATATGATTTATCAAATATGTTTCGTTCTCTATATTCGATAACGCCCGTAGTTCGAACGATAGGCACTAACTCTACCATACGATTTAGCGTTTTTAAGTATGTTGATTTCCCACAACCACTCGGACCGATAATCGCTGTTACTTCATTCTCATGAATACTTAAGTTGATATCTTTTAAAGCATGGTCTTCTCCGTACCATAAATTTAAATTTTTCGTATCAAATACTATTTTTTTTGGTGCTGTCTCAATCTTTTTCTCATTTTTCACCTGTACATTTACTACTGTTGCTACCATTTGAATTCCCCTTTCATCCACTTCCAACTTATTTTCGATTTCGTAACCATAAGACAAATATATTTATAAAGAGCAACAATCCTAGCAAAACAATCATCCCAGCTGCTGCTACATACTGAAATTCTTCTTGTGGTCTACTCATCCAATTAAAAATTTGAATTGGTAAAACCGTAAATCTATCAAACATACTGAACGGAACATAATTTGCAAAGGCAAGGGCCCCAATAACTAATAATGGTGCTGCCTCACCAATTGCTCTCGATACCGCTAACGTACATCCCGTTACAATCCCTGGCAAAGCGACTGGCAATACAATTCGATACATCGTTTGCCATTTCGTAGCACCTAATCCGTAAGAAGCCTCTAGTAATGAGCTCGGCACAGTTCTAATCGCTTCTTGACTAGCTACAACAACAGTTGGTAAGACGAGTAAACTCATCGTCAGTGCCGCTGCCATTATGCTCTCTCCCAAATGGAGAGCGTATACGAAAATAGTTAACCCGAGTAAACCAAACACAACGGAAGGTACCCCTGCTAATGTTTGATTATTTAATTCAATTAACTTTTTAAAAACGGACTCCTTCGCATAATGCTCTAAATAAAGAGCTGTTCCGACTCCAAATATAAAAGAGACTGGTATAACAATGCTCATAAATAGTATTGTCCCTGACAAAGCAGCGACAATCCCAGCTTCTCTCGGATTACGTGAGGCGAAGTTTGTAAAGAAATCTATTGAAAGATAACTTATACCTTTTTCAAAAATTTGAAAAAGCAATATAAAAAGTATTACTACTGAAAACAAAATTGCTATATAAAACAAACACTTGTAAATCCGATCCTTTAAAAAACGAGATGCCATATTTTCTTGTATGTTCTTATGGTTTAACATTCGCATATTATGTCACCCTCCTAAAACGGCGCATAATATATTGCGAAATGATATTCATAATAAAAGTAAACATAAATAACGTTGCACCTACAGCATACATGCTGTAATAAGTAATCGTTCCGTGCGGAGCATCACCTAAACTCACTTGTACAATATAGGCTGTTAATGTTTGAATAGAATGAGTCGGATCTATCGATACATTAGGTGTTGATCCAGCTGCAATAACAACAATCATCGTTTCACCAATTGCCCTGGAAGCTGCTAATATAATCGCTGCCATTATGCCCGTAAAAGCCGATGGAAACACCACTTGTTTTACCATCTCAAAACGAGTTGCTCCTAGCGCTAATGAGGCTTCTTTAATTCCTTTCGCTACAGCTCTCATCGCATCTTCAGAGAGAGACGCAATCGTCGGTATCATCATAAACCCTATAACAATACCTGGACTAATAGCATTAAAAAACTGCAAATCTGGTATAACCCGTTGTAAAAGTGGTGTGACAACTGTTAACGCGAAAAAACCATATACAATTGTCGGGATGCCTGCTAGTAGCTCTAACAACGGTTTTAATATTTTCCGAGCGCCATTCGAAGCGTATTCGCTTAAAAACACGGCACAACCTAAACCAATAGGAATTGCTACGAACATGGCAATTGCTGTTACAAGGATTGTTCCACATATAAGTGGTAATATACCGAATTTTGGATCTTCAAAAAAAGGTAACCATTCCTTCTCTGTCAAAAAAGAATACAATGATATCTTTTGAAAAAACATGATTGTTTCATTTGCCAACGTAATAATAATTCCAAGTGTCGTTACAATGGACACGCTAGCAATGGCTTTTAGTATTAACGGAACAATTCGATTGATTCGCTGCGTTTTTTTTCTTCTATTTGTATTTCTCTCAATCAAATGTTGTACAGAAAATGTAATTTGACTTTTGTCATTATGAGCCAAAGATGAAAACCCCTTTCCACCCTGACATTACCTTTTTATTTCTGTTAACATTCGCAGCTGTTCATTATATTTTTCTTTTGGTAATTTTACATATCCGACCTCTTCAGCAAGGCTTCCAACATGCTTAATCATAAACTCAACATAATTTGCTACATTAATTTTATTTCTGATAGATGCATGATTCACATACGTAAATAGCGGCCTAGATAATGGCTTATACGTACCCGACTGAATGGTCTCTTTCGTTGGAAATACACCATCCACCTGTATTGCTTTTACCTTATCTCGATTGGCCATATAATAAGCATATCCTACAAAAGCAATGGCATTTTTATCATTCATTACCCCTTGCATAATAACTTGATCGTCTTCAGACAAAGAAACCGTTTTTACAAGGCGATTATTTTGTAAGACAACATTTTGGAAATAATCATAAGTACCAGAGTCTACGCCTGGCGCATAAAATTTAACTTGTTCACGAGGCCATGATGAATGAATTTGTGACCATCGTTTCAATCTTCCATTTTCACTCCATAATAGACGTAACTCGTCTATCGTCATATTGTTTACCCACGTATTTTGACGATTCACAACAATCGTTAGACCGTCATAAGCAACCTCAAATGGTGTAAATTGAATGAATTTTTTCTGCATTGCATTTTCTTCTACCGGTTTCATCAATCTCGAAGCATTGTTTATATCTACTTCTCCTTTACTGAAACGATTAAATCCTCCCCCTGTCCCAGAAATACTAATAGAAATTTTCACGTTTGGATGGGCCTTTGTATATTCCTCTGCTACTGCCTCTATAATGGGGAAAACCGTTGAGGATCCATCAACTCTCACTTCTCCCATTTCATTTGTAGCGAATGCAGTAGACATATTAAAACAAAGGAAACATGTCGATAATGTCAAAACTTTAATCGATGCGCTCATCCATTTCACGTGTTCTTCCTCCTAGAAGTAACCGGAAATAACAGGATTACAGATATAAGAATACTGCTAAACTATTAATTCGGTTTTAATTATTTGTAAAAGTTTTGTAAAGTCCCACAAAAACAACTGTATACACAAACTTTATTTTCACTTTTGTACTTTAGATGCAGGAAATTTTCTAATCATCCATAAAGCGAAACTTTAATCAGTGGGGGTTTTGTTCATCCCCCCACTGATTATTAGCCCTCACCAATCGGGCGTTTACGGGCAGCAGGGCTCCCACCTAACTTCTTTGCTCCAGCTGAATTTTGAGGTGGGAGTTTTACCGCCCTCAAACGCGGGATAAAACTGCTATCGCCTATCACACAAGACAAACTTAGAGCGTATGCACTAATCTTGTTGTGTTCATCGTTTTTGAAACTACATGTTTTTTCAATATTTTATGCTTGTCCACATTTACTAAACCATATGCGTAAGGCATAAAAAAAAGCACACTATCTTTTCAGATAGTGTGCTTTTTTTACAACTTTTTTATTCATCATCTTGATTTTTATTTTTTTTCTCTTTTTCATCTTTTGGAGCTTCACCAGTTATTGCTTGTTGTTTTAACTCAAAATAAGCATCCATAATTTCACGACCAATATATCCGTTAATTCCTGTTTTATCATCATGTACCCATGGTACAACAACAGAAAATGCTACTTCTGGATCTTCAAGTGGCGCATAACCTACTAATGTTAAATTATATGTTTCACGACGCTCACCTTTTGCATTTCTACCAATCTCTTTATCTCCGCCATATACAGTTTGAGCTGTACCTGTTTTCCCAGCTGCTTTATATGGTGCGCCTGCAAAGTATTTTGTAGCTGTACCACCTGTATCGTTATACACTTGTCTAAATCCTTCTTGTACACGTTTAATTTGCGATTCAGGCATATCAATGCGATTTAATACTTTCGGTTCCATTGATTGAACAACTTTTCCAACTTCCTCTGGCTTCGCCGATGGCTGACGTATTTCCTTTACAACTTGCGGTTGCATACGATATCCACCATTCGCAATCGTCGAAATATATTGTGCTAATTGAAGTGGTGTATACGTATCATACTGTCCAATTGATAAATCTAATAAGAAACCTGGTATCTGATCTGTTCTACCTCTTTGTCCAGCCGTTTCATTCGGTAAATCAATGCCAGTTTTTACACCAAGTCCAAATTGACCGAAATAGTAACGCATAGTATCATATGATTTTTGTGGTATATCTAACGTACCGCCTCGCACATATGGAACCCCAGCGATATTCATCGCTGTTTTAAACATATAAACGTTTGAAGACATTTTTAACGCTGTCAGGTCATTAATGTATCCCATCGTTTTCCATGATGATTTTGTTTGTGTACCTTTTAATTTAATTGGTTCATCTAACTGTACAGATCCAGGTTGAATCGCGCCAGTTTGATATCCCGTAAGTACTGTCGCACCTTTTACAGTTGAACCCATCGGATACGAACTCGTCATCGTTCCTAATGCAAAATCTTCTACTTTCGTTTCGCCGTCTTTATCCACTAATTGTTTCCCCGCCATAGATAAAACTTCACCATTTTTCGGGTTCATCATTACAACGAATGCACGGTCTAAAAGAGGTTCGCTCCCTTTAAATCTCATTAAGTTTTTCGTAAGAATTTCTTCTACGCGCTTTTGTAATTCCATATCGATTGTTAAATTCAGGTCGTTACCTCGTTGTCCTTGTGACACATTAATAGTTTCTAAAATATTACCATCTTTATCTGTAACATTTCTAACTTCAGCTTTTGTGCCGTGTAAACTATCTTCGTACTGTTGCTCAAGGTAACTTTTTCCTACGCGATCATTACGATTATAATCACGAACAAGATAGTAATCTAATCTTTCTCTCGGTAACCCTTCATCAGAAGAAGTTACACCACCAAGTACACTTCGGAACATATCATCATACTTATATTTTCGTTCCCAGTCGACATTTGTATCTACACCTGGCAATTTTGCCAAATTTTCACTAATAATCGCGTATTCTTCTTCTGTTGCACCTTTTTTAACGATTTGCGGCGTCATTGCATATCCGCTTTCCATCTTACTTTTGATCGCCAATATTTCTAAATCTTTTGCTGACAATTGATTAATCTCTTCTTCTGTTACACGATTTCGTTGACGTTCATCTAGTTCTTTATCTTCAATTTTATTCGCTTTAAAATCTTCACGATCTTTTTTTGTGATTTTTGCTTCTGCTTCTTCTTTATGTAAAGCAAGCCAATAATCTTTCTTATCGCGATCTGTTAACTTATCTGTTGGGACTTCAATTAAATCTGCTAACTTTTTCGCCGTTTCTAAGCGATCTGCTGCAGTTGATCCCTTCATTTTTGTAAATGTAATTGTACGAATAGGCTCATTATCTACGACCGCTTCTCCATTACGATCAAATATTTTCCCGCGTGGTACAGGATTGCTTATCGTTGAATTTTCTTTTTTCTCAACTTCATTTTTATATTCCTCACCACGAACAATTTGTACGTATCCAAGCCTTACAATAACCGCGGAGAACATTAAAAACACGCAAAAAAACAACACGTTTAACCGAAAGGGAACGTGGTTTTTTTTCTTTGTCTGGTTCTTTTTCTGCTTCTTGCTCATACAAACCCCCTCTACCAACAGCTATGTAATGTGAAAGGGACACCTTCATACAGGTGCCCTCACTGCTGTCTTACATCTTTTTCTATTCTAGCATAAAACACGCGATAAGTTAACCTTCTGGTTCAGTTTGATTCTGTGTGCTCCCTTGCGCTACAACACTGGTTTTGTTCACATTCCCCTCATCATATTTGACATTTTTAACTGCAAAATAAATAAGGAAATGTCCAGCTCCTAAAATACATAGTAAGAAAGGTAAACTTTTTTCAGGCGGAAAAAATATGACAGCACATAAAAAACTTAAAATGGAACAAATTCTTCCAGCATTTAACCATAATTCCCTGACCACTATATATTCTACACGCCATTCTCTCGCCTGTTTTGCTCTACCAATTACATCGTATGTCATGGAGCCGTACGGAACGAGTAAAATAGGATATGCAACCGCAATACATGCTGCATAAATAAGTAATTTCGTATATGTAACATTAAAAATAACTAAAAATACAACCGCGTATAAAATAATACCGCCAAGTAAAATTGCTTTTTTTCGCCATTCTTTCTTTAACATACGAGCAACTAAATAATAGCATACAAATGATACTGCAGAATTCACTAAACTATATTTCCCTAGTGCTAACTCGCTACCAGATGCTAAATAGACATATACCGAAATAACGAAAATAAACGTTCCCTCTCTCAAACCTTGGAAGAAATGAGCGCGCGTAATTCTTCCCCAGTTTTCATCAACTTGCCGCTCTTTCAATACTTGCACAATTTCATAGCGTCCTTCACATTCCCTCTTCGATAAAAAAAAGCTTAGAACGACTGCAACCGCAAATAGCATTAACGAGAGGAAGAAAACGACAGTATAACCACTCCATTTTTCCATACGTGAAATTGTATATCCTGCTGCTATCGGTCCAATCATTCCAGAGAACGATGTAAGAAGTCCTAGAAAACCGTTAAAAAAATCTCTTGTTTCTGGTTCTGTAATCTCAAATGTTAACAAGTTAAAAGCGAGCCAATAAAAACCGTAACCAACTCCTAAAAGGGCTCCCATTAATAAAATATAGTGAGATGCACTTTTTCCCGCTACTAAAACGACGATAAAAAAAACAGCTAACGTGCCTACACCGATTCTCAATAAAATCGAGCGATCAATACGTTTCGCTAATTTCCCGCCCACAAGAAATGTTAGAGGCTGCAATACAACGCTGGCCAAATTATACAAGCCCAGATTCACATAATTTTGTGTTTGCTTCCATAAATAAATGTTTACAAACGTATTCGATAAAGAAATTGCGAGCGTGTATAAACCTCCTATAACGAGCAATAATACTAAATCCCGATTCACTTCAACATCACCGATTACATGTTTCCACTTCATACACAACTCTCCTTTACTTCATGTTCTAGTCTTCCAAAAACAAGCTCAATTATGTAAAAGGAGAACATAGAAAAAAGCTAGGAGAAAACCCCCTAGCTTTTTTCTAGCTGTATTAACTTTAATTATTTTGCTTCTTGGTAAAGTTTTTCAGCAACGTTCCAATCTACAACGTTCCAGAATGCACCGATGTAGTCAGGACGACGGTTTTGGTAATTTAAGTAGTAAGCATGCTCCCAAACATCTAAACCGATAACTGGAGTTTTACCTTCAGTTAGAGGAGAATCTTGGTTTGGAGTGCTTGTTACTTCTAACTCACCATTGTTTACTACTAACCAAGCCCAACCAGAACCGAAGCGAGTTGCGCCAGCTTTTGCGAATTCTGCTTTGAATGCATCGAAGCTACCGAATTTCGCTTCAATCGCAGTTGCAAGTTCGCCTACTGGTTGTCCCCCGCCGTTTGGAGATAGGATTGTCCAGAAGAATGTATGGTTAGCATGTCCGCCACCATTGTTACGTACTGCTGTACGGATTGCTTCAGGTACTTCGTTTAAGTTTGCAACTAATTCTTCAACGCTTTTGTCAGCTAATTCTGCATGACCTTCTAAAGCAGCGTTTAAGTTTGTAATATACGTGTTGTGATGTTTTGTATGATGGATGTTCATTGTTTCTTTATCAAAGTGAGGTTCTAAAGCATCATACGCATAAGGTAAATTTGGTAATTCGTGTTTTGCCATTGTTATATTCCTCCCGGTTTATGTATTGTCACTACATATGTGACCTACAACTTCATTCTACCCTAATTGCCATAGGGTGCAAACAAATAAATCGCTTTGTCTTGCTATCATTAAAGTAGCAAAATTCCCACTTCTTTTCAATTAAAATGCTCATATATTCCGAAAAAAAGCTTCCTTCTACAAGGAAGCTTCCTGCTGACATAATAAACATATGAAATGGATATGGACCCTGTAGGACTCGAACCTACGACCGGACGGTTATGAGCCGTCTGCTCTAACCAACTGAGCTAAGGGTCCACGATTATGTATGTACCATTAAAAACAACTAAATTCCAATCGGATATATCGTTTGAAAAATGTAAGATAAATTTACCATATACGAAAGAAAAGTGTCAATTGTATTTTTCTCTACTAAAAGAAGTAAATTAATAAGAAGGAATTTAGTCCTCTCTACTATATGTGAATATAATATATCTTGAGCTTCTCTAGATTCGTACGTTACAATGATTTTATACATACATAAAGGAAGTGAATCTATGTCCATTTTTACACAGCTAGCAAAAAGCGTATATTCGCCTAAAGATATGGCGCTTTTCCGTTTTCAAAAAATCGGTAAAACCATTTTGTATATTATGCTTCTTTGCCTAATCACTACTATTCCAAGAACTTTCTTGTACGGTAGCGTTATTCAAGATGGTGTTAACATGGTAAATAAAGTAATCGAAAAAGATTTACCTGATTTTAAAATTGAAAATGGCGAGCTAACAGCTGATATTGATCAACCTATCGAAAAAGAAGATGGAAATGCCCTTTTCGTATTTGATCCAAATTCAACAGACTTAGAAAAATATCAAAATAAAACAGGTTTATTTGTTTTAAAAGATAAAGTAGTCTCCATGGGGAATGGTCAAACACAAACATACTCCTATAATGACTTATTAGGCGCATCTCTTGAGAAAAAAGATTTACAAGATTTCATTTCGTTATTTGACAGTATTTATCCAATCTTATTATTCGTTATTGGGTTCTTACTGTACTTGTTCCAATTATTTATTACCTTTGTAGGAGTTACATTGCTTGCCTTCATCGGTTCTGCGATGAGCGGTCAACGCAAATTATCTTATAAACAAGTTTGGACATTAACTGCTTACAGCTACACAATTCCAACAATCTTCTTTATGATTATGGATTTATGCAAAATAAACGTACCTGGCGCAACATTCATTTACATTGCAGTTGTTTTAATCGTTCTATACTTAACAATTAAAGAAGTTCCAAAGCCGAAAGAAAAACAAGAACTATAAAAAAATGCCTAAATAGGCATTTTTTTTTTGGACAAGCATATATTCCTAGCAAAGGAGTGAAGGATATGAAGAGATTAGGTGTACTCTTATTCGTGCTTGTCCTCGGTTATATATTTTATTACGACATAAAAATCGGTACTTTACCGATGTTAAGTTCATACAAAAAAACATCTGCTGCCCAAACGATAAAAAAAGAAAATACAGATACAAAACAAAATAAAGAGAAAGAAACAGAAAAAGAAAAAGAAACGGATACAGCTTATAAAGCAATCGAAGTAAAAACTGGCGATACAGTTCTTTCTATTACAGAAGCGATTAATAAGAAAAAAATTCCTTCTATTGAAAAAGTAATTGATGATTTTAAGCAATTAAATAAAAATACATCTGCTACAAAAATCCAAGTTGGAAAGTCTTATAAATTCCCCTTATATCAATAAGCAATCACTTAATCCTTGTCAATTACATAAAGGCGCTGATACAATAGTAAAAGTGAAACCGAGTACTTTGGTTTCTATAGCCCTTTCTCACACATACTATCATTGATGTAAGGGACTAAAATAAGAAACTTCTTTTATAAGGAGAGCGATCAATTCGTGAATGAAATGACTCAACGCACAAAAACACGTCCAGTTAAAGTCGGTAATTTAACAATTGGCGGTAACAATGAATTAATTATACAAAGTATGACGACAACAAAAACGCATGATGTTGAGGCTACAGTTGCTGAAATTAAACGTTTAGAAGAAGCTGGCTGTCAAGTTGTTCGTGTTGCTGTTCCAGACGAACGCGCAGCAAATGCTATTGCTGATATTAAAAAACAAATCAACATTCCACTTGTTGCTGATATTCATTTTGATTACCGCCTTGCTTTAAAAGCAATCGAAGGCGGCATTGATAAAGTACGTATCAATCCAGGTAACATTGGACGTCGCCATAAAGTAGAAGCTGTTGTAAATGCAGCGAAAGAGCGTGGCATTCCAATCCGTATCGGTGTAAATGCCGGCTCATTAGAACGTCATATTTTAGAAAAGTATGGATATCCAACTGCTGATGGTATGGTCGAGAGCGCACTGCACCATATTAAAATTTTAGAGGACTTAGATTTCCACGATATTATCGTATCAATGAAAGCCTCTGATGTTAACTTAGCAATTGAAGCATACGAAAAAGCTGCTCGCGCTTTTGATTATCCATTACATTTAGGTATTACAGAATCAGGAACATTGTTTGCTGGGACTGTAAAAAGCGCCGCCGGTCTTGGAGCAATTTTAAGTAAAGGCATCGGAAATACACTTCGTATCTCTTTAAGCGCTGATCCAGTTGAAGAAGTAAAAGTTGCACGTGAACTATTAAAATCATTCGGTCTTGCATCTAATGCCGCAACACTTATTTCTTGTCCAACTTGTGGTCGTATTGAAATCGACCTAATTAGCATTGCTAATGAAGTCGAAGAATACATCTCCACACTTAAAGTTCCAATTAAGGTTGCAGTACTCGGCTGTGCCGTAAACGGTCCTGGTGAAGCTCGTGAAGCTGACATCGGTATTGCCGGTGCACGCGGAGAAGGTTTATTATTCCGTAAAGGGCAAGTCGTTCGTAAAGTACCAGAAGAAACAATGGTAGAAGAACTGAAAAAAGAAATTGATGTAATCGCTGCTGAAATGGCTGCCGAACGAGAAAAAGAAAAACAAGAACAATAAAAAGAAGGTTGCCACAATTTTTGTGAGCAACCTTTTTTTACATTCAAATTAAAAACTCGTCAGTTATATAACTGACGAGCCCTCTCATTTTGCACATTTTGGGCAACGACCATATATTTCAAACTTATGCCCCGTTACCTCATAACCTTTAAAATCTTTATTCATAAAATCCATCGGGCAGGAATTAATCTCTTTTGTACCACCACAATCTAAACAAATGAAATGATGATGATGTTCCATAATGGAGCATGTAAAACGGAAATGCTTTTCACCATTTAATTCCGTTTTCTCTAAAACACCGACTTCAGCAAAAACCGTTAAGTTACGATAAATCGTATCAAAACTAAGTCCTGGATAATCACCCTTCATATGCTCTAAAACATCTTTCGCAGTTAAATAACGATTATGAGCTGCGAATAATCTCAGCATTTCTTCCCTTTTCCCTGTATGTTTGTATCCCTTTTCCTTCATTAGGCGTAAAGCTTCTGTTAGATTCATACCTATCCCTACTTTATGCAGTTTTTTTCTTTTTCCATAAAATTGCACCAATTAAAATAAGAACCGCTATCATAACAATTGTACCACCTGGAGCTAAATCAAGTTGATACGAAGCAAACATTCCACCAATTACTGCAATTTCACCAAATAAAATGGAAAAGAAAATTGTTTGTTTAAATCCTTTTGCAATACGAATACTTGCTGCAACTGGTAACGTCATTAAAGATGATACGAGAAGAACACCTACAACACGCATTGATACCGCAATTACAAGAGCAACTAATATAATGAAGATAAAGTGAATCCACTTTGCACTTAAACCGGTTGATACAGCGTATTCCTCATCAAATGATAGTAAAAACAACTCTTTGTATAATAAAACAATCGTCGCAATAACAACAATTGCTACTATACCAATAATAATTAAATCCGCACTTGTTACAGCACTTACACTACCAAATAAATAACTAAATAAATCCGTATTGAATCCATTAGCAAGTGAGATGAAGATAACTCCAATCCCCATCCCTGCTGAAAGTATAATCGGGATTGCTAACTCTTGATAATGTTTATATACAGTACGTAATTTTTCAATTAGCAATGCTCCACCGATTGAAAAAAACATCCCCATATATAAAGGGTTTAAAAACCCACCGGTAAAGATTGTCTTTTCAAGTAATAAACTCGCTGCAATTCCTGATAACGTCACATGACTTAATGCATCCGCAATAAGCGACATGCGGCGAATTACAACGAACACGCCGATAAGCGGTGCGACAAGCCCTATTAAAATACCAGCGTATAAGGAATTACGTAAAAAATCATATTGTAAAAAATCCTGTATCATTATATCCTCCCGTGATGCCCATGTTCATGTTCTAAGCGATGAACATGATGTCCATATAAAATCGACATTTCTGCATCTTCTAACTCTCGGAATTTCTCTACATTCCCATGGAAATGTAAATGCTGATTCAAACATGCAACATGCGTCACCTTCTCTGTTACAGCACCCATATCGTGCGTAACAAGAATTAACGTAATTCCCAATCTTTTGTTTAAATCCTCTAGTATCTCATAAAAACTTGCCACATTTTTCACATCAATCCCAACAGTAGGCTCGTCCAAAATAAGCAATTCCGGATCACTTACAAGTGCACGAGCAATAAATACACGCTGTTGTTGTCCACCAGAAAGTTCTCCAATGTTGCGACCTCGAAACTCGCTCATACCTACATCAGCAATCGCTTTTTCTACTTTCGCATTATCGTCTTTCGTAAAAAAGCGAAAAAGCCCTTTTTTCGAAACGAGCCCCATTGAAACAACCTCGAAAACAGTTGCCGGGAAACCTGAGTTAAAGCTACTTGCCTTTTGGGATACATAACCAACTTTATTCCACTCTTTAAATTTCTTACTATCAATGCCAAACAATCTAATACTTCCTTGCTTTGGTTTTAAAACACCCAATAAGCATTTAAGTAAAGTCGATTTCCCTGAACCATTCGGTCCAACTAAACCTAAAAAAGCTCCCTTCGGAACTTGCAAATTAATATCTTCTAACACGTTGCGATCTTCATACCGAAACGTTAATCCTTCTATTTCCAATATATTATTCATAGCATCTCACCTATTTTAATTCAGAATGATTCCGATTTATCTCTATTTGAATTATAGTACAGCTTATTATAGTTGTAAACCAATCTGCCTAAAATATATTCTTTATTTCAAGAAACCTTATTATTATAACAAAAAGCAGAGAATAATTCTCTGCTTTCAAAAGATATTACAATTAACTTTTTAGTGAATTGCTGATTTAAACTTACCACCATTTGTCTCTTGTGTATTCATAATCGTAACAAATGCGTTTTCATCAATTTCATGCACAATTGATTTTAACTTCGTCACTTCCAGACGTGTTACAACTGCATAAATAACTTCTTTTTCTTTATCTGTATAGCCACCTTTAGCAACAAGTTTTGTTGTTCCACGACCAAGGCGGTGTAAAATCGCATTTGATACTTCCTCATATTGATCCGATACTATTAAAACTGCTTTCGTTTCGTCTAATCCTTGAATTACCGTATCAATTGTTTTGAATGCGATATAGTACGTCATAACAGAATACATCGCTTGTTCAACACCAAAAACAAATGCTGCCCATGCAAAAATGAATAAGTTCACAAACATTACGAATTCACCAACAGAAAACGGTAATTTCTTCGTTAATAGAATTCCCATAATCTCGGTCCCGTCTAACGATCCACCATGACGAATAACAAGTCCTACACCAATCCCTAAAATAAGACCGCCGAAAACTGTTGCTAAAATCGGCTCTGTTGTAAATGGCGGGATAGCATGCAACGTTGATTCAATAAATGCTAAAGCTACAATTCCAAATGCTGAAGATAACATGAATGTTTTTCCAATTTGCTTATACCCGGAGTACATAAAAGGAATGTTGAGGATAACAACTAAAGTAGAAAAGCTTAACCACCAAATATTAGGAGTAAGATAATCTAATATAAGAGAAATACCAATAATTCCACCATCAATAATTTTATTTGGCATTAAAAACAGTTCAATCGCTACCGCCGCACACGCTGCCCCAAAGACAATCATAACTAAACGATATACAAGATGAATAACACTTTCTTTTCGATGTTGCTTTTTTTCCATAAGTCCTCCTTATACTCTTTATCTATAGTTTTGTTCTTATATTATAACATAAGCTTCTTTTCCCCATTGAAAAAATGCACCTTGATACGAATATGTACAAGCTATGCTTACATATATTTCGATAGAAGAACGTGTGAAGGAGGACAACACGATGAACCTCATTAAACAAATTGTGAACAAAAAATTAAATCATATTTCTACAAAAGAACTATTGAAATATAGTAAAGAATACGAAGTTCCAATCACAACTGCACAAGCTGATAAAATCGTTTTACTTATGAAAGGGAAAAACATTAACATTTACGATAATACCGAGCGACTAGATTTGTTAAAACAAATCGCTAAAGTAACTACTCCTGCCACTGCCCAACAAGTAAATATTTTATTTCAGCAGCTATTAAAATAAGGAGGGGAAAATCCCCTCCTTATTGCTCTTTAATTTTTTCAAGAATTCCTTCATCAAAAGTACCATTTTTCAGCATTTCGATTTCTAATTTATATGGTGGCTTCTTATCTTTTTTATCTTCACCTACATACGGCGTTTCAAGAATTTTTGGTACGTGCGTAAGTTGTGGGTGATGCACAATTTGATGCAATGCCTTATAGCCAATATGACCCAAACCAATATTTTCATGACGGTCTTTTCCAGCTCCGCGTACATTTTTGCTATCGTTAATATGAAGTACTTGTAAACGATTTATCCCAACAATTTTATCAAATTCGTTTAACACACCGTCAAAATCATTTACAAGGTCATAACCTGCATCATGCGTATGACACGTATCAAAACATACAGATAGTTTTTCATTATATTTCACACCATCAATAATTTTCGCAATTTCTTCAAAGCTACGACCGCATTCCGTTCCCTTTCCTGCCATCGTTTCTAACGCAATGTTAACCGTCTGCTCTGGCGTTAATACTTCATTAAGCCCTTTAATAATTTGTTGAATACCAGCATCTGCTCCTGCACCAACGTGCGCACCTGGGTGAAGAACGATTTGTTTCGCTACACCTAATGCCGATGTTCTTTCAATTTCCATGCGAAGGAAGTCTACACCTAATTGGAATGTTTCTGGCTTCGTCGTATTCCCAAGATTAATAATGTATGGCGCATGTACGATAATTTCTTCAATACCGTTTAGTTCCATATGTTTTCTTCCTGCTTCTATGTTCAATTCTTCAATTGGTTTTCTTCGTGTATTTTGCGGTGCACCTGTATAAATCATAAACGTCGTTGCACCGTATGAAACAGCCTCTTCACTTGCTGCTAATAACATTTTCTTACCACTCATAGAAACATGAGATCCAATCTTTAACATACAATCACCTCTTCAATATACAATAGATATAATGATAGCATAATTTGTAGAAATATGTAGCGAATTGTTTGTTCACACAAAAGGCACTACATAAAATAAACGTACTATTCAAACAATCTGAACTCTATACTTAAATTAACCCAATAAAGCGAAACTTTAGTCAACGTTTTTTCTACCCCTCACTAATTATTAGTCTACATTAATCGACTTTCTCTCAAGCAGTGAAATAAAAAAAAATAAGGGAAATCCCTTATCTTTTTTTATTGCTATATTTTTTCTTCACTTTGTCACGTTCTGTTGCAAGTTTTCGTTTATAGTTTGGTTTTACTTTTTTCGGCTTCTTAACAACTTTTGTTGCCATAACATCTAGTCCATCACTTGGTTTTTTACGGCTCTTACGACGACGACGGTCACCTAAATCCGCCCATTCATCTCCGCGTAAATCTACATGTTTAAACTCGATATGACGTTGTTTTTCCAAACTATCTAACGCTTCTTCATTTGCTGGATCATAAATCGTCACTGCAATACCTGAATGACCCGCACGTGCAGTTCTTCCAACACGGTGAACGAAGAAATCTAAATCTGGTGGAAGTTCATAGTTAATAACATGGCTAATTCCTTCAATATCAATACCGCGTGCCGCCAAATCTGTTGCGACAATGTATTGGAACTCTAAATCACGAACTTGTTTCATCATTTTTCTACGATCACGTGGTGATAAATCACCGTGTATACGCCCTACTTTTAATCCACGTTCTGCTAATCCATCGGCTACTTCGTCAGCCTTCTTCTTTGTGTTTGTAAAGACAATTGCTAAATATGGTTTAAATTGAAGTAGCATATTTTTCACTAATTCAGTTTTATTACGGTGTCTTGAAGGCACAAGGTAATGATCAATATTTCCTGCTGCAACTTGCTTCGGATTAATATGAATATGTTCTGGATTCTCCATATATTTCTTCAAAAATGGTTTTAATTTTTGAGGAATTGTTGCAGAGAAAACTAACATTTGCAGATTTTTAGGCATACGTGCCGCAATTTTATCTACATCTTGAATGAATCCCATATCAAGCATTAAGTCCGCTTCATCGACAATAATAGTATCCGCTTTATAAACAAATAGCGCCTTTTCTTCTACTAAATCTTTAATACGTCCTGGCGTTCCAACTACAATATGAGGTTGTTTTTTCAACTTTTCAATTGATCGTTGTTTATCAGTTCCACCAATTAAACAGCGTGCTGTAATCATTTGATCTTCTGCACAGAACTTTGTTAGTTTCACAATTTCTTCGTAAATTTGTTGTGCTAACTCACGAGTAGGCGCTGTAATAACAAGTTGTACCTCTTCACGACTTGCATCAATTCTGTTTAATGTAGGAAGTAAGTATGCATGTGTTTTCCCAGAACCAGTTTGGGATTGTCCAATTATACTCACACCTTTTTTCACGACCGGGAAAATTTTCTTTTGAATTCCTGTTGGCTCTGTAAAGCGTAGTTCACGAACTGCATCTATTAAAAATGGTTTAAAATCATACTGTGTAAAAGTTTGTAGTGTCATAAGTTACACCTTCTTTCTAAAATTTCTACTGCGCACAAATCAGTCAAGTCTACATTATATCGAAATCTACAAGTAAAATCCATCTTTAGTTTAGGTTTTTATCTCAAAAACTAACCTTCTTTCCTTCCATTGCATATTGTATGTGTATATACCTAACTGAAGAAAGGAGGATTTCCCACATGTTTCCGAAATCCCCTATAAGACAAATGTATCCGAATCGAGGACAACAATCTTACACACCATATCCGATTCCACAACTACCACCGATGGCTCAAAAAAAGAAAGGTTTCCTTGCTAAACTCTTTAAAAAACACGATCCAACCGAACCTTTCATGCAAATGGTCCCTCCTTATCGACAAATGGAAGGGCCACCGATGATGCACCAACAACCGCCGCCCCAATATCAACAGCAACAGCCATACCAACAACAATATACACAACAATATACACAACAATATCAGCCATACATGCAGCAATATCCAGAGCAGATGATACCACCTCAAATGTATGAATCAAATGATACACGTGGTGCTGCGTCAGCTACAACTGCAGCGGCATCTAGCAGCGGCATCGGTAGTTTTTTTTCAAATTTAATTTCGAACCCAACTAATATGATAAATAATATCGAAAAAGTATCTCAAGTCGTGCAATCTGTCGGTCCTGTTGTCGAACAGTACGGTCCCATTATGCGTAGTCTACCAAGCATTGTTAAAATCCTCACCTCTGGAAAAAGTACGGAAGAAAATCAAACTGAAGATGCAACAGAACAGGTTGAGGTAGCAACTCCACCTCCTCCACCTCCAAAAAGGAAACGAAAAAAAATAGTGCTTGAACCGGTAATAGAAAAAGAGGTTCCGAAAGAACCCGTTCAACAATCAGCAACAAAACCAAAACTATATGTGTAACAATCCTTTGTTTTCTATCCACTCCTCCTTTATAATGTAATGGACTATGCACAAAAGTATCCCTTGTTTAGAAGGAGAGGATTACTCACATGAAGATTGTTAAAATTTCCCCTCGTGGTTATTGCTACGGTGTTGTTGACGCAATGGTTATTGCACGTAACGCCGCATTAGATAAATCATTACCGAGACCCATTTATATTTTAGGTATGATTGTTCACAATAAGCATGTCACAGATGCTTTCGAAGAGGATGGCATCATTACATTAGACGGTCCAAGTCGATTAGAAATTTTAGATAAAATCGATTCTGGTACTGTTATTTTCACTGCACACGGTGTTTCTCCAGAAGTTAAACAACGTGCAAAAGAAAAAGGTTTAACGACAATTGATGCAACTTGTCCAGATGTTACAAAAACACATGACCTTATCGAAGCAAAGAAAGCTGAAGGATACCATGTCATTTATATCGGCAAAAAAAATCATCCAGAACCAGAAGGCGCAGTTGGTATCGCACCTGATATCGTTCACCTTATCGAAAAAGCTGATGATTTAAAAACACTAGAAATTCCAACGGATAAAATTTTAGTTACGAATCAAACAACAATGAGTCAATGGGATGTTCAACATTTAATGGAGGACATTCAGAAAAAATTCCCAACAGCAGAATTCCACAAGGAAATTTGTTTAGCAACTCAAGTTCGCCAAGAAGCTGTCGCTAAACAAGCTGATGTTGCAGATTTAACAATTGTTGTCGGTGATCCGAAAAGTAACAACTCAAACCGTTTAGCACAAGTATCACAAGAAATCGCTGGTACGACAGCATACCGCGTTGCAGACGTAAGTGAAATCCAATTAGAATGGCTACAAGGTGTAGAAAACGTAGCTGTTACAGCAGGTGCTTCTACTCCAACGCCAATTACAAAAGAAGTTATTGCTTTCTTAGATCAATATGACCCAATGAATCCAGCTACATGGGAAAGAATTCGAAAAGTACCACTTCAAAAGATACTACCTCGTGTAAAAGTGAAAAAAGAACAATAATAAAAACCGTTGCCTACATGAGCAACGGTTTTTATTTTTCTTATACAAATGTGAATGGATCTGTATGTAACTGCGAAGCGTGAATGTGTACATTGAATTTCTTCACATCTACTTTTTCTTGCAATTGTTTTTGTACACCTTGCTTCATTACTTTTTCAACGTTATGTCCTGGATCGACTATATTTAAACCAATCATCATCGCATCGTGAGCAACATGATAATACATATCACCTGTTACATATACATCTGCTCCTTTAAATTTCGCTTGGTTTATATATTTATTACCGTCACCACCAAGTACAGCTACTTTACGCACCTTATCATCTAACTTTCCAACAACTCTTGCACCCTTTACATGTAATGATTGTTTCACATGTAAAGCAAACTGCTCAAGCGTCATTTCTTCTTGTAAATACCCTATTTTACCAAGACCTAATGTTTCACCTTTATTATCAAGCGGATATACATCATATGCCACTTCTTCATATGGATGGGCTGCCAACATCGCTTTAATAACCTTTCTTTGTAATGAAGCTGGAATAATCGTTTCGACACGTATCTCTTCCACACGTTCTAACTGCCCAGTTTCTCCGATATAAGGATTTGTACCTTCTTGAGGGATAAACGTACCTACCCCTTCGCTACCGAACGTACAGTGGCTATAATTACCGATATGACCTGCATCCGCATCTCCAAGAGCTTTGCGCACTTCTTCTGCATGGGTTACTGGAACAAATACAACAATTTTTTTCATTTCTTCTGCATATGTAGGAGCTAATACTTCTGTATTTTGTAACCCTAACGCATCAGCAAGTAAATCATTTACCCCGCCCTTAGCAATATCTACATTTGTATGTGCGGCA
This sequence comes from Bacillus sp. AR13-1, assembly GCF_008042285.1. Classification (NCBI taxonomy): domain Bacteria; kingdom Bacillati; phylum Bacillota; class Bacilli; order Caryophanales; family Bacillaceae; genus Bacillus; species Bacillus sp. AR13-1. The sequence continues at coordinate 468,339 of NZ_QNUA01000010.1, forward strand.
TAAACCGCAATATCATTTTTAATACACGTTTCAATAATTCTTCCGTACGCCTTATCTGTATGAATCGCTTTTAATGGATTAAAGATTAAAGGATGGTGCGCTATAATGATATTCGCTCCTAATTGGATCGCCTCGTCCACAACTTCCTCAGTTACATCTAACGCGATTAATACGTGCTGGACAGGTTTATTAAGCGCTCCAATCTGTAAGCCAATCTTATCCCCTTCCATCGCTAAATGCTTCGGATACATACCTTCAAACAAAGAAATAATTTCATGACCATTCGGAATTTTACTCATGATAAAACCTCTCCTATCATTTTCATTTTCGCTTCTACTTCTGCACGCTTCGCTTTTGTCTCTTCAGACTCTGCTGCACGTTCTAACTGTTTTAAAATATTTTGGAAGTTTTTCAATTCCCCTTCCCACTTTTCAACAAAAGCTTCACTTTTTTCTTTTATTAAAAATGGACCCATAAACAATTCAGCTTGTTTATTTTCAGAGTAAGGTACTGCAGTATCTCCTCGCTCTCCGACTAAAATCTCGTAAATCTTTCCGTCTTCTATTACAATTTTCTCACGGATAAGCTCCCATCCATTTTCAATAAACCATTCACGGATATGGTGTGCTGCAATATTCGGCTGTAAGATTAAACGTGTTACACCTTCTAATTTTTCTTTACCACTTTCTAAAATGTCACGAATTAACGCTCCACCCATACCAGCAATCGTAATAACATCTACTTCTCCTGGCACTATAACAGCTAATCCATTCCCTTTACGAACGTCTACTTTATCTTGTAAGCCACTTTCAGCTACAGTTGCTTGTGCAGAGCGAAACGGTCCATCTACAACCTCTCCTGCAACTGCTTTTGTAGCAATATTATTTATAATTGTATAACACGGTAAATACGCATGATCCGATCCAATATCAGCTACTGTAGAGCCTACCGGAATCTCCCTCACAACTTCTTCTAATCGTTTCGAAAGCTTTACTTCATTCATGTATTTCCATTACTCCTTCTCTTCTCAGTCTGTCTCCATGATAATGAATTTATAGTAGTTGTTGCAAGTCCATAACAATACTTCAATTCTCTATTACTAATCGTATTTTAGATAGTATAGAAAAACAAGCCTT